>DAOTYY010000001.1:0-3659 GCA_034434695.1 Anaerolineaceae bacterium
AGCCGTGACACGGTTGACATTACCCATCAGCAGAGTCCTGGTGGATACAAGCAGTTTCTGGCAGGTCTGGCAGATGGCGGCGAGGTGACTTTCACGATTAACTTTGACCCGTCGGACAGCACCCACAACCAGACTGACGGTTTGCTGAAGATTTTCAGTGAAACGCAACCGCGCAGCTGGCGGATTATCACTCCGGTTGGGACTGGAACGCAAAATCAGTATCATGCTTACACTTTCAGCGCCATGTGCACAGGATTTGAAATGAAGTTCCCTGTTGAGGACAAAATTTCTGCGGATGTGACGCTGAAAATCGCCGGGGCTGTCACGCAAGGCACTGTAACGCTAACTTAGGAGTGACTGACTATGATTCTGAATCGTGAGCAAATTCTTGCGGCAAATGACGTCAAAACCAAAGTTGTGGAAGTTCCAGAATGGGGCGGTTCGGTCATTGTGCGCGGCTTGACCTCGCTGGAGCGTGACAAGGCTCTTGCGCGGATAATGAATGACAATAACCAGATAGATTTGAACCGTCTTGGAGAGTTACGGGTCATGATTGCAGCGATGGCAATAATTGACGAGCAGGGCAATGCTCTTTTCACCGAAAAGGATGTAACCGCGCTTGGTCAAAAATCATGGTCGGCAATTGAGCGAATCTCTGATGCTGTTCTCGAAATCTCCGGGCTGACGCAAAATGCTCTGGAACAACTGGAAAAAAACTGATTGCCCGCCCGGAGCGCGTGTTTGCCTTCCGGCTAGCCGCGCTCCTGGGCTGGGAATCGGTACAGTCGGGATTGGCAAGAATGAGCAGCGAGGAGTTTACGGAATGGATGATTGTTTTCAAAAACGGCTGGCTGGATGCGGATGAAGAATATCGCGCGGCGATGGTCGCGAGTGTCATTGCAAACACCGCGCGGGATGAGCGCAAACGCAAGACACCGTTTCAGCCGGTTGACTTTATGAGACCTCATTACATTCCAAAAACTCAAGAGCAGAATTTGAGCGGAAAAATTCAGCGCATTTTCAGTTTGTTTGGCATTGTGAAAGAAGGCGAAAATGGCGGAACTGGCTAAACTGGTCGTCAAACTGGTTGCGGATGTTACTGAGTTCACTCAGAGCATGGAGGCGGCCGCAAAGAAAACTGCCCGGATCGGGCGGGAATTACAGGCTGTCGGCGACCGTATGACGGTGGGTGTCACCCTTCCGCTGATTGCCGCCGGGACTGCTGCTACGAAATTTGCCAGTGACCTGGCGGAAACCCGCAACAAAACCAGTGTTGTTTTTGGCAGAATGGCAGATGATATGCTGAAGTTCGGAAAAGAAGCCAGCCGGACGATGGGGATGAGCGAAAATGCAGCGCTGAGTTACGCTGCAACTTACGGTAGTATCCTCACGAACATGGGCATTGCGGAAGACGAAGCCGCGAAGATGAGCAAGGCGCTGACGCAGTTGACTGCTGACTATGCCAGTTTTCACAATCTGGACCCGGGCGAGGCTTTCGAGAAAATCAAAGCGGGGCTTGTTGGGTCATCCCAACCGCTGATTTCGCTGGGCAAGGATTTGAGACAGGCAAGCGTTGAGGCTTACGCAGTTGCAAACGGCATCGCGAAGGCTGGCGAGAAGATGACGCCTGCACAGCTGGCGATGGCGCGCTTTGGCGCGCTGGTTGCCCAGTCCGGGAAGGAAATGGGCGACTTTGCGCGCACATCTGACGGGCTGGCAAACTCCACTAGGACACTGAAAGCGACCTTTGAGGACACGTTTGCGTCTTTTGGCGAGCTGCTTATTCCAACTGTCACTGAATTTATGCAGGTGCTTATTCCGATTTTGCAATGGTTTAGAGACCTGCCGCAGCCGGTAAAAACTGCTATTGTTCAAATGCTTTTGTTTGCGGCGGCAATAGGCCCTGTACTGAGTATCGTGGGGCGCGGAATGCAGTTGTTCAGTTTGTTCAGCGGTGGACTTGCTGGAAATGTTGGAATTGCCGGAAGTGCAGCCAAAGCCGCTGCCGGTCTTGGTGCTGCCGCCAAAGCCGCAGGTGGTCTTCTGACAACCGTAACAGCCGCCGCCGCTCCTGTTGTCGCGCTGATAGCTGCAATTGGTTTGTTGATTGTGGTCATCAAGCGGTTTGGACCCGCGGCATGGGAGAGCGTGCAAATGCTGGTTGCGATCGGCGAGGTGATTCGTCAGCAATTTGTAGCAATGCTGACGAATGGCGCAAAAAAGGTAGGAGAGTTTCTTGAACGAGCTTATCTTAATGTTTTGAGTTTTCGGATGAAAATGATGGATGCCGGGAAACAACTGATGACCGGGTTCATCCGCGGAATAATAAGCATGGCCGGGGCATTGATTGAAGCGGTCATCAAACCAATTTCCAGCGCCGTTGTGGAGGTGCGCAAAATTCTGAAACTTGGTTCGCCGTCGCGGCTGATGAAATATTTCGCTGAGATGACCATCAAGGGTTTTGTGGTTGGTGTCGAAAACAATCGAAGCGCACCAGCAGCGGCGATGCAGCAGATTGATTTCACTCCGCCAGCCGTTTCTCAAGTTGGCGGCGGAGCAAGAAGCGTGCAGATTGGTGAGATTCGCGTGTACGGCGATTTGAGCGATTCGCAGATGCGCAGGATGAAAGAGGAAATGCGCAGAATTGCCGAAGGTGTGTTTGGGGAGGCGCTGGCCTGATGGCAGACTACAAGATTGGCACAACGCTGGCCGGAATGGTCAATATCGAAACGCTGGGACTGCCTGTACCGCGCAGCACATTTCAAACCGGAGAGCGGGTGACACTGGCGGATGGTAAGATGCGTGAACTTGGTTGGGGAAAAGCCGAATGGGTGTTTCCGGTACTTACTACTTCACAACGTTCCGCATTGAGAACATATTGCACGGGTGCGAGCGCGAATGTGTACATTCGCACACTGACGGCGGATAACACTTACAGCAATTATCTGGCAGCCATGATCTGGCCGGAAGATGAGGAGCAGCGCGCCGGATTTGTCTTTGATCTACGTGTTCGCTTCAATTTGCTGGAGGCAGCATGACGCGGGCAATCACGTCAACAGAACTCAGCAAACTCCGGGGGAGGCAGTCCAGCAGACTGTATCTTGTACTGCACCAGCCGGTAATTGTTTATACGGCGCGGGTCAATCAAAGCAACTTTGTTGAAGAACCGGATGCGATCACTTACAACAACGGCAGTGGAACGCTGGCAAACGTGAAACCGGGAATGACCATGCTGGTCGGCACGACAGCGGGTGGTCATGATGTTGGCATGGTGCGCATCCGCAAAGAACCCACGTCCGGCGTGTTTTACATCGGCAAAATTGGCGGAATCAAGTGGCAAAACGGGTTGTATCTGACGGTTATCAACGAATATCGCCCGTGGAGTGTACCGATAGAATACCAGAGCGGAACTGCAATTCTCGACAGCGACAAAGCATACAGCAACGCCCATACTCAGTATGCGCCGGTGGTAGTGATGGGTCCTCCGGCGGTATTGTGGCTGCAAAACGGCTCGGCAACACTCCAGCCAAGTGCGGCGGATAGTTGGGTCATTGATAGCACAATTACAGGCTACAGCTGGAGCGCACCGGGGGCAGGTGCAACCAGCGGCATGACAACTGCAACACCACAAATTACATACAACGCCGCGGGCCAGTACA
>DAOTYY010000002.1:0-1922 GCA_034434695.1 Anaerolineaceae bacterium
CGCCATCGCAGTATCATCAACTTCTTTGTAAATGTGCTGTGCGGCTTGATTGCTTACTGCCGCCGTCCATCAAAACCGTCTTTGGGCTTGGACGAGTACCTGCCCTTGCCCGCCTAACCCGAATTCACGTTAAAATATGAACGTTGTTAAGAAGAGCCACGTATTTTCACCACTTCATAAGCTGGAAATTGTGCATGGTGACTTGACCAACGAAACGGTAGATGCAATTGTTAATGCAGCTAATTCTCATCTTGTGCATGGGGCAGGGGTAGCCGGAGCGATTGTGCGGCGTGGGGGCATTCAAATTCAGCATGAAAGCGATGAATGGGTGCGGCGGTATGGACCGGTTTCTCATGCTGAACCGGCTTATACTTCTGGCGGCAACCTTCCTTGCCGTTTTGTGATCCACGCGGTTGGACCAATCTGGGGGGAAGGAAATGAGGATCAAAAACTTGTTGCTGCTATCTCTGGCAGTTTACGTTTGGCAGACCGGCTTGGGGTAACTTCGCTTGCTTTTCCACCAATTTCCACTGGTATTTTTGGGTTTCCTAAGGAGCGCGCTGCGCCAATATTCTATAACACAATCCGGAATTATTTTGTTGAACATCCCGCTACACTCCTGAAACTTGTCCGGTTGTGTATCATTGATATACCGACACTTGAGGTCTTTCTAAACGAATTTATTACCTGGAAGAAAAATCTCCCTGCGAATGATTACATCCATCAGGAATCCTAGAGTTCAACAAATTCGCAACTTACTGGAACAACGTAAAGAAAGGGATGAAACTCGATCTTTCGTGATCGAAGGCGTCAGATTGGTTGAAGAAGCACTGGTCTGCGGCTGGCTACCGAGACTGGTTTTTTTTAGCGACGAACTCTCGTCGCGCGGGCAGGCGCTTATCGGTGAATTTACCGCTCGCCATGTAGAGGTTGAACAGGTTTCTTCTTCAGTCATGCAACATATGACAGGAACGGAAACGCCGCAGGGGATACTGGCAGTCATGCCACAACGCGACTTACCTGTTCCGGAAATACTCGACTTTATGATTATTGCGGATCAGTTGCGCGACCCGGGGAACCTTGGAACACTTTTACGCACTGCTGCCGCAGCCGGGGTACAGGCAATTGTGCTAACACCAGGCACCGCAGACGCATTTTCTCCCAAGGTATTGCGCGCCGGCATGGGTGCCCACTTTAGGCTGCCGGTCTTGCAAAAAACTTGGCAGGAGATTGACAATCTTATTGAAGCTCGTTACCCCCAGTTAAAGATTTTTGTCGCCGAACCAGCAGGTGGTGTTTCCTGCTGGCAAATTGATCTCAAACAACCTCTTGCCTTAGTGATTGGCGGTGAAGCTGAAGGCATCGGGATAGAAGCCCGTCAGCGAGCTGACGAGTTGATCTGTATTCCCACGCCTGGAAGGATCGAATCGCTCAATGCCGCTGTAGCCGCCGGCATTTTAATCTTTGAAGTTGTGAGACAAAGGACATCATGAAAATTCGTTCAATCACTTGTTTTTATAACCCACAAACATCCATATCTTCTCAAATCATGGCTCAATTTAGCACGTTTATCCGTGTAGCCAGGCAATCTTTTCAAGATGCTGGTTTTGAGGTGCAGACAACTCGATTGACGACCACTCCTTTCCCAACTTTCTTGCCAATCCAATCTCCAGGGACGTTTTTCAAAGAGGTATCTGTCTTAGAAAAACAGGCTGAAGAGCATGGTTTCAGCTATCTTTCCCTTGGGCCTGCATTGCCTCAATCAGTGTCAAGCTATGAACTGATACGTGTTTGTAACATCAGCGGTGGGTGAATTTCGGGAAAAGGCAAAAGGCAGGAAGTCCCCCTGCCCAATAACAGCTTAGAAAGCAGCACCGGACCCAGCCAGGAGCAGTGCAGCCCACATGCCCTGCCAGGATTTG
>DAOTYY010000003.1:0-5026 GCA_034434695.1 Anaerolineaceae bacterium
AACTGCTCAAAGGCAACACCAAACTCAATCACTTTGCTCTCAAATCAAAATTGTACGTACGCGCTATCCAATCGGCTTACGCTGCTCTTCGGGAACTCAATCCCGTTCAATTGGCTGCGTAAGGTGAGTTAATAAATAAAAGCAATACAAAAACTCATTTGTCTATGGAGGGAGTTGTCATGTCAAATAAATTGTTTGTCTGGGGACGCTGGTGTTTGATTGTTCCGCTGGTCTTTGTTTTAATGCTTGGTCTGGTACAGCCGGTTCGGGCGGCTGAATTTATTGGGGGTGGAGTAATCGGCGCGGATGAAGTCATTAATGATGATGTCTTTATTTCCGCTGAAAATGTCACTGTGGATGGCACTGTCAACGGTGTATTGTTTGCCACCGGCAATACGGTTACCCTCAACGGTGTGATCAACGGCGATGCTTTTCTAGCGGGCAGTCAGATCATTGTTTCTGACACCGCAAAAATTTCTGGTAACTTGTTCACGGCTGGGCAGACTTTGGTAGTGGGTGGAGAAGTAGGCGGCAGTGTATTTGGGGGGAGCTTCGCGCTAACCTTGCGCGAGGGGACAAAGGTCGGACGCAATCTCTACTATGGTGGATATAGCCTTGAGGTGCAGCCGGCGGCAATCATCGCTCGCAGTCTATATGCTGGGGTGTATCAAGCCATGCTGAAAGGTGAGGTGGCTCAGGATGTTAAGCTGGGCGCTGGAGCAGTGGAGCTGAACGGCAAAATTGGACGCGATATGGTGGTAGAAATGGGTGAAGTTGAGCAGGAGGCGCCGACACCGCCCATGTTCTTTATGCCCGGCAATGTGCCAATGCCGCCAGCAATCAAGCCTGGTTTGCGCGTGGGACCAAAGTCTGAGATTGGCGGAAAGCTGACCTATACCAGCAATCTGGACATGTCCACTCAAATTCAGGCGTCGCCAGCGGGGGGTGTGGTGTTCCAGACCCCTGCACCCCAAGAAAAAGCGGAAGACCGGGGCAGCGGGCTGCGCAGGATTGAGCGCATCAGCCCGGTCGTAGGCTGGATTCTTAAGGTGCTGCGCAATCTGATCACACTGCTGGTGTTGGGCGGTCTGACATTGTGGTTGTTGCCGGGGTTGCTGCGTCGGCTGGTGGATCAGTTGCACGCCAGTCCTGCGCCGGCAGCCGGCTATGGCGCACTGGCGTTGATTGTGGGGTATGCCGGCGCGTTCTTTGCTGCGCTGATCATTCTCTCCATTGGGATTTTCCTTTTGATTGTGACGCTGGGCGGTCTGGGTGGTACCGTTCTGGGAATTGGACTGTCTTCGCTGGCGGTTTTTGTGACGGCGTTGGGCTTCCTGGTTAACTATGGCAGTAAGCTGGTACTGGCTTTTCTGGCTGGCGAATGGATCATGCAGCGGCTTGCCCCGGCTGCCTCACATTTGCACGTCTGGGCGCTGGTGGTAGGCGTGGTGGCTTATGTTTTGCTGCGCGCCATTCCGTTCGTTGGCTGGATTTTCGGATTGCTCGCCACGCTTTTTGGTCTTGGCGCGATGGTTCTTGTTTACCGCGCCTGGCGGGCGGAACGACTGGCTTCTGCTGAACAGCCTGCAGTTTAATCCGGTTTGAGCCATTCGGCTCAACCGTGAAAAGCGCACCGGTCGTAAGTTGCCGGTGCGCTGAGTTTTTATAATGGCAGGGCAATAAATGGGGTCAGCATTTCGGCGCGAGTGAGTGCACCGTGCCGACCGAGCAGGATATTTTCTTTGTTTGCCCACCAAAGATAAGAATCATCTTGCGCAATTGCCACCCAATCGCCAATGCGTTCCAGGGTGCGCGGTGCAGGCTGTCCGGGACCGAACAGTCCGGCTTGCAAGAGCTGCTCTGTGGGATACAGGCGGAAATGTTCGCCCCAGCGTTCCGCGAACAATCGCTGTAACTTTTCTTCCCTGGCGGGACGCACATATAAATAGGCAAAGCGCGCTTCGCCGGTTGCCATCACCAGACAGTCCATCACGTCCGGATGGTTTTTCAGCTCATAATGGCTGTATCTGGGTGTGGCTATTTCACCATGATCGGCGGTTAGGATCAACAATGTGCGTCCTTTGCTGTTCTGGCGCACCATGCGCACAAAACGCTCAAACAGACGGCTGAAAGCTTCAAATTCCCAATAAGTACGTTCGTTATCGGGCCTGTAGAGATGGCTCAGTTCATCCAATTCACCCCAATAGATATAAACATAACTGCGTTCATGGTTTTCGCTGGAAAGGAACTGGCTGAAGGAATACCATAAATCTGCGGTAGTACGAAAGCTTTTGACATTGACCTGTGGCATATGCATTGCAGAGAGCCCCGAGCGGGCAATGGCGGCATGCAGAAAGGCGAAAGTCTTAACTCCAAACTTTTCGAGGTGTGTTCCAAGCGTGGGCAAATTCAAAAAGTTTGTCGGGTCAAAGCCGGCACGGCGCAAGGAGCCATTATCGCCCTGAAAAGCCATCGGGGCGTGAGTGATCATGTTCGCCACAACGCCGTACTCTTTTAACCAGCTCTCATAGCCGGTGATAGCGTGGCGCAGGGTAGTCTCGCCCGTCCAGAGCGTGGTCAGGGCGGAGGAAGTCGTGCTGGGGACGATGCTGGTCAGCGGGGCAAGCAGCGCATCGGGAAGCAGGTTTGACCAGATACGTTCGTGCGCCGGCTTCTTTCGTTCACGCGCCACATAGTTCAGAAACCAATCGAGTCCCAACCCGTCTACCAGCACCAGAATCACGCGCTGGTATCTTTCATCCAGCGCGTCGAGGTAGATTTGTGTCAACGGCGGAAGTCCAAAGGTGTCTGCATCCAGCCAGCGGCAGATGCTCGCTGGCAGACTGGCGAGAGTTGTCCCACCCTGATAATTGGGGTAAATTGCCAGTGGATCAAGAGAAATGAGCGGTAGCCGGAAGGTTTCAATTTTGGGCAGCAGTTGGGGAATCAGGTCTGGCATGGGTGAACTCCAGAAAGGATATCGTTACCTCGGATTAAGCAGGGTTTGAGAGGGGGGTAATTTCTCCCCGGCACTTGGATAATTATACACTTGTGGGCAGAAAATTGGTTTTTGGTGAATTTGCGTATAGATTGCTGATTTTTGCTATAATGTTAAATCATTCAAACAATTTATTCTGGTGAACTTTTTACAGAACGAGGAATTCGTTAAAAATGCGGCGTGAGATCCTGACCTGGAGCGATGTTGATAAACTGATTGATCACCTAATTCCTCAATTTGAAACCGAGTTTGACGCGATGGTCATGATCACACGCGGCGGTTTGATTCCCGGCGGGATGCTAGCAGAGGCGCTCAATATCACCAATATATTGATTGCCGCAGTGGATTTTCCTGCCGAACTGGAGATGGAAAAACAGCGCGAGAAGTCGCGCTTGCTTGCCTGGCCCACCTTTGTTCAATTTCCGGATAATTCCCTGCTGGTGGGGCGGCGGGTTTTAATTGTGGATGACGTCTGGGGGTCGGGACGCACCATTACGGCGGTTAAGAACCGGGTTTCAGGCGCCGGAGGGGTGCCCTATACCTGCGTACTGCATTTCAATCCCTATCGCAGCTTATTCGGCACCGTGCGCCCGGATTATTATGCGGCGATTACCGATGCGCACATTGTTTATCCATGGGAGATTCATCGTGGACCGGAGGGTGTTCTGCTGAACGGTTTCTGACAAAAACGAATGGGGGGTTAGCCAAGCAGTTCTTCCAGATAAACGTCAATCATCTGTTGCAGGTCGAAAACCTGTTCGGCGCGGCGGCGCGCTGCTCGCCGGTAATTTTCCTGATCAGCGAGGACTTTGAGCGCCGCTTCTGCCAGCGCAGGTAAATCCGGCGGATCTAGTTTCCATACATCGCCCCCATACGGGGCAAGTTCACCGGCACCATCAGTGACCAGTTCCGGGAGTGCACCGGTTGCAAAGCCGATCACCGGCAGACCACAAGCCAGCGCTTCAACCACTGCATTGGGACAGGCGGCGTTCAAATCAGCCGAAAATAACACGTGCGCCGAACGATCTATTTCGGGGATGTACTGGTGTTCAACAATTCCCCGCCACGTGATGGTAACCTCGCGTTCCTGTTGCCAGCGCGCTAGAGTACTGTGCCAGACTTTGCCAACCACCATTAACTCAACCGGTCGGTTTGATTGAAGTTGAACAAGACGCGCTACTTGCACAGCATGTTCCAGCCCTTGTTCATACCCTCCGCCTACTTGTCCCTCAACAACGAGAATACGCCAGTGGTTGCCGGGGCGTTGATGCTCTCCGATGGGAGAAAATTTAGTTAAGTCCACGCTGTTGTATTGTACAACCGCGCGCTTTTCCAGTGGGGAATAGACGCGTTCCCACCAGGATTGGGAAAAGTGGCTCTGATAGATAATGCGGCTGGCAAGCTGGCGGCGGATGATTGCCAGGACATAATTGTTCCATTCACAGCGAAGGTAATACCGCAGGGAAACGCGGCGCTGACGGTGTAGCCAGTTCATGCCGTTCAGACGTTGAACAATGCGTACCCCGCGCTGGCGAGTTTGCCAAAGTGCCGGCAGGTAGCGGGTTGTTCCACCGATCAGTAATACCGCTACACAATTGTTCTCTAGAGGGTCGTGAATAACTGCATATCCCCGTGTCCGCAGCCCGTCGGTCAGGCGTGCCAGAAAGGAAGCCGGACCACCCAACCCGCTGAGTGGTGGAAGGACACAAATGGCGGTGTTTTTCATGGCTGTTTTTTTAACAATGGCAGAAACCTTGCAACCCTGATATACGTGAGTTCGGGATAAGGAGAGGATCTCCAAAAGGGAGTAAACTTTTGTTACCACAACAACAGTTGAAACCCCAGGAGACCCTCAATGGACAGTTTACTCGTTTTATTCTGTGATGTCGATAATTTTTGCAAAGCATTTCTACCCATCTGGAACCGGCAGCTCCTTGCCAGTGGACAAAAGCAGCGCCAACGGGCACGTTCATTGACCATCAGTGAGATCATGACCATTCTTATCGCCTTTCACCAATCGCACTATCG
>DAOTYY010000004.1:0-16048 GCA_034434695.1 Anaerolineaceae bacterium
TTGAACTGCTCAAAGGCAACACCAAACTCAATCACTTTGCTCTCAAATCAAAATTGTACGTACGCGCTATCCAATCGGCTTACGCTGCTCTTCGGGAACTCAATCCCGTTCAATTGGCTGCGTAAGGTGAGTTAAGATAACCTGACAGGCAGATTACCAGCCTGTCAGGTTTACCAAAAGAGAGAAAGGAGAGTGAAGGAAATGTAGTACTTGAGAATCAGCCTTCGTGAGAAAGATAGGCTTCCAGCATGATGATGTTTTTCTCGCCGACTCTGCGAGCAATCTTGAGCAAATTCTCCATCGTGGAAACTTCCTCAATCTGCTCATTGTGGTACCAATCCAGGAACTGCTGCGCCGCGTAGTCTTTTTCCTGCTCGGCAATATGGCGGATTTTGTTGATATTATCGGTCACGATTAACTCCCAATCCAGAGCGGTCTTAAATACTTCCTCAACCGATGAATAATCGGTCTTTGGTTCGGGGATAGCAGGAATGGCAACCTTGCCACCCGTGTCCACCAGATACTCGATGAACTTCATGGCATGTTCGCGCTCTTCTTCTGCCTGCTTGTAGAACATTTTTGCCAGTTTCTTGAAACCTTCTTCATCAAAGTACACAGCCATCTGAACGTATTCCATCGAAGCCTGAAACTCATGTCCGATCTGTGCGTTGATAGCATCATTCAATGCTTTACTGATTAACATGTCTTTATCCTCCACAAATTGTTATTAAGGATATTGTAGCAGTTTTCTGTTAGAAATCCATTAATTTGTATAAGATTTGTAGAAATTTCTCAAATCAAAACACTGTCAATATCTACGCGGTCTAGGTGCGGCGCTGCTGCAATGCCCAATACAGCGCCACCGACCCTGCCACCGCCGCGTTCAATGACTGAATTTTTCCCCGCATTGGCAGGCAAACCAGCATATCGCAGGACTTGCGCACCAGTGCCCGCAGTCCTTCGCCCTCGCTACCTACCACCAGTGCCAGCGCACCATCCAGCCGCGCGCGCTCCAGCGGCTGCGCTTCTGAACCAGCTTCCAGACCTACCACCCAGATATCCGCTTGCTTCAGCCGTTCGATTCCTTGCGCAAGATTGAGTGCCGCTACCAGCAAATGTTCGCTCGCCCCAGCAGAAGCATGTACCACTGCCGGCGTCACGCCAACCGTGCGCGCCAGCGGGATTAACACGCCATGAACACCGACCGCTTCCGCTGTCCGCAAGAGTGTCCCAAAATTCTGCGGGTTTTGCAGGGCATCCAGCACCAATACAAAAGGCGGTTCATCCCGTTCCTGCGCCAACCCAAGAATATCCTGCAGGGTCGAATAGGGATAACCACTCACCTCCACCGCCACCCCCTGATGAGTCTCTCCAAGAGTATCCAACCGTTGACGCGGCACGCGCTCCACGATCAACTTCCGCTCGTCTGCCAGCTCGAGAACCTCTGCCAGACGTCCTTTTTCTTCCGCACCTTGCGCCACCCACAGCCGAAACACCTGCCGCCGGTGCGCCCGCAGTACCTCATAGACCGGGTTTCGCCCGCTGATCCACTCTTTCAACCCTTACTCTCCTGGATGACAAACACACCGTTGCAAAATGACATCGGAAAATAACGCGCCTCCACACCGACAAACCGCAGAGCCGGGATGGCTTCATCGGCAATCCAGTAATATTCCTCTTCCCACCTTTCCCCGACCGTTTCTCTAGTGTGTTCCTGTGCCGTGCTGTCCCCAAAGGCAATATCGCCGATGACCAGACGCCCCCCACGTACCACAAAACAGCGCAACAAATCACACACTAATTTCACCTTCTGCGCCAGATCAAAATGATGAAAGGTATAGGCAGATATGACACAATCAAAACGGCGACTGACAGAAAAGGGTAATGGAAGGCGTAAATCGGCAAGCAAACAGCGCACGCCGGACAATTTTGCCTTTGTTCGTAACAGCATCAACAGCGAAAAATCAACACACCAAAGCTCACATCCCAGGTCGGCAAACTTCGCCGTCAGGTTTCCCGTGCCGGCGCCCAAATCCAGTACATGCATCCCTGGGCAGGCTTCTGCTTCAGCAAGGATTTTATCCAACACAGCAGCATAACCTTCAAAGGGGAAACCATCAGCAAGAGCAACCTGTGCATCATAGGTCGCCGCCCAATGATCAAAATCCCTAGCAGGAAATAGATCGCTCACAATAATTGAGTAAAGGAAAATCCCACAGCAGATCAACCCCAACGCCAGGTGGTACCTTCACGAGTGTCCTCGAGGATCACGCCCAACTCTGCCAGACGGTCGCGTATCGCATCCGCCAACGCGTACAGTTTCTGTTTGCGCAGTTCCAGCCGTAAATCCACCAGCAATTGAACAAACGGATCGGCATCGCCGCCTTTTGGGGCTTCCTTTAGCGTCAAGCCGAGTGTGCCAGTCAGCTCACGCAACAACGCTTGTGCACCTTCCAGTTCGGCAGGCAATGCACCATCGGCGCGTGCCTGATTGATGGCACGCACAAGCTCGAAAATATGCGACAAAGCCCCGGCGGTGTTAAAATCGTCATCCATCGTTTCGATAAAGCCGGCTTTGCTGGCCTCCATTTGCTGCTGAAGCCCCCGTTTGCCTTCATCTGAAAGACCCTTTGACTCCGGCAACGCCGGGCGCAATGCGCTGCGCAACCGCTCCAGCGCCTTTTCCGCCTGTGCAACAACCTCATCTGAATAAATCAACGGGCTGCGGTAGGAAGCATTGAGGATGATATAACGCAATGAATCTGCCGAATGTTCTGCCAGGTATTCTTCAATGGTGATCAGATTACCCAGCGATTTGGACATCTTGACCGCACCGAGCTGCAACATGCCGTTATGAATCCAATAACGGGCAAAAGGTTTTCCGGTTAGGCTTTCGGTTTGAGCAATTTCGTTCTCATGATGCGGAAAAATCAGATCATTGCCGCCACCATGGATGTCAATCTGCTCACCGAGATGATGCAGGTTCATCGCCGAGCATTCGATGTGCCAGCCGGGTCGCCCCCTTCCCCAAGGACTGTCCCAGGCGGGTTCGCCGGGTTTAGCGGCTTTCCACAAAGCAAAGTCCATCGGGTCTTCTTTGCGCTCATCTATCTCAATCCGCGCTCCAGCCTGCATCTCATCCAACCGCCGCCCGGAGAGCTTCCCATAATCCTCATCTTTGCGGACGCGGAAATAAACATCGCCATTAAGCGGGTATGCAAAGCCCTTCTCTACCAGCGCCTGAACCATTTGAATAATCTGATCAATTTCGCGCGAGGCGCGCGGTTTAACCGTCGGCGGCAGGATGTTGAGGTCTTGCAGGTTCTTCTCAAACTCGGTGATATACATTTCAGCCAGCTCGAAGGGGTCTTTGCCCAGCGTCTGGGCGCGTTTAATGATTTTATCGTCCACATCGGTGAAGTTCATGGCGTGTTTCACTTCATAGCCGCGATACTCAAGATAGCGACGAATAATGTCAAACACCAGTGCCGACATGGCATGTCCGATGTGCGCCTTATCATAAACCGTTGGTCCGCAGACGTACATGCGCACCTTGCCGGGTTCAATAGTTTCAAATATTTCTTTTTTACGCGTCAATGTATTGTAAATCTTGAGCGTCATCTTCCCTCATTTCTTATGATAAATGTCTTCAGGACAACCCCTGCATCAGGATTGTTCCGGGCGAGCGAAGATCATCCTGCCAGCCGCCGTCTGCAACACTTTGGTCACCACAACGTCAACCTCGCGGTCGAGGTATTCCTTGCCATTCTCAACAACCACCATCGTACCATCATCCATATAACCGACGCCTTGATTGGCTTCTTTACCTTCTTGAATGATATGCACACTGATAACCTCACCGGGTAGCAGGACTGACTTGACTGCGTTTGCCAGCTCATTGACATTCAATACCGGCACGCCCTGCAATTCAGCTACGCGGTTCAAGTTGTAATCGTTGGTCAAAATCGGACAGCGTAACTGACGCGCCAGAATGATGAGTTTATCATCCACCTCCCGCACACCCTCGACATCAATATCACTGATACGCACCGGAATACCGGGTTCCTTCTGTAAATTAGAGATTACTTCCATGCCGCGCCGCCCGCGCTGCCGTCGTAATCCATCCGAAGAGTCGGCGATAAACTGCAACTCTTGCAACACAAAACGCGGGATGAGCAGCGAACCGGGCAGGAATCCTGTGCGGGCAATATCGGCGATGCGTCCATCAATAATGACACTGGTATCCAACAGGATTGTGCGGCTCTCCACCCAATTCGAGCCGCTCTCTGCGCCAACTGGTACCATTCCTCCTACGCCGCGCCCGGTCAGGTTGGAAAGCATGGTAAACAAGTCCATCTGGCGCATGACAAAAATCGAAATGCCCAGATACCCAAAAAGCAGGACTCCCACAAATGGCAAAATTTGCCCAAACGGAGCAGGCAACAGCGAAAGCGGAAAGGACAGCAGCGCCGCAATCAGCAATCCAACAACCAACCCCATCAGCGCGGCAAACAGCGAGTGAGCTGAAATGCGCGCCAGCAGGTTGCGCAAGGAACGAACCGGACGCACTGTGATTAACGGTGTCAGAATTAATCCCGCCAGCGCACCGACCAGACCAATGGTAAACGCATACTGTTCAACTGAAAATGTGCTTACCGCAGTACCTTGATTAGCCAAACGACCCAACTGAGTGCCCCAATACACGCCCAACGTAGAAAATACAATCATGCCAATTAATCGAAAAATAAAATCAAGGCTCATAAGTCCTCCAAAAAATAAAACTGGTTGTTAAAGAACGGAAAAAACAGAATGATAATAGAATAATAACCGTACCTTATACATGATAGCATGTTCAAAGTAATTCGTCAATTTGCCTTGACAAATCTGGTCAAGCACGTAAAATAAAATTCAACATGTCAGCCATCAATCTTCTGCGCGCTCGACGAATTCGGAACCTATCCCAACCGGAAAGGTGGGCACGCCGCGCGCGGCTTAACGGCTGAAAAGATTTTTGCTCGTAACTCATGCCCCTCTTTCCGGAGGGGTTTTTTGTTTTACAACTATAAAAGCAAGTAAATCGCATATCATCAGCTTTCATAAAATATTCTATTTTGTAATAAGGAGAAAAAAATCATGTCCAACAACAATTCACAAAAAACAGTTAAAAAAGTTGTCCTAGCATACTCTGGCGGTCTGGATACCTCGGTTATCGTCCCATGGCTGAAGGAAAATTATCACTGCGAGGTTATCTGCTTCTGCGCAGATGTCGGTCAGGGCGAGGAACTTTCCGGGCTGGAAGAACGCGCCAAATTGAGCGGCGCTTCCAAACTGGTCGTCATGGATTTGCGTGAAGAGCTATGCCGTGACTACATCTTCCCCCTGGTGCGCTCCGGCGCAGTTTATGAGCGCAAATACCTGCTTGGGACTTCCATTGCCCGCCCGCTGATGGCAAAGAAACAGGTGGAAGTCGCTCTGGCAGAGGGTGCGGATGCTGTTGCCCATGGTTGTACAGGGAAGGGCAACGATCAGGTACGTTTTGAGATGGGCTATGCTGCGCTGGCACCAGAGCTGACTGTCATTGCCCCCTGGCGTGAGTGGGATATTCGCTCGCGCGAAGATGCCCTGGCATATCTGCAAGCGCGCAACCTGCCCGTCCCCTCCAGCAGCGGTCCCAAGCTCATCAGCCGCGACCGCAACCTGTGGCACATCTCGCACGAGGGCGGACCGCTGGAAGACGCCAACTATGCCCCAGAGGAGTGGATTTTCCAGCTTACCGTCTCGCCGGAGAAAGCACCCGATCGGCCAGAAGAAATTGAGATTGGCTTTGAATCCGGTACTCCCGTCAGCCTCAATGGACAATATCTTAACCCGGTACAGTTGATTGAAACGCTCAATCAACTCGGCGGCAAACATGGTATTGGCCGGGTAGATTTGGTGGAAAACCGTCTGGTAGGGATGAAGTCGCGCGGCATTTATGAAACTCCCGGCGGCACTATCCTGGTTACCGCCCACAAAGAGCTAGAAACCATTACCCTTGACCGTGAAACGCTGCACTACAAAGACATCCTGGCACAGAAATATGCTGAAATGATCTACTTCGGGCAATGGTTCACGCCGCTGCGCGAGGCTCTGGATGCCTTTTTCCTGGAGACACAAAAACCCGTTAGTGGTAGCATTAAGCTCAAACTCTACAAAGGCAACCTGATCGTCAGCGGACGGCAAAGTGCCAACAGTCTCTACCGCGCGGATATTGCCACCTTCGGTCATTCCGCTTTATATGACCATCAGGACGCTGAAGGATTTATTCACCTGTTCAGCCTGCCCTCGCGCGTTCATGCCTACCTGCATCACGGGACACCCGTTCCTGCACCGGCTGTAACGGGTGAAGACTAATTCTGCAAAAGCAGGTTTCAATTCGCCGCACCTGTTTGGATTCGCAATCCACACAAGTGTAAAAAAGGAAGGGTACGATGAAACTATGGAATGCCCACTGGTCGGCTTCAATGGATGAGCTGACTGCCCGTCTGAACGATTCGCTGGCGTTCGATCAGCGGCTGGCAATTCAGGATGTCCGCGGCAGTATCGCATGGGCAGGCGCATTGCAAAAAGCCGGCATTCTGCAAGCGGACGAGCTTGCCCGCATCGTGGCAGGATTGAGCCAGATTCTGGATGAGCTGGAGGAGGGACGCTTTGTTTTTCAACCATCCGACGAAGATATTCACACCGCCATCGAGCGCCGGCTGGGAGAGGTGATTGGGACGCTGGCGGGCAAGCTCCATACTGGACGCAGCCGCAATGATCAGGTGGCAACCGATTTCCGCTTGTGGCTGATGGAAACCTGCGATCAGCTCGAATCACTCCTGCGCGACCTGCAAAAAGCGCTGCTGGCACGCGCCGAAACCGACTGGGGCATCATCCTGCCGGGCTATACCCACTTTCAACAAGCACAGCCTGTCCTGCTCAGCCACTGGTGGCTGGCGCACTTCTGGGCACTGGAGCGCGACCGCCAACGGTTAAAAGTGGTGCGCGAGCATAGCGCCAGCCTCCCGTTGGGAAGCGGTGCGCTGGCTGGGACGGGTTTCGCTGCCATTGACCGTTTTGCACTGGCAAAGGAGCTTGGCTTCTCTGCCCCCGCGCCCAACAGCATAGATGCTGTTTCCGACCGCGACTTTGCCGCCGAGTTTCTTTTTTGGGCGGCTTTGCTGGGTGTGCATCTCAGCCGCCTGTCAGAAGCGCTCATCCTTTACACCACGCGCGAATTTGGTTTCATTTCGTTAGATGACGCCTACACGACCGGCTCGAGCCTGATGCCGCAAAAGAAAAATCCCGACCCTTTGGAACTGATCCGCGCCAAAAGCAGCGTCTTGACCGGCAAGCTGACCACTTTGCTGACCATCCTCAAAGGTTTGCCTTCCGCTTATGACAAAGACTTGCAAGAAGACAAACCGCCTGTCTTTGAAGCGGCGGATACGCTGGCTATCGTTCTGCCGGTGCTGAGCGGTTCGCTCAACACGCTCAAAATCAATCCGGAGCGTATTCATCAGGCGATGGACTGGAACATGCTGGCAACCGATGTTGCCGATTATTTGGTGGAGAAAGGCATCCCCTTCCGTCAGGCACATACCGTCGCGGCACAGGTCGTCCAGCGCGCCGCTGATCTTGGTCTGACCCTTTCCGAATTACCGCTCAAGGAGTGGCAGGCGGTCCACCCTGCTTTTGAGCAGGATGTGTTTTCATTATTTGACCTTTCCCACTGTCTTGACCGCCGCGCCGCTTTTGGCGGCACTGCACCTGATGCGGTAAGCAAGCAGTTAGCGCTGGCACGGACTGTGTTGGCGAATTAGTTTATCTGAAAGCATTGCACTACAGACCTTCCACAGGTTCGCCATCCAGTGGAAGGTCTGCTCATTGTTGCCCTAGTAAGCCCCGTCCAATTGTATCCTGTGCTATACTAAATTTATTCAAGAGGTAAATTATGTTTCCAATTCGCGACACCATTCGTTCTTATTCTTTCCCGATTGTCAACTGGCTCATTTTGATCGCCAATACACTGGTGTTTCTTTTTGAACTCAGTCTCTCGCCGCTGGGGCTGGAACGCTTTATTGGCGTTTTTGGGTTGGTGCCGGCACGGTTGAACCTGCTCAACCCGTTCAGCTTCCTGCCGTTTCTCACCCACATGTTTCTGCACGGTGGATGGTTTCACTTTCTCAGCAATATGTGGATGCTGTTCATCTTCGGCGATAACGTGGAAGACCGCATGGGTTCACTGCGCTATCTGATTTTCTACCTGCTTGGCGGCATCGCGGCGGGATTTTTGCAGGCTTTTGTCAATCTGGGCAGCACGGTACCGGCAATTGGCGCCAGCGGCGCCATCGCTGCAGTCATGGGCGCTTACTTTTTGTATTTCCCGCGCGCTAAAGTGATCACCTTTGTACCGCTCTTTTTCCTGCCCTGGTTTATTGATATTCCAGCCATCTTCTTTTTGGGCTTCTGGTTTGTTTCGCAACTCTACTCCGGTTTTCTCTCGTTGGTGACCGTCAGCGGAACAGCGATCGGCGGAGTTGCCTGGTGGGCGCATGTCGGCGGATTTCTCTTCGGTTTGTTCGTGGCAGTGCCCTTTGGTTATCGAAGAAGGCATCGTCAGTATTTTGATGAATACTTTCCCTGGTAACTTGTTGGAGGTCACATGGAACTGTTAAACCTGTTTTGGATCATTCTGATCATCTCGTCGTTTACTCCACTCATACGACAGCGAATGCTGGAGGCGGCACGCCTGAAGCTTTTACGGACACTGGAAGAAAAACGCGGTACGCGCGTGATTGCCATGATTCACCGTCAGGAAAGTATGTCATTTCTGGGTTTTCCAATCTCCCGCTACATTGACATTCAGGATTCCGAACAGGTGCTGCGCGCTATCAAGTTGACCGACCCGCAGGTGCCGATTGACCTGATCCTGCACACCCCCGGCGGGCTGGTGCTGGCTTCGGAACAAATTGCTCAAGCGCTGGCGCGTCACCCGGCAAAAGTGACTGTCTTTGTCCCCCACTATGCTATGTCCGGCGGCACTATGCTGGCACTTGCGGCAGATGAGATCGTCATGGACGAAAACGCCGTGCTGGGTCCGGTGGACCCGCAAATCGGTCAATATCCGGCGGCGTCCATCCTGCAGGTGGTGGAGCAAAAGGACAAAAACAAAGTGGATGATGAAACCCTCATCCTGGCAGACATTTCGCGTAAAGCCATCCAGCAGGTAAAAGAGACTATTCGACGCATTGCCTGTTGCGTCTATACCGAAGAAGAACGGCAGCGGCTGGCGGAAACCCTGGCAACCGGCAAGTGGACGCACGATTATCCCATCACAGTAGATGAGGCGCGCGCCTTAGGGTTGAAAATCAGCACTGACATGCCGCCCGAAATTTATCAGCTCATGAACCTCTATCCACAGGCAAACGCTCGCCGTCCTTCGGTTGAATATATTCCTTTGCCGTACCCTGTCCGCCCGCGTCTGCCTGAGCGCAGTAATAAAGAGTGACACTGCTCGGACAGGCAACAGCCTGATTTGTAGCGGAAAGGATGGATACAATGGACAATCCAATGGATATCAATCATGCCTCGCTTGAAGACCTGGTCACCCTGCCCGGTGTGACACCGGAACTGGCAGAACGCCTGATCGCAGTGCGCCCATTTCAGACGCCGGAAGACTTGCGCCGTGTCAAAGGCATGAACAGCCGGCTGGTCAAGCGATTGAAACCTTATCTTGCATTCCCTGAACCCACACCCGCCGCAGAAGGCGCAGAAGAAACACCGCCGCCCGCCCCAATGATCGCAAGCGAAGCCGCTCCCCCGGCGACTGAAGAAGTGCAGGCATCTATCGAAGTTCCGCTGCCCCCTGCATCTCAGCCTGAGAAAATATCTGCCGAAGTCAGAGAGCCTGCTGTTCCACCAGAACCAGTCACTCTTCCGCCGCCAGCGGTAACACCGGAAACCTCCACGCCGGCGCATGAGACAATTGCGCCGCTGTCCACCTTTAGGCAGCTCACCCGCAATGAAACTCTGATCTACGCCGGACTGTTCAGCCTGTTGGCTTTTACACTGGCAATGATTTTCAGTCTGGGCTTCCTTGCTATCATCAATGGTGGACTGCGTTATATCAGTCCAGCGCGCTTTAATGCCTTGCAAAGCCGCGTGGAACTGCTCAACAGTCAGATTACCACGCTTCAGCAGGATGTAAACGCGCTGCGCCTGCGGGTGGAGACAATGGAAGCGCTCAGCGGACGGGTGAGCAATCTAGAAAAAGAGACCGAGACACTGCGCAATGAACTGGAAACAACCGCCACACAAATGAAGCAGTTACAGGAAGAGTTTGACCGTCTGGATCAGCAGGTAAGTACCCTGCAGAAGAGTGTCCAGATTTTTGAACGATTTTTGCAGGGCTTGCGCACTTTGCTGGCAGATTTGGTGCCAGCCAGCCCATAGGGAGGCGCATGATGAGCGAAATCCCAACCCAAAGCCCGCCGTCTCGTTCAGGCTTTAGCCGGTTTCTGACTGTTTTCTTGCGTGCGCTGGTGCGCCTCGCGTTGGTGATACTGGTCGGTACTGTGGTGGGGCTGGCAGCTTATCTGACAATCGCCATCGTATATAGCCGGGTCATCGAAGCACAGCAAGCGAATGCTATTCGCCTTTCTGCACTGGAAACCCAGCAGGCAGCGCAGAACGAGGACCTCTATCAAAGAATTTCCCGCCTTGATGAGCAAATACTGGCATTAGAAAACCGCCACAACCAGGCAAATGAAAGCCTGCGCAACCTGTATGGTGAGATCGAGAAATTGCGTCAGGAAAGCAAGGACAATGCCGCCCTTCAGCAGCGTCTCAAAGAACTGGAAACTCGTTTAGACCGTCTATCTGAATTCACCGCCGAGGTCAGTACACAGGTGATGGCGTTGCAACTGACTCCGCTCTATGGACAAAAAGAGCAGCTTGAACTGCAGCAAGAAGTCAAATTCATCCATATCTTGGAACTTCTCAACCGCAGCCGCATGTACTTAATGCAAAGCAACTTTATGCTGGCAAAACGGGAGGTAGAAAAAGCCCAAAAAGTGCTGCTGGAACTAATGGCTGGTGCAACACCGTACCAGATACCCGTTCTTAACGAGGTGGCAAAACGCCTCAATGCCGCCTATCTTAACCTGCCAGATAATCCGGTTTTGGCAGCAGACGATCTTGAAATCGTCTGGCAAACCCTCTCGACTGGCTGGAGTACGCCCACGCCAGCACAGACCAGTGCACCAACTGTTTCAGGCACACCTTCACCATTACCTGTAACCGCAACACCCAGCCCTACCTAGCATAGTCTGCATAGAAAAATGTACGAGGTTGATGGCAATGAATGAAAAATCTGTAAACCCTAACTCTGAACAAAAAAAAGCTGAAGAACAACCTGTTATTAAGTCTGAGCCCGCTATCGAAATGTCACCTGAAGCCATCCCCGAAAAGCCGTCTAAATCCCGCAAGGGAGCGCTATACGTCCTTCTCAGCCCGGAAACGCGTATGGGACGCTTTCTACGACCACTGGTGCGCTGGCTGGCAATCATCGTGGGGTTATTTGCGCTTGGATTCCTGACCGCTTATCTGCTGCTCTACCGTCCTGAATACATCAGCCGATTGGATGCGCAACAGCAAATTGCCACGCTTGAACAAGAACTCAAAGAAACAAAAAGCGAGCTGACGAAAACGGCATCCGACCTGAAAGCGGTTCAGGAACGCTATGACACCGCCAAAACTGAAGCGGAAAAGCTGACCGTCCGTGTGCAGATTGCCGCTGTAATCCAGAGCGCGCTGGAAGCGCAAAACGCCCTCGCTAACCGCGAACAAGGCATTGCCCGTCAGGCAGTCAACAACGCAAAAGCCGCTCTGGAAAAAGTACAGCCGGCGATCAGCAAGAAAAATCCCGCTCTGGCAGATGACCTGATGACCCGCCTTCAGCTTGCTATCTCAGAAATGGAACGTGACCCCAAAACCGCACAAAAAGACCTAAGAATTCTGGTGGATTCGCTGCAAAAAGTGGACGAGCTATTTAAGTAGTGCAAGTTTTGGAAACCCGCCCTGCTTTCCGGCAATGTTCCATACCCGCGCAAGAGATCTCAATAAAAATAATAGTTGTTGATCAAGCGGAGAAAAAAAGAGATGAGCAGTTCAACCATAGAAAATTTTCTGCAAAGCGGCGACAACGAAACACAGACAATCATGCGCCAGTTGCGTACACTGATTTTTGAAACTGACCCAAAATTGGACGAGGCAATCAAGTGGGGACGTTTGACCTTTACCCGGCATTGCAACTGGCGTGAGTGGATATGTGCACTCGAAACTTGCGAGCAAGGTGTTCGGCTGCTTTTTCATCAGGGCGTGTCGCTGGATGATCCGCTCGGACTGCTACAGGGTTCAGATCGGTTTATTCGGTATATAGAAATCTCCCGCTCAACTCAGATGGATTTCCCAGCACTGGCGAGACTCTTAAGTCAGGCAATCAACCGCTAAACGTACCCTTCCTTCCCCTGAAGATGTGACATTTATCACTTAACAAATTCGCCATTTGGGTTGATAATTGAGAATAAGAATTATTCTCAATTGGAGAGCAATGATACACCTTGAAAGATTGAACGAATCCATCGTTGGCGGACAGCGCAAACTGACCCGACAGCGCCGTCTGGTACTGGAAGCATTGCAGCAAAGCCGGGAACACCTGGACGCTTCCGAGCTTTACCAATTGGTTAGAATACGCGATCCGAAGATTAGCCTGGCAACCGTTTACCGAACACTGGCACTTCTTAAGGAAATGGGGCTGGTCAGTGAACAGCGCCTTGGCGAAGAACATGGGCATTTTGAGATGGTTCCGCAAACATCGCACTACCATTTCACCTGCCGTCATTGCGGGCGTGTGATTGAATTTGAGTTACCCAATCTTGCCGAAGCCTTGCAAAGGATGGCAGATCAACAGGGATTATGCATCCAGAGCGTACAGCTTGCGATCTCCGGCTTGTGCGATAGCTGCCTGGCGGAAAAAGCAGATGCCAGAACAAGCCAGGAGCCTCCGGGCACCTATCCTTGCGAGAGAAAGTTACCTGCTGCAAACAACCCAGCCGGCGCTTAACCACTCTCGCAAAACAAAAATCAACCCCAATTTCTCTTTTAAGGAGACCGATGCGTCAGCACAAGAAACCCCACTTCTCCCTGTACCACCCTTCTCATCCGATGCGGCGCTGGATACAATTTTTTTGGCGGGCAACTCCCCCCTCTGCCACCCCTACACCGACAGACACCTCAGCCCCATCGCTCATTCCCTTGAACAAACTAAAAACTGGCAGGCGGGGGATTGTGCGCCGTCTGCATGGCGGCAGGCATTTCGCTAACCGGATTTATGAGCTGGGATTTCTGCCCGGTTCAGAAATTACCATGCTTGAAAACTATGGATATGGGCCGGTATTGGTTACTGTGCGCGGTACGCGCGTCGCGCTGGGCAACAGAGAAGCTTCCAGAATTCTGGTGGAAGCGCTTGAAGAGGCTGATGAGAAATGACCTCACAGAGCCAACGACAAATCACCATCGCCTTGGCTGGACAGCCTAACGTAGGCAAGTCCACAGTATTTAACATGTTGACCGGCTTAAATCAGCATGTAGGAAACTGGCCGGGCAAGACCATTGAGCAGAAAACCGGGCAATTCCATCACAATGGTACAGTATTTCATCTGGTGGACCTGCCAGGTACGTACAGCCTTTCGGCAAATTCAGAAGAAGAACGTATTGCACGTGATTATCTCATTCATCACAAACCGGATGTCATCATTGCAGTTGTTGACGCCGCCACACTGGAACGCAGTCTGTATCTTGTGGCAGAGATTCTGATGCTTAATTTGCCGGTTGTAGTCGGGTTAAACATGATGGATGTTGCCAGTCGAGAAGGGGTACAAATCGAACCGCATGTACTGGAGGCAGCCATGCGCGTCCCGGTTGTTCCCATGGTAGCAGCAAAAAACCAAGGCGTGCGGGAGCTAATAGAAGCTGCTGAACGTCTGATAGAAAACCCCGCCGCGTTTTCACCAAACCGTCCACTGATTCGCCCCGATCATCAGCCAATTCTGGCGCAACTGCGCATTTTGTTGAATGGAAAAATCCCCAGTCCCTACCCGGAAGATTGGGTCGCTCTGAAACTGCTGGAAGGTGATGAAGAAATTGCTGGTTTGGTAAAGCAGGCAGCGCCGCAAGCCTGGGAACAGGTGCATTCGCTCTTAATGCAGCATGAAGACGCTTTTCTGGATATTGTGGGCGGGCGATATGAGTGGGTTGAGCGCATGGTGCGCGCGGCTGCCATCCGTCCCCGCGCAGGGGCAATCACCATGACAGACCGGCTCGACCGTATTGCCACGCATCCGCTGGCTGGGTTATTGCTGTTACTGGGTATCTTTGCCCTGGTTTTCTGGCTGACTTATGCTTTAGCAACACCTCTGGTGGATTGGCTGGATGCGGGTATCATTTCTCCTTTGTCCAGTGTGGCGGCATCGGCGTTGTCCACCGCTCCGCTCTGGCTCTCCGGGCTTTTGGTAGATGGCATCATCAGTGGGGCAGGCACGGTGCTGACCTTCCTGCCAATTCTGGTCATCTTTTTCATCGCACTGGGGGTGCTGGAGGATGTCGGTTATATGGCACGCGCAGCCTACGTCATGGACCGCTTTATGCACTGGATGGGATTGCATGGCAAGTCTTTTTTACCCCTGTTTCTTGGCTTTGGTTGCAATGTACCAGCCGTTATGGGAGCGCGCATTCTCGAAGACCGACGTTCTCGTTTATTAACCATTTTACTGACGCCGCTCGTTCCCTGCACAGCGCGCATGGCAGTCGTTGCATTCCTTGTCCCTGCCTTTTTCAAAAGCGCCGCTGCGCTGGTATCATGGGGCTTGGTGGCTTTCAATATTTTCCTTGTTCTCTCGCTGGGAATAGTGATCAATCGGCTGGTGTTTAGGGGCGAGCGCTCTGCTTTTATTATGGAAATGCCCGTCTATCACCTGCCGAACCTGCGTACGATTGGGCTGTTCGTCTGGCACAAAACGGTGGCATTTGTTCGCAAAGCAGGCAGTTTGATCGTGATTTTCTCGGCGCTGCTCTGGGCGCTCTCGGTCATACCGGGCGGCGATATCCAGGACAGTCTGTTGGCAACCTTTGGACGCTGGATGGAGCCAATCGGGCGGTTGATGGGGTTGGGAGATTGGCGCATCATGGTTGCACTACTGAGCAGCTTTATCGCTAAAGAAAACACGATTGCCGCTTTAAGCATACTTTATCGCCAAGAAGGGTCTGGACTGGCGGCTCTGTTAGCTGTTTCATTGCCGTCTTCTGCGGCGCTGGCGCTCCTGGTGGTGCAGATGACTTTTATCCCCTGTCTGGCGACAATGTCTGTCATCCATCAGGAAACTGCAAGCTGGAAATGGACACTGTTTAACATCGGATTGTTGTTGTTCATTTCTTTCCTCGCCGGCATCGGCACGTACTGGCTGGCAAGCCTGTTTCTGGGACGCTGACATGCTCAAGCAACTGCTTAATATCCTTCAACAAGATGATGGCATACAACGGGTAGAAGCACTGGCTGTTGAACTGGACACCAGTCCAGCCCAGGTTTTACAAATGCTGAATGAACTGGTCAAGCGGGGATACTTGAAACGTACTTCTCTGACATGTGGGGAAACGCAGTGCAGTTCCTGTCCTCTAACCCGGTTTTGCGCTTCCGGAGCAGACCAGCAAACACAGGTCTATACACTCCAAGCGAAGAATGTCCCACAATAATGCAATAATGATAGGGTTCTTGTAATTGCAGCTGGGCGGAATGGCAAAAGGCGAAACAGTCAAACGACGATTTATGATATAGTTAACTCACCTTACGCAGCCAATTGAACGGGATTGAGTTCCCGAAGAGCAGCGTAAGCCGATTGGATAGCGCGTACGTACAATTTTGATTTGAGAGCAAAGTGATTGAGTTTGGTGTTGCCTTTGAGCAGTTCAA
>DAOTYY010000005.1:0-24804 GCA_034434695.1 Anaerolineaceae bacterium
TTGAACTGCTCAAAGGCAACACCAAACTCAATCACTTTGCTCTCAAATCAAAATTGTACGTACGCGCTATCCAATCGGCTTACGCTGCTCTTCGGGAACTCAATCCCGTTCAATTGGCTGCGTAAGGTGAGTTAAGAACCTAACTATTGCCAGAGTATAGAAGCTATTTTACGAGTGATGGCAGCCGGATCTTCTGATTGCCAGACCCGACGCCCAATTGCTACCCCTGCTGCCCCAGCCAAAATAGCATCTCTGACTAACCCTTCCGTTGTTGTATCATCTTTCTTAGGACCTCCAGCAATAATGATCGGCAGAGGAACAGATTGAACCACTTCTTTAAAAGCTTCTACGGTTCCCCCGTAGTTCGTCTTGATAATATCAGCCCCAATTTCCATGCCGATCCGCGCTGCGTGTGCAATTGCCGTCGGATCAAAGGCTTTGTCCTCTGGAGGCATCATCTCTGCCAGCACAGGCATCTCATAAGCCTGACAGGTATCAATCAGGTCAGCCAACCAGCGATAGATTTCAATATCTCCCTCGCGCCCAAAAAATACAGATACAGCTACTGCATCAGCATCCATCCGCAGGGCAGTGTCCAGCGTGGCGATTGGGGTTTCCTGGGTGCCTTTTTTACTCAGTCCCGCTGTCAAACTCACACGCAAAATGATACCGGTCTGAGGCGGTACGATTGGTGCAACCTCCCGATAGAAACCTGGAGAGATGAGCAAAGCATTCGCTCCACCCGAGATAACCTGTTCAACAATCCAACGCGGACGATGTAAACCCTTTACAGGTCCAAGCCAACCGCCATGATCCAGCGGTGACAACAAACAGCGTTTCTCCTTTCCTACAAACAGCCGGGCTAGCCGACGTGCCTTTCCTATCATGATAAACCTCCTAAAATGTTTTAGACTTCTGAAAAGAGTTGATATAAAAAATCCGACAATTTGTGATAGCGCTCAAATAAAGGATCATAGACCATTTTTAGATCGGATTTGGGCAACACCATATTCGCTGAGCCGAATGTTCGTAATAAAGCCGGTACAAAAGCATCGGATGTGCCCTCTAGTGCCTGACAAATATAAGCGTATAAAGCGCGTGTGACGGTATCCTCCCCACAGAAAACGCTAACGGGCAGTTGGCAAACATCAGCTATCATCTGCGGCCAGCCCGGTGTGTTCACCCCACCGCCAGCCAGTGCAATCTCGTCAATCTTGATGCCAAGTTCGTTATAGATAGCTAATAAATAACGCAAACTGAACGCGACCCCCTCCATCACAGAACGAAGCATGTCACCAATGGTGTGCGAAAGACTGAGACCATAAAAAGCTCCTCTTAAGTCATCCGACCAGTACGGACTGCGTTCACCTGAAAGAAAAGGCAAAAAGATAAGCTGCCGGGCGCCTGGAGGTGACTGCAATGCTTTCTTAACAGCATCCTCAAATGGCACATCCTGAGGGAACAGCGTCCGCCATGCCCACTGAAGCGACGCGCCCGTAGTAGAAGAAACGCCGCCCAAAAGCCGATACGGCAACAAGGGATACACATACAAACGACCGAGCGGGTCAGAGATATCTTGTTCTTCTGCCAGCGGATAATACACCATAGAAGAACTACCCAAACAACAGGTAACTCTCCCAGGAAGGGGGGGCGCGCTGGAAATCAACGCCAGAACATCGCCAGCGCCAACGATCACCTTAATGCCTGACGACAATCCCAGCACATTAGCCACCTCCGGCAGCAAAGTTCCAGCATCATCTTCTGGACGGCACAACGGCGGCAGAATGTCAGGGGAAATCCCAATTTGGGACAATCGTTCTTCAGCCCAGGTGAGCGTTTCCCAATCCAGTAATGCTGCACCACCTGCCTCTGTAATATCTGTCAGGATGTGCCCGGTCAGACGGAAACGAAGATAATCCTTTGGCCAGAGCAGCCAGCGGGTCCTGGCAATAACTTCCGGCATATTCCGCACCAACCAGAGCAGCTTGGGTAAGGTGTAGGTCGAATTGAGTTGATAAGCTGGCATATGCAGTCTCTGCTGTAACTCCGCCGTCTCCTGAACTGCGCGGCGGTCCAGCCATAAAATCGTTGGCGCGAGTGGTTCAAGCCGGTTATCCAGCAACACCGCCGTGTGCATTTGTCCGGTCAGTGCCAGCGCTTGTATTTCATGGAAATTTGTATGAATTTCCCGCAACTGTTCAACGGTTTCAACCAGCGCAGTCCACCAGTCCTCTGGATTTGCCTCAGCCCATTCTGCCCGTGGACTGAGATACTCATAACGGCTGGTCGCAATATCCATGATCTCACCAGCAGCGTTATATAACACCGCTTTCAGCGATGACGTACCAACGTCCACTGTCAGGGCAAAAGGCTTATTCATGTGTTTATGCCTTTTCGTTCACCTGTATCATCACTTTCAAGCCCTGACGATTTTTGACGAACTCCAGACCCTTGCCAAGTTCCTCTAGAGGGAGCAAGTGGCTGATCAAAGTTTCTGTGTTAACCTGACCATTCTCAATAAGGCTCAATGCACGGTGCATATTTTCTGGCGTGCTGTCCGAAGAGCCGGTAAGGATAAACTCTCCATAGTGAATCTGGTTGGGATCAAGATGAATTTGATCTTTCGGATATATACCTGCAAATATGTTCAGCCGCCCACCCGGAGCCAGCGCAGGAACTATCTGCTCAACCAAACGCGCAGAGCCAACCGTGATCACAGCCGCATCTACTCCCCACCCGCCCGTCACTTCTCTGACAAACTGAACCACATCACTTTCGGACGGGTTGACTGTCCATTCAGCGCCCAGTTCTCTAGCTTTGGCAAGGCGATCAGCAACTGGGTCAGATGCAATGACTTGAGCGCCAAAGGCACGCGCAACCTGTAAGTGCATCAAACCGATTGGACCAAGCCCAACCACCATCTCAATCTCACCGGGGTACAACCGCATCATATCCTGTCCACGAACCACACACGCCAGCGGCTCCATAAAAGCCGCTGCTTTCAGGTTGGTTTCGGACTTCAACGTGTGGATATTTCGCCGCGGAACACAAACATAATCGGCATACCCCCCGCCAAATTGCATATAGGTGGGATTCTGGCAACGATTAGAACGCCCGGTGCGACATGCTTTACATGTTCCACACTTAACAATCATATCCGGTGCAACTGGTTGCCCAATCGTTAAGTCTTTGACGTTTTTTCCAAAGCCGGCTACCCAACCGGCAACCTCATGTCCAAGAATGCGAGGAAAAGCAACCGAAGACGAAAGACCGGAAAACGCCCGCACATCCCAAGGACAGATTCCCGTGTAAGCCACTTTTACCAAAACATCCTCATCACCTGGTTGATGAACCGGTAACCTGCGCAGTTCCAACTCATTTGGCTTTTCACACCACATAACACGCATTGTCTCAGTCATTCAATATCTCCTAATAAAAAATCAAAAGCTTTGTTTCCACAATTCGCCGCGAATATAAATCCCGGCAATGTCAGCAGTGGATGCGCGGTGCACCAATGCGCTGATGGGATCATGGATGTAAGTAAGATTAAGCGAATTCAAATCAAAAGCGATAAAACTGGCTTCCTTGCCCGGAGAGAGACTCCCCAATTCCTGATCCAACTGCAAGGCGCGCGCTCCGGTAATTGTTGCGGCTTTGAGCAACGTCAGGCTGCTAATCGCGGTAGGTTCTTCAGTCATCCCACGCGTCATGCGAGAAGCGTAATCCATCTCTCGCAGCATGTCCGGCGAGGACAGCATGACGTTATCACTCCCCAAACCAAACGGCAAACCAACCCGCTCCCACACCGACAACCTCGGTAACCCATCTCCTAGAAGGCTGTTACTGCGCGGACATGAAACACCAAACACACCACTACGTGCTGCCAATTGCAGGTCCTCATCGCTGGCATGGACAAGGTGAACGAGAATCTGGGCACCCCACTCCAGAGCGCGTTGTGTCTGTGACTGCTGGCTCTGCTGGAAACAGACTGTTTCGGCATGACGGTCTTCAGATACGTGAGCGGCAAAGATTTTATGCCTATATGCTCTTGTCAAGCGAGCCAATATCGAAGCATCATAACAACATGCATCACGAACACCTAAACCATCCGCCTCTTCCAGCAATTCACTTGCCTCAGCGTACAAAGCCTCGCCCTGAAGTTTCTCATCCATCCTTCCAAGAACGCGGACACGAATAGGCAAATCTTCTGCCGCTCGGCGTAAATTGCGCACACCTGTAAGCCCCTGCTCGCGAAAATCAGCACAGGCAATAATCCCGTTCGAGAGCATTTCAAGAAGCCCGTGCCGCATCATCGCAATATGCGCATCGGTATCCAAAGAAGCCAGAAAACGATGTTTCAAGCCATGAGGCGGGATAACTGCCTGCTCCAATGGCAAACCCGTACATAACTCTTTGGCACCAGTATCACCAACATGGGTATGCGCATCAATAAACATGGGCACTAACAAGGCGCCTTTCAGTTCCACCTGACGGCAATTCCAGTCGGGTTCACCAATGGCTTCAATCCTGCCATCCGTAACGATTAATGATTGATCTTTGACTGGTTGCAACTCTTCTCCAACCAGCATCATGGACGGACGAAAGCAGATTCGCGATGCCATATACGACTAGCCTTTCGTTGCTCCCAGCGTTAACCCCTGTACAAAGTAACGATTCAGGAAAAGAGAGATAATAACAGCCGGGATAATGGCAAACACAGACATTGCCGCCATGCGCCCCCAGCCGATTTCCACCGCACTAAAGGAAGCCAGAATACCCAAAGGTATTGTTTTAGTTTTTGGCGAGGTAAGCATCAAAGCAAATAGAAAGTCGTTCCAAGAATAGATAATGACATAAAGAGCCGAAGCCACGATGCCCGGAACCGAAAGAGGCAAAGCCACCTTCAAGAAAGCCCCTAGATGGGAAGCACCATCAACCAGAGCCGCTTCTTCCATCTCCCTGGGTACATCTGAAAAGTAACTGCGCATCATCCAGACCACAAAGGACGCATCAAAAACGGTATCGAGAATGATCACCGCGGCATATGTGCCAAGCAATTGCACATCCCGCATAATCAGGTAAAACGGAATCAACATCGCCACTGGGGGGACCATCAGCAAAAGCAAAAAGAAATAAGAAGAAATATTAAGAAGACGCGATCTTGAACGCGCAATTGCATAACCAGCAGGCACACCAAGAACCAGTGAAAGCAATGTCGCACCAGTGGTAATAATGACACTGTTCAGGATAAAACGCGTTGTCTTCACCTGTGTTAACGCTTCATAATAATTTTTCAACGTGAAATCGAACACAAACCACTTGGGTGGGATAGCAAAGGCTTCCCGTCCAAACTTAAATGAAGTGGTGATCAACCAATAAATAGGTATCATAAAGAACAAAACGACCAAAATGGTCAACACCGTTAGTATGACCTTTTCAAGTAATGTCTTTTTCATAACGCTGGTTCCTTTTATAACTGCTGACGCTCAAGTACCATAATGTACAGAATAGACAGAATAGCAACTACAACCAGCAGGATATTTGCCAGCGCAGCCGCATAGCCCATTTGGAAAAAAGTCATGCCCACCGTATAAATATGAAAATTCAGTACGGTTGTTTGCGAGCCAGGTCCCCCGCCAGTGGTCGCGTAGATGGTGTCAAACACTTTAAAGGATTGCATGGTGCGCAAAAGCAAAGCGATCAGAAACGTCGGTTTCAACAGAGGTAATGTGATATAGAAAAAAGATTGCCAGCGAGAAGCACCATCCACGATTGCAGCTTCATAAGGTTCAGTCGGCAAGCTTTTCAACCCCGCCAGAAAAATGACCATCAACAAGGGTGTCCATTGCCACACATCTACCAGAATGACCGCCGGCATAGCCAGGTTCAACTCTGCCAGAGGTCCACGCCCGACATTAAAACCAGCCAGCTTAAGATAATAGGGGATCACCCCGAAATCCGCATTGTATAACGCTTTCCAGACCAGCCCAACCACTAATGGCGGCAAAGCCATAGGCATCAATAAGAAAGATCGAATGACACGCGCAATTTGTGTTTCTGCTCCCAACAAGAGCGCTAAACCGAGCCCCAACAAAAGCTCTATGGAGACGGTTCCTGCAACATAGATTAAGGTCGTAATCAGCGAACTTTTGACGACCTGATCCGAAAAGGCGCGCACATAATTTTGAAATCCCACAAAAGTCTGTGTTTGATTCGGATCAGTCAGACGGTATTCAAACAAACTGATGCGGAAGGAAAAAAACAAAGGATAAATTGCCACTACAATGACAAAAATGAGCAGCGGCGCCAGCATCACTAAATAAGCGCCATCCTCAATAAAAAATCTTCGAATAGATAGAGTAATGGATTTGTTCAAATTGGACCTCCGGCTCATGAGCAGAAAACCCCTGATTTCATTGAGTGAAGGGATGCCCGCAAGGTTTGCAAGCATCCCTTCCGAACCTGTATCAATTTTACTTCATGTTCGCTTCGACTTGGGCTTGCGCCTTCTCCAACGCGCTTTCAGCGGTCTCCTGCCCAACCAGATAGGCATTCACGTAGGTCCCGAGAGCATCCTGAATGATGCTATATTCCGGAATGCGAGGGCGATAATCCCCGTCGCCCTTCTCGAAGGACTTGAGTAACACGGGGAACCAGGGATATTCTTTGTTCAATTCTGGGTCTTCCAGCGTGCTGCGGCGAATAGGTGCACCGTCATGGCGAATCCATTCTTTCTGAATCTCAGGTGAGGTTAACCACTTGATGAATTCCCAGGCAGCTTCCTGTTTCTTTGGATCAGAAGCTGCATTGATGCCAATACCCCAACCGCCAAAGCCATATTTGGGCTCCATACCTTCTGAAACTGGCGCCACAGTGATGTCGACCTTGCCAACAATCTTAGAAATTTCGGGGTTTTCATAGCCAGCACGGGCAATGCTCCAACCCTCCATCATAGCCACCTGCCCATCACGGAAAGCAGTTTCGCGCTGATCCCACCAGTAGTCGGTTGCTCCCGGAGGCGCATACTTGAACAACTCACCGAAGAATTTTAGGATTTCCACATTCTGCGGCGTGTTGATGGCAACCTTGCCATCTTTATCCAGAATTGAGCCGCCATGTTGCTGCACCCAAGCCATATAGTCCTGTGCGACTGCCGGACCCTTAGCGCCAAGCAGCGCAATGCCATACATGCTTCCATCCGGTTTCGTCAGCTTCTTAGCCGCTTCCAGCAGCTCTTCTTGTGTCGCAGGGGGCTTAATTCCTGCCTCTTCCAGAACATCCTTGCGGTAGTTCAGAACATTAGCGTAGCCAGCCAATGGATAAGCCCAGTGCTTGCCTTCCCATTCGCCAAGCGTCCAGGAAACCGGCATAATATCATCCAGTTGCAATTGATCCTTATCGCGCGCCATGAAGTCGTCTAATGGCAAGGTGTACTGGTTCTTGGCATACTCACCAGACCAGACAATGTCAACCGTCATCAAGTCATATTGAGCTGTCTTGCCGACAAAGTCTGCGGTTAACTTCTGGTACAGGTCCACATAGCCCAGCTCATCAAGTGTAATGCTAATCCCGGTTTGTTCCTTGAAAATGGGGATCAGGTAGCGGAATGCTGTCACGTATTGATCCGTCATAGATGCCAGCGTTAGCTCCACCCCCTCAAAGGGCTTGGCAGCAGGCTGTTCGGGCGCCTTGGTGGGTTGAGCAGGCTGTTCGGGCGCCTTGGTGGGTTCAGCCGGCTTGGGTGCCTCTGTCGCCGCCGGGGCACAGCCCAGCAAACTTACAAACATCACCGCAAGCAAAATGAGCATTGAAATCGTGCGGAAGATTTTTGTACGCATCATTTATCTCCTTTTTCGCAAAAATCATTCAAATTTTATGCTCCAGGTATTGTTCCCAGAGATTGTTCGTGTTCAGGAGTCCTTCTCAAAGACTTCTCTTACCCCTCCTGAACCGCCAACGAAAGACGGGGTTGTAACCTCTTACCAACTTTCGCTTATAGCCATCACCTCCTTTACAAATCACACAAAAAGAGCACTATTTATACGGGTTCTCACCGCTGGAGATGCAAGGTGTATTTATAACGGTCACCTCCGCTGATCACCTGGTGATACTCAAGCGGTTGGTGATGATAGGTGTAAACAATACCTTCGACCAATAGCAAAGGCGAGCCAACAGGAAGATGCAACAATCGGCTCCACTCCTCACTGGCAGCAACTGCCTGAATCGTTTTATCGGATTCGAGGGGAGGAATCCCCTTTCTGTCGTACAATGCATACAATGACCCAATCAGATCAAGTTCCTCCCTGGTCATCGAAATATTGAGCAATGTATTGATATAGGAGGCATTGATGGCAACTGGGATGCCATTGGCATGACGTAAACGATACACATACAATAACGGTGTATCGCGAGGAACACCCAACCTGTCACAAATTGCAGGAGCTTTGGTTTGTTTGAACTCAAGAATTGAAGAAGTGACCTCCATGCCGCGCGCCAGCATATCCTCTGTGAAACTGGTCAGACGGGTCAACCCACGGCTCAGCTTGGTACGAATCACAAAAGTGCCTTTGCCAGGGGTGCGCGTGATATAACCGTCATGCTCCAGTTCCTGCATTGCCTGGCGCACTGTTGTGCGGCTGACCGCGTAGCGCCCAATCAATTCCATTTCAGTTGGCAACGGCTGACCCACACCAATTGCGCCGCTCTCGATTTCTTCAATGAGCTTTTCTTTCAACTGGTGATACAGGGGAATGAATGAACGCCGATCCAAATGATACATGACGATCTCTCAGATAATTTGTTGTAATGTTATAACATTACTGCAAATCATTATAAGAATTTCCTGTCCGAAAGTCAATAGTTTTTGAAATCAATTTGCTCTCAAGAAGGTATAAGTTCCCTCTCGTAAGCCAATAAACTTCTGAATATATCTCACCATAGCGCGCATTTCAGGATATCCTAATGTAAAATATGAATGTCAAATGACTTGAATGGGATACTCTTTATGCCTTTGATTAAACGTTATTCCAACCGAAAACTTTATAATAGTGAAACAAGTCAATATGTCACCTTGAACGATATTGCTGAAATGATTCGTCAAGGCGAAGAAGTGCGCGTCATTGATTACGATACAGGCACAGACCTCACTGCTGTTACCCTTGCGCAGGTGATCTTCGAACAGGAAAAGAAAATTGGTGGATTGCTGCCACAGGTGATCTTTTCCCGTCTGATTCGTGCTGGGGATAGCATGCTCGGCGGGCTGAGCGAAGCTATTCACACTTTTTTAGACCCGCAAAAATATATCGAGAGCGAAATACATAGACGTCTGGATTTGCTGGTCAACAGGGGGGCACTTTCAGTACAAGAATGCCAGCGGCTGGAAAAGTTGCTCCTTGATCCCTCTTTGACCCAGAGTTTACAAAGCGAGGAAGAAGAAGTCAGCCCTGATGAAATTCAGTTGTTGATTGAAAAAATCGAGCTTCTGGAGCAGGAACTCTACCAGTTGCAACAATTGCAAGACTAACGACACTAAGGTTCGATAGAAAACAGACTGCCGCCGCTGCTACTCTCCACTTCCGGAAAATAATAGGCATACGCGCGTGCAGGGAGAACCCGAAACTCCCCCGCTTGAAGCGGCATAAGTTCATACGTCAATTCATAGACACCCGCTGGAACACTTTGTGCCATCCAGCGGATATGATCCGCATAAACCAGCGGCGGCGTAAAATACCACCAGCCCCGTCCTTGTGCAAAGGTGGTTTCTCCCTGCGCAGCGGTTTTAAGTTGTCGGTTCAGGATTTCGCTGCCAGCCGGAATGTAATCTTCAACCACCAGATAATTTATCGCTCTGGTTACGGTCAGCGTCAAACGCACCAAAACAGAGCGGTGGTCTCTCAGACGAATTCTATCAACTGGCGGACAGGATTCAAGCTGGCACTGCAAATCATTCAGGTAATACTTCCGGGTTAATAAAATATCTGTCTGGAGCGGTGGTACACTCTCCACAGGGCGATACAACTGCAAATAAGCCCGGTAATACAGATTCCCTTCCCCCCCATCCCGTAACAAAAGCAGGGTATTTGGTTCATCTGGCTTCAAATTGCTGATTGGAATGCTGGTGCTGATAGGGGTCAGGGCTGCATCCCCTCTCGTCATACCATTGAGAATCAACATATCATTAAGAAAAGCAGAAAAACTGTAATTTGCCTGCAAGTCACCGCTATTCTTCAGAGCATTCGTAAGCGCCCGGATCACCCAAGCTGTCTCATAACTGGACTGCCACCCGCCGCTCAGACGACGATGAGCGGTCAGGAAACGTACTGCATCCGCCACAAGCGGCGATTGTGGTTCCAATTCAGTTAACGCCAGCACGACTATAGCGGTTGTAAGATTAGGGCTTGCCCGGCTACCACCGCCCAAGGCACTCTCCCAGTAGACACCGCTTGAGGAACGAGACGCAATACTCTTTAGCTCCGAAAGCAAATCTATTGCTCGTGTATCCGCCGCATCTACCGTTTGTAACGTTAATGCCAGCAGAGCTTTTGCCCAGGGATTCATTTGTTCACGCAGTTCATACAAACCCTGTGGCGGAATATCTGCGCGCCCTGATTGCCGCAAGACATAGTGCTCAAATGCCAGCTCGTCCGGGCTTAGTGAATCTGACTGGGTTTGCAAAACATTGACCAAATAATTTTGAACTTTCTGGAAAACAGTCTGTTCAACCACAAAGCCAGATTGGGCTGCAAGACTTAATCCGTATAACGCGTATGCACTTGTGTGGGTGTCACTCTGCTCCCCAAACTTCCAGCCCCAGCCGCCATCCAAATTCTGATGGAGAGTTAGACTGGTCAGCTCGTCAGCGATCGTCGTTTCGAGTTCTGATTTCAACGACGGCGAGTCCAGTCCGAATTCCTGTAAAGTGCGGAGTATTTGCACATTCGCAAGCAATACGGAAACCCGTGGTTCAGTAAAATCATAAGGGTAATTCTTTACGACCTTCAGGTCACTTAGCAGGGATGCAGCTAATGACGGTGACAACTCTATCCTCAACTGCCCACTGGTAGGTGTATACGAGCGCGGTAAGCTGACAACTTCTAGTTTTTCACCGCTTTGGCTCAATACGCCGCTTACACCCAGCGTTTGAGGTACACTATAACGCAATACTGGAATCTTGCCCTGTTCTGGGCGCGCTGCATCCTGCAGGTTACCCGATCGAACACTGAAAATCAACTCTACCTGATCGGTATCCTGTACAACCCCCCACCAGCTTACCCGCTGCTGTTCGCCTGCGGGCAGTGTAATGCGCTGCAATGCTTTGCCCGGCTCGTCCAGGTTAAGACCAGCCGTTTGCAAGCTGACATCTACGATCAGGCTGTTCTTTGTATTATTGTTTATTACCGCGGCAAGCTCAATATGATCACCACTGACCAGAAAAGCCGGCGTCACTGGTCGAATCGTTAAGTCTTTTCCGGTGACAACCTCAACACTTGTTTCGCCAACCAGCGCATCCTTGGTCAATCCCCGCAGCGTAGCCACCCACGTGGTTAGGTTATCCGGGAGTTTCAAAGTGACTTCAGCCTGCCCATTCGCATCTGTCTCGATCTTTGCCTGCCAGTAAGCTGTGTCTGCAAATTTCTCGCGTAAGGCAAGCAGCGGCGCAGCCGGTTCACCACCCCCCAGCCCTCCCGCCTGTGACAATAAAGTAATCCGCCTGGCATACCCTGCCAGGGATAAGCTGGTTTCCAGACCCAGCGGCTGGGGAGCATAAAAAGCTTCAATAATGCTGGACGAATTGGGTTCGGCAAGCGCAAAGATAGCTTTATCCACAATTGCCAACGAGAATTCACCCCGAACAGGTCTGCCTCTTGAATCGGATACACTCACTTTGTAAGAGACTTCTCCACCCGGCATTGTGCGACTGGGTTGCGGCGTTAGCCTCACATTGAGGATATAAGCGGACGGGTCAACCGGAATCTCAATATAACTGGCACGAAAGTCTGGAAAGCCTTCAGAGGTTCTTCCCAATAAAATCACCGAAAGAAAAATATTGGGGGCGTCTTCGTCAGCAACCGGGAGTTCAAGTTCAAGGCTTGAACCTTCAATGGTCAACAGCCGGGGAGTATGCATAACCCTGCCACGTTCTGTCGTTACCAATGCTAGTGCAGGGCTGTTAAATGGGTTGGGTATCAGGATGCGCGCCGTCTGTCCCGGCAGATACGTTTCCGCGTCTCGGCTCAGAATCAGATGCTGATCGGGCAAATCTGGCCAAACAGCATCCCCAGAACCGCCCACCCAGGTCATCACCTGCGTCACTGCTTCATTTCCTCTGACCTCTAGCAGATAGAGACCAGGCTGCGGTGGAATAAATGCCAGACGCGCCTGACCGCGCACATCTGTCTTAAAATCGCTGCTACTCACTGGAGAATATTCAGGCATTAAGCGTCCAGTGCCAGCAGATATTTCCTCTGGCAAACGCTGTTTCCAATTTACCTTAAGGAAGTCTGCCCGCAGCGCGTGCATTGGCGATGGCTTCCTGTCCCAATCCACAGTCTGGATCACATACCCGATTTCCTGCCCAACCTGACCATTCCAACTATCAGGACGAACACCGATATAAAAATCTGCCGGATGAATGATCAGGCTGGCACGGCTGCTCACTGGATATTCACTTTGACCTTGAGCTGTAACCTCCAGCGTTAACTTCTGACGCCCCTCAACCTGATCCAGCTTTTCAAACACATCTGCGGAAAAAGACAATGACAAATTACCGCCCACATCGGTTTCTGCATCTCCTTCCGCTAGAAACATGCCAGGCGACGCAAACCAGTCCGGAGTATCATCCCAAAATTCGGCAACTTCCCCACTCTGATAATTGCCTGGCAGGTAAAGATGATCTCTTGCAGTGTATAACGTCCAATGGACAGGTAAATTACTGACTGGTGCGCCAAAATAATCATTTGCCTGAACAGTTGCCCGAATATCCTGCCCTTTCTGTTTTTCGGACGAATCAAAACGCACCAGCAGCTCCATTTCTGGTTTGCGGTATTCAGCCACCTGGAATGTCAAACTGGCAATCGGCTCATGAGAGGTCTGTAAAGTATAGACACCGGGCAGAGCATCCTCTGGCAAATTAAATGAGCCGCTTGCAGTACCATAACTGGAAACTGGCAGCGACAATGTTGCCAGCAAAGGACGCTCGCCGGTCTCTGGTGCATATTCGCCGAAGAGCTGCAAGGTTACCTGATCAACAGGACTTGGAAAATACCGCCCATTTTCCGCCCGCCGCAAAATGGCGCGCACATTCACCGTTTGTCCTGGGCGGTAAATGGGGCGATCTGTGTAAAGATATGTAAAGAGCTGACTGGTTTGGGGCTTCAAGTCTGTGTGCAAGCCAAACTCCCGCCCGCTCAAGCCCGCCGTCCAGGAAGTCAACCCTAGTGCAAAGTCCGAATCACCGGGGTTTCCCATCAACACATAGTATATCGTGCTCCAATTTGCACTTTCTGGCAGCGAGACCCATGCCAATCCGTTTTGGTCGGTTGTTGTAGTTGCCACAGGGACATTCTGATCATCATAAATCGTAAGACTCGCACCAGAGACCGGCTGCAAGGTTTCCAGATCGGTCGCCCAGACGTACATCTCGTTGCTGTTGCGTTTCATGGTCAGGTTAATACGGCTCACCACACCCATAAACGGACCACTGAGATAGCGGCTGGCGTTTAGCTCGGGAACATCAAGCTCAAAATAATATAACCCGGTCGGTAGCGTCGTCCTGCCGCTGGAGAGGGGAATCTCAACCGTTGTATTGCGGTTGGGTTCAAGCTCCAGAGCGTGCATCCAGGTTTCCTGAGCAGGCACCATGTTAATACTGAGGGAACCTCTCTCTATATGTCGCTTGACCAGGGCGGTAAAAGTATCAAATGAGATAACCGCCGAAGACACTTTAATAGCCTGCACATTGGTGGCTTGAGCAGCGACATAAGGATCATCCGGCAAGATAAAAAGCACTGGAGAACCAAACTGCAACATTGGAACGGTTAAAGACGGCTCGGCTGGCAACACGCGTAAAATTGCACTTTTCGTTTCTCCCAAGGGACGTCCCCAAAGATCCTGCAAATCAGCCGATAGGGTAATGAGATAAGCCAGGTTTGGCTCATAAAAACCGCTTAAATACATTGTCTTTCGGTCAAGGCTAAGAGAAACTGTCTGATGGATAAGCTTTGGCTGAACCTCAACGAAATCTTCCAGGTTTTGCTCTCCAAGCGGAACATTGAACTCAAGCACAAAACGGTTATATCCGCTCTCCAGCGGCTTACCTGAGGCGGGGATTGTCTTAACCAATGTTAAGGGTGCCACGGTAAGAAATTCTCTACGGAAATCTTTGCTCAGCGGTGATCCTCCAAGACTGATCGTTTCCTTAGGCAAGGTGAGCGTGTAAGTCGTATTGCGTTGTAACAGCCGCTCAGGCTGAAAGATTACTCTGCTAGAATGATTTTCCCAGCGGTAAGAGCCGTCAACTTTTACGCCTCTGGGTCCCAGCAAGGTCAAATTTTGTTCTACGCTGGCAGTATCCATCGGCTGGTTAAAATCAATCACAAAGGGGATATCTATCGCTATTCGTTGCCATCCACCCGCTGGCTCACAGGCAATGACCTCGGGCTGGGCAGTAGTAAATATCCAGCTCAGGTCAGCAACCGTATCTCCCGCAAATGACATTCCCGAAGCACTCACCAGAGCAGAATTTACAGTCACCGTGTAGTCCGTACCACCGGATAGCGCGGGTTCGGGGTAGAAAACATATGTGTTTGAGTTAAGCCATTTGCCTTGCCCATGCACTTCAGGGAACAAGGAAAAGGCAGGAGGAAAAACAGATGGATCACCATCCAAAGGCACCACAGGTTGATTGAAAGCAACCGATATTGCACTGGATGGATTCTGATTTTTACTTCCCGGTTCAGGGATACGCTCAACAATCTGCAGGCTTTCAGGGGTTCGGAAATCAAAGGTTTGCTCATATACCAACTGTAGATTGTTTTCAGCCTGCGCACTGGTCTTCAATGTTACTTTGAACAATGTGGCAGGCATAAGAGGAGCGTTTGGTTGAAAGTGCAGGGTACGATTGTTGTCCAGCCATTCAAAAATCCCTTGCAGATACGGCTCAATGGTCAGAGCTGCCTGCACAGTATCAGTTTTCATTGGCTGGTTAAAATAAAACCTGACACCCTCAACACTATTAACTTCGCCGCCATTCATCGGATGAGTTTCTATCACCGACGGCGGCAACGGCACAGCCCGCTGCGCCTGAACTGAAGGCTCCGCAACAATGGTAGCTGCCGGCAGCGTCTCTGGTGCGGCTTCCTGAGTGGAAGTAATGCGACAGGTGAGACTTACCAGAATTAGAACCATGATGAAAAACATCAGGGAACTTTTGGCTCGCCAGCCTGAAACGCTGTCCATCATTACACTCCTATCAGCAGAATACACCAGCAATTTCATTATACCAACATCAACAAAAAAGAAACCGGCGGACAGTTCCCCGCCGGTCAAAATTTTCAAGCTCCGACTTTCACCCCCGCGTTGATCCTCGTAAACGTGGGTCTAGCACATCCCGCAATCCATCACCAAGCAGGTTGAACGAAAGCACGGTAAACATGATAGCAATGCCCGGGAAGAACACCAGATGCGGCGCATTAAAGACACTATTGCGCTCTTCACCCAACATTAAGCCCCATTCTGGGCGGGGCTTCTCTGCCCCTAACCCCAGAAACGAAAGCGCTGCAGCATCCAGAATAGCTGTGGCGATTCCCAACGTGCCTTGCACAATTAATGGTGAGATGGCATTTGGCAGTACGCGGTTAAACAAAATTTGTAGAGGGGATGCCCCCAAAGCGCGCGACGCCTGCACATACTCCAATTCTTTAACAGAGAGCACAGTAGAACGTATCAGGCGAGCAAAACGAGGGATGGAAACAATGCCAATGGCAAGCAATGCGTTGATCAGTCCAATCCCCAGTACGGCAACAATGGCAATCGCAAGTAGTAAACTGGGAAATGCCATCAGTACGTCCATGATCCGCATAATAATGTTATCCACCCAGCCACCAAGAAAGCCCGAGATTGCGCCAATGAATCCACCGACAATAATGGCAAATGAAATGGTTGCCAATCCAACCTGTAAGGATAAACGTGAACCGAAAATCACCCGTGAAAACAGGTCGCGGCTGTTCCCATCAATACCAAAAATATGCTGCTCTTTGTCTTTAGGACAACCCAAGAGATGTACACAGGGCGGTTCGCGGCGCTTAACCGTCTTGATCAGGGCAATAGGATCATAGGGGGCAATCCATTCTGCAAAGATGGCAATAAAGACCAGAATACCCAGCATAACCATACCCGCCTGTGCTGAGCGATGACGCAGTAACCGTCTAAATGCTTCCTGGGCTGGCGAGTGACGTGTATATTGTTCTTGATAATTTTCCGCGATTGGTTTAAGCGTCTCAGTCATGGTCTTCCCTTTCGTGTCACTCCAGCCGAATACGCGGATCAAGATATGCGTAAGAGATATCAACGATCAGATTAACGAAAACAAAAATCAGAGCAATAACCAGAGTGAAACCCTGAACTACCGGATAATCTCTCCCTAAAATAGCATCTTTGAGCGCCGTTCCAACACCGGGCAGGGTAAAAACTGTCTCGGTCAACACTGCTCCCGAAAGCAAGGCGCCGGTTTCTATCCCAATGATGGTCACAATCGGGATCATAGCATTGCGCATGGCATGTTTGGCAATAACCAGCCGCTCAATCAACCCTTTAGCCCGTGCCGTGCGAATATATTCCAGCCCTAAAACTTCCAGCAGGCTGGAGCGTGTCATACGCGCAATGATTGCCAGTGGAATTGTGCCAACTGCTACAGAGGGCAGGATCAAATGCCAGGCGGCATCTTTAAGAATCTTCCAATTCCCTGTAAAGACCACATTGATAATGACAGAGTTGGACATAAAATCGAGGATAAACTTCTGCAACCCGCTGACATTCTCCAAGCCCCAATATTTAGCAAGCGAAGTCAACGTCATGCCGGCTGAAAATCGCGCCGAAGGAGGAATGAAAAAGGGTGTATCCTTGAGCAGCAACGCAAAAACATAAGCCAGCATCAAACCCAGCCAGAACACCGGCATGGAAATGCCGATGTTTGCCAGAATCATGGTTGCAGTGTCAATGATCGTGTTCCGTTTAAGCGCTGAAATAATACCCAATAAAATGCCGAAAAAAGTTGAAAATAGCATCGCGCCGATGGTCAACTCAATGGTCATTGGCAGGCGCTCGGCGATCAGGTCAACCACCGGACGTCCAAAACGCAACGAGTTCCCAAAATCCCCTTGCGCCAAATTGCTTAAATAACGAACAAACTGGACTGGGATGGGCTTATCCATCCCATAACGCGCCATAAATTCGTCGCATTTCTCTCTGGTTGCTTTCTCCCCCAACATGACCACGCATGGATCACCGGGAATCAGGCGGACAATTGTAAAGGTGACCAGCAAAATGCCAATCACTACCGGTAAAAGAAGCAATAAACGTCTTGTAACAAACTGTACCATGTGACCTTTTGAGCGGATGGGGTATCCCAATATGGAATACCCCACCCTGATCAGCGAGTTTTATTCAGCATTGAGGAAGGAGCCAAAGAAGGCGCCGAAGTATTCAAAGGTGGTCGTGCGCCCTTTGTGGTTTGGATCTTTGGCATCCCACTGGGATACAAACGTAGCAACAACGTCATTAGCATCCAGTGTCGCGCCGTTAAAGAACTTCACACCATCGCGCAGGGTAAAGACCCACTCGGTTGCATCTTCGTTGGCTTCGTATTTCTCAGCCAACTTAGGCTCAACTCCGACACCACCAACCTCAAAAGCCAGCAATGTCTCATAGACCTGTTCGCAAGCGCGCAGGGTCTCGCCATCCGTCTCGTCAGAGCACCATAACACAGCCGGTTCACCATTTTGCATCCAGACTAGTTGATCCACACCGCTGGCGCCAACCACGGCAAAGTACTCATTACCCAACGGGCTTGCGTGAGCGCCTTCAAAATTGGCTTTGAACGCTACCGCTGAAGCGCCATGAGCAACCGGGATCATCGGAACATATTCTTTTATCAGCTTATTTGCGGTGTCATAGTATTGCTGGCGTTTGGCTGAATCAGCAGTTTGCCCGGCGGCTTTCAGAGCTTCAACAACATCCGGGAAGAGATCACCAAATTGCAGATTGTTGGCATTGGCGAAGTGATAATCATAGAAGTTTGTAGCATCAGGATAGTCCCCTGTCCACCCTAAAAGATAGAAACCTTTTTGACCAGCAGCAGTGGCATCAATAAACGCCGCAGATTCCATCTCTTCTATCTTGACGTTGACACCAATTTCTTTCAACTGTGCCTGAATTTCTTGGGCAACTTTGTCGGGGGTCGGCAGGTAACCGCGAACCACATTGCGGAATGAAAGGGTAACTTCCAGTCCATCTTTGTAACCAGCCTGCTCGAGCAATTTTTTGGCTTCTTCCGGATTATAGTCGTACCACTTTTGTCCCTCAGAATACCCAGGCTTGAGCAACGGCGGAACAAAGACATCTGCCACCCGCGAACCCTCAGGATAAAACTGATCCACAATGCGCTGACGGTCAATTGCCATAGCAAACGCCTTACGCACGTTAACATCGTCAAAAGGCTTTATCTTGTTGTTGAAGCCAATATAGAAGATGTTTAATGCCGGGCGTGGATAAAGTTTTAGATTTGCGTCCCCTTCAATGGTGGCAAAATCCTCTGGAGCCGGATTGTCAATCCCGTCTACCGTACCTGACTGCAATTCCAGCAAACGCTGAGCAGACTGCTCAGACCAGCGGAAAATCAAGGTTGGAGTTTTGGCTTTCTCGCCCCAGTAGTCTGGGTTAGCTTCAAAGATAATACTGTCACCGCGTTTCCATTCCTTGACCTTGTATGGGCCGGTTCCGTTGACGTTATCGCTCATTTTGACCGAGTCGCCGCCATTGGCATCCAAGTATTCTTTATCTTGAATTGAGAATACTGAGAAAGCCACCTTTTGCGGAAAAGCCGGGTCGGGATAACAGAGAGTGAACTTGACCGTCTTTGCATCCACTGCTTCGATGGATTTGAACTCCCCACCGTAATCGCAGTTTGGAGCCTCAACTTTCATCGGCTCAAAAGCAGCAGGAGCTTTGGTTGGCTCGGCTGGCGCTTCGGGTGCTTTGGTTGGCTCAGCAGGTTTTTCCGGGGTGGGTGTTGCCGCTGGCTGACAGGCAGCCAGAGCCATACTGAGCAATAAGACGATCCCCATGAAAGTATAAAATTTTTGTTTCACATTCTCCTCCTTAACTAAAAATGAATCTTTGACTGTGAGTGTTGGAAATTTTGAAATTAAAACCTACTGCTTTGTACACCTCCTTTCTGGCTTTCTGCTGTAAATCTCAAACGTACACAACTCTAAAGCGCCCACTTTATCTTGTGTTTCAAGGGAACATCTAACAAAACGGGCACTCTTATCCTGTTTTCAATTTTTTATGATAGAGTTGATTGTGTAAGATTATAAGACATTTGATTGAGATGTCAACCAGTTTAGAACACAAATTGTTTTCTTATCCGATTTTTTTCGCCCTGAACAAAACCATCAAGTATAATTATTTCAGCCCCAGTCAGGGCTTTATTATATGATGAGGTGATCAATGAGTGAACAATCCCTCCGACAACCTTTGCTTGAAGTGCGTGATCTGAAAACGTATTTCTACACAGAAGATGGCATTGTCAAAGCAGTGGATGGTGTGGATTTTGTCGTTTACCCGGGCGAGGTGTTGGGGCTGGTGGGCGAATCCGGCTGCGGCAAGAGCGTTACTTCCTTCTCCATTCTGCGTCTGGTCTCATTTCCAGGCAGAATCATTCAGGGAGCCATCTACTTTGAGGGGCGCGATCTGCTTCAGCTAAACGAAGAAGAAATGACTAAAATCCGCGGCGACCGCATTTCGATGATTTTCCAACAGCCGCAGTCCAGTCTTAACCCTGTTTTCCGCGTTGGCGATCAGGTGGGTGAGGTTTTTCAAATTCACGAAAAACTCGCCCGGCAGAAAGCCTGGGCAGAAGCGGTGGAACTCTTCCGACTGGTTGGCATTCCCGATGCGGACAGAAAAGCGTTTGCCTATCCGCATGAAATGTCCGGTGGTCAGGCACAACGTGTGATGATTGCCATGGCATTGGCGCTCAAACCAAAACTACTTATTGCTGATGAGCCGACGACCGCACTGGACGTCACCATTCAAGCACAAATTCTGGACCTGATTCGCAAGCTGCGCGAACAACTTGGTACAGCAGTCATTTTGATCACCCACGATTTGGGAATTATCGCGGAAATGGCTGACCGGGTGGCAGTCATGTATGCTGGTCGTATTGTAGAACAAACCGACGTCCAGCGGCTTTTCGATGCCCCGCTGCATCCCTATACGCATGGACTGATTGGCTCTATCCCGATTTTGGGTAAAACCCAAAAGCGACTGGAGGTCATTCCAGGAAATGTACCCAATTTAATTAATCTGCCGCCAGGCTGTCGTTTTGCCCCTCGTTGTACGGCGCGTGAAAAGTATCGGCTGACCATTTGCACACAGATTGAACCCGAGCTGACTGAATCTGCCCCCAATCATCTAGTGCGCTGCTGGCTATACCAGGACAGCAATCGGCATCAGGCGCCCTTGCGAATGACCGCAGACCAGTCCAGAGAATAAACGAGGTTTGCATGACAACTATACTGAACAACCAGACCGATGCCAATGAATTCATCCGGGTGGAGAATCTTAAGAAATATTACCCGGTGCGGGGTGGAGTGCTACAGCGCGTGGTGGCGTGGGTACAGGCTTTGGATGGAATCAGCTTTACAATACAGCGGGGCGAAACCCTTGGACTGGTCGGTGAGTCGGGTTGTGGCAAATCTACAGTTGGGCGTACCATGTTACGACTAACTGAACCAACAGGTGGAAAAGTCTTTTTTGATGGGCAGGATGTATTCTCGCTCAAAGGCGAGGAACTGAAGAAACTGCGCCGCAATATGCAAATCATTTTTCAAGACCCCTATTCTTCACTTGACCCGCGCGTGCCGATTGGCGAATCTGTCATGGAGGGTTTGCGCATCCATAAGATTGGTACTCCAAAAGAACGTTACGATATTGTCATCCAGACATTGAAAAAAGTAGGGTTGGAAGAATATCACGCCCGGCGCTATCCGCATGAGTTTTCAGGCGGTCAACGACAGCGCATTGGCATTGCCCGCGCTCTGGCGTTGAATCCCAAATTCATTGTTTGTGATGAACCGGTCTCAGCGCTGGATGTTTCCATTCAATCACAGGTGTTGAACATCTTGAAGGACTTGCAAGAAGAATTCGGACTGACTTACCTGTTTATTGCCCACAACCTGAGCGTCGTAGAACATATTTCTGACCGGGTAGCCGTTATGTATCTGGGCAAAATAGTCGAATTGACTGACCGTGACGAACTGTTTCGCAACCCGCTTCATCCCTATACACAGGCTTTGATGTCTGCCATACCGATTCCAGATCCCAAACTGAAACGTGAGCGCCTTATCCTGAAGGGAGATGTGCCCAGCCCCCTCAACCCACCTCGCGGCTGCCGTTTTCACCCACGCTGTCCATTTGCAATGGACATATGCCGGGTTGAAGAGCCCCCCCTGATAGAAGTACGCACAGGTCACCAGGCTGCATGTTGGCTGATCTCGCCCAAAGATACAATCGGCATGACGGGCGGCACAGCAACAAACCCCCATCAGGCATAAACGGATATTTGACGGATAAATGATTAAGATACTTCACCCCATCCTCAGGCTGGACGCCAGTTTATCCAACCACTTACGGTTACAGACAGAGAATCGCCTTCTTTGGGGAATCACAGCAATTCTGGCACATTCAGGTGACTCGTGGCTTTGGCTGGCAGGATTGTTACCTTTCTGGTTATTCGGCGGCGCTGAATGGCACAACCGTATCAACTTTTTGGCAGGCGGGATCGTATTTCTGGCAATTCTGGTCCTGGGGATAAAATTCGTCATCCGCCGTCAGCGTCCCCCGGGTGAATGGGGTGCCATTTACCGCAATACTGACCCACATTCATTCCCCTCCGGTCATGCAGCACGTGCTGGTCTGCTAATCGTCATGACACTGGGGCTTGGTCCGTTGTGGCTTGCCATTCTCCTGATCATCTGGGCACCATTCATGAGCTTAGCACGCATCGCCGCTGGTGTGCATTATCTTTCTGATGTGCTGGCTGGTTTTTTGCTCGGTATCGGGATTGGAGCAATGCTCCTGCAGCTACAGCCAGTGATTATCTCCTGGTTCCCCTATATGTTTTATTAGACCTAACCGGTGCATCAGCAAACCACCATCATTGGATTCAGTCCAAAGTTGTGCAAGAGAAGAGTGTTCAGAATGTCCTCTGCTATAATTGCGCTATGAACACTCCACAAGGCTTTCCCCAGTGGCTGCTCTGGGCACAAAAATTACAGTCTATTGCCCAAAGCGGTCTTGCTTACTGTAAAAACCCCTTCGACATTGAACGCTACCACGCCATTCAGGAAATCGCTGCTCAGATGGTTGCAGCAGGCGCTGGTGAGGAACCAGCCACCATTCATAAGCTGTTTGACGCGCAGGCTGGTTATGCAACCCCAAAAGTAGATGTGCGCGGTGTGGTGTTTAAGGAAAATAAAGTATTACTGGTTAAGGAATTAATAGACGGCGGCTGGACATTACCTGGGGGATGGGTGGATGTTAACGAACCGCCCAGCCTGGCGGTCGAGCGCGAGGTGCGTGAAGAATCCGGTTACGAGGTCAAAACGGTCAAACTGTTGGCACTCTATGATCGTAATAAACATGGTCATCCGCCCTATATTTTTCATGTCTACAAACTTTTCTTCCTGTGTAAATTAATCGGCGGACAACCCAAAGAGAGTATGGAAACTGGCGGGGTTGGCTTTTTTAGCGAAGATGACTTACCCCCTCTCTCCATTGCGCGGACAACAGCCAGTGAGCTTCATCGTTTCTTTGAACATCTGCGCAATCCAGAATTACCAACAGATTTCGACTAACTGCAGAATCATCACTTATGAAGCGACCCGGCTTTCTGCTTTTGATCATCTTATTCGCTAGCGCCTGCGCACCACTGACCCCTGTGCCCGGATTGAGCACAGCGGCGTTCGCTGCGGAAACAGCAAGTTCTTCATCCCCTATCCCCCCGCATGTTATTGCGACAGCCACACGATCCTCTGCCCCTACCTCAACACCAGTACCGGCACACACGCCCACTTTACCTGCCTATTTACAGGTGGAAACCAGTCAACTACGCGGTATGGCTCTAAGTGTTTGGCACCCGCTGGCTGGCGGGCAGGCAGAGATATTCGATGCACTAGTTAGAAAATTTAATCAGGAGAACGAATGGGGAATACAGGTAAATCAAACAGCTACCGGCGGCAACAGTTTGCTTTACCAAATGGTAGAAACTGGTCTGAAGAATGGGGCGTTGCCCAATGTTCTGGTGGCACCAGGAGAACTGCTCCATGAATGGCAAAACCGCAGTGGTCTGCTGATTGGCTTGGATGATTATATTCAACATCCCAATTGGGGATTTTCCTCTCTGGAGCTTGCCGATTTTCCAGTCGTATTTTGGAAACAGGATCAGATTGAAGACATTCAAATCGGCATTCCTCTGACCCGTGACGCACAGGTGCTCTTCTATAACCAGAGCTGGGGGAGGGAGCTCGGTTTTTCCGCCCCGCCAACCACTGCTGAAGAATTCAAAAAACAGGCATGCGCTGCTGCTTCTGCAATCTTAAAAGACCAGAACCGTGAAAATGATGGCACTGGCGGATGGATCGTCAGCACAGATGCACTGGCACTGTTAAGCTGGCTAACCATCTTTGGTTATGAAGTGCCCTCAGACCCAAACAGTCAACTGACAATTTTTAATGTGCAGTCAGCACGGGATGCATTTGATTTTCTGAGAGCACTGTATGAAGAAGGTTGTGCCTGGGTCGCCCGTAACCCGTTGCCATATGACTATTTTGCTGCACGTCAAGCGCTGTTTTACTCTGGAGCCTTAAGTGATATTCCCCCTCAAGAAGATGCCATTCAGCGCCATGAAAGTCCGGATGCATGGATGGTTATTCCCTATCCCACTGCCGGGAATAAACCACTGATATACACCAGCGGGTTGTCGTATGCCATTTTTGCCGCCAGCCCGCAAGAACAGTTGGCAAGCTGGTTGTTCATCCGTTGGATGGCAACCTCCACAACACAGGTTCAGCTCATTGAAGCTGGTGGCGGCTGGCCAGTCAACGTATCGGCAGTAGAAAAGCTTTCCAACTACCGTCAGGATCACCCGCAATGGGCAAACACGTTGACATGGATACCGCTGGCACGTCCGGTGCCGCAGGGACATCACTGGCTGACAGCACTCCGCATTCTGGAAGATGCCGGCTGGCAGCTCTTTCAGCCCCAGCCAGACATCAAAGACCAGATTCCTGCCATCCTTGCTCAACTGGACCTCACCATCGCTGAAGTGCTGAAAATCTTACAGGAAACAGATCAAATCAGGTAATCTTCCTTGTATCAAGCAGGGTATATTATTAACTCACCTTACGCAGATTTGAGTAAACTTGGTGTATGAAAAACGGCAAACTCCTGGACTTGTACAGCGACTATCTGATAAGCGCCTTTGGGCAAACCACCGCGACCGGGCTGTCCTCCCTGTTGGATGGT
>DAOTYY010000006.1:0-3214 GCA_034434695.1 Anaerolineaceae bacterium
TCGCTTTGTGTTCGCCGCGGCGTTTGGCCAGTTGATCGAAGCGTTGCTTCCAGACCTCCGAACTGCGCACCGCCCGCCAGGCGGCTTCGACGAGCGCCCAACGTAGTTCCTTCCGCCCGCTTTTGGTAATCCCTTTGTCCTGATGTTCTTTGCCGCTCTGGTGAATCCCCGCTCCCAGCCCGGCGTACCCCACCAACTGCTTCGGGCTTTCAAAGCAGCGGATGTCGCCGATGGCCGATAACACCGTCATGGCGGTGATCAGCCCCAGCCCGGACAGTTGCAGCAGATGGGCGGCAGATTTCCCCCACTCCGCACTCATGCTCATTTTCGCCAGTTCGGTCTCCAGTTCGGCTTTGCTCTGTTCCACCCGGCTCAACAGCGCCAGTTCCTGCCGCACTTGCAGTTTCTCCAGCGCACTGAGCGGCTGGCTTTCCCACCACTCTGCATCCGTGAGACCGTTCTCGCCCAACTTCAGGTTGTGACGGTGCAGCAGGCTTTGCAAACGATTGCGAATCATGGTGGCAGTTTTGACCAGCCGGTTGCGGTACGAAATCAGGCTGCGCAGCTCGCGCACAGGCGCGGGCGGCACCCACACTTCCGGAACGATGTCGGCGATCAACAGCCGCAGCAGGCGTTTAATGTCTTCGCTGTCGGTCTTCACCCGCGCTTCGGCAATTTGACGCACCGCCCCGGCGTGCGCCACCACCGTCCGCGTGACGAGCGGCGCAACGATGTCGTAGATGTCCCACACGTTGCCGGTCGTCTCCAGGATGACGGCGTCGCCCTGGCGCAGGTTAGCGGCAGCCCACTCACGGAAGCGCATCATCTCGACCTTGCGCGGTCGCAGCACCCATTCCTGAGCAGCGTTCATTGCCCCGGCCATCACGTACTCTTTGTGAAGGTCAAGGGCGACGTAGCGGTGAATAGTTCTTGATTCTGGTTGTGCTTTCATGCTATACTCCAAATTGAAGTCTGGGGCGCGGATTTCGGGCTGAGAGGTACAACTACCGATTCGGGTTCTGGCGCTTCGATGCGCCGTCCCAGATTAAAGTATCCGCCGGGCAGCCAAATAAAACCTCGGGCTTGTCCTTCGAAGGGCATCCCATAGCGGTTGTCGGCCAGCCCTGACGCTCTCGCCCCGAAGAGGCGTTCCCGGCGACGGTATCACGCCAAGGATACGCCTCCTCCGCGCCCCAGACAAGGACATGATAATAAAACCATCCTCAAGTACTCAGACAGTTATTGCAGGAGAGGCGACAAATATCCCGTTCCCAAAAGCCGAACAATCCACACCCTCGCCCACAGTTACTCCTGAAGTAAAAGCCAATCAGACTTGGCTGGTTATTCTGTATCAGGTTGCAGAGGACAAGTCTCTCGAAATTGGTTCATTTCTGGATGTGAACGAAAGCGAGCTGATCGGCGGCAGTGATCGTGTGCGTATTATCACACAATTTGATCGTTTCAAGGGTGGGTTGGATGAAGAGGGCGGTTGGACGAGTGCCAAGCGACTGGAGATAGCCAAAGATACCGATGTTGAGCGTATCAATTCACCCGAAGTCAACGATCAGGGTGAAGTAGATAGTGCAGACTCGACAACCTTTGTCGAGTATGTCACCTGGGCGATAGAGACTTACCCGGCGGACAAGTATGTGTTGATTGTGTCCGATCATGGCATGGGGTGGGTGGGAGCATTGGCTGATGATACTCCTACCGAAAATAACTACATGAGATTGAGTGATCTTGAACAGGCTCTTTCTTACATTCTTCGAAAAACCGGCATTGGTCAGTTTGATGTGCTAGGTTTTGATGCCTGTTTAATGGGACAAATTGAAGTCTTTTTCACCATGGCGCCTTATGCTCGCTATGTTGTTGCTTCTGAGGAAGTTGAACCTATGCTTGGTTGGGCTTATGAAGGGATACTGAAACAATTGGTGAGCAATCCAGACATGAGAGCGGCGGACTTTGTGCAGGTGGCTGTCAATAATTATATTGACCACGATATCATTGTTACCAACGATTACATCCGTGATCAGATTTTTGAAGGTGCATCTGCACAGGATGTCTCTTATGAAAAAGGTAAAAATAGCACCATGTCAGCAATCGATTCAAGCCGAATTGGTGTGGTCAATGATGCGCTTAATGAATTCATTGTAGCTCTGCAACATGCAGATCAGGATACCGTTGCCTGGGCGCGAACCAACGCCCAACATTATGAGGATGCCTTTATGGATGAAGACACACCTTTGCACAATTCCTCTACAATTGACCTGGCTCATTTTGCTATGCTGATGAAAGAAAATAGTGGTAATGCCAAATTATCCTCTTCGGCTGATCAGTTAATTGATGCAATCCAGCAAGCTGTGGTTTCAGAAAAACATGGTCCAGAAAGTCCTGGATCACGTGGTATTTCTATTTTCTTTCCCTTGTCTGAAATTTATGTTGCAACGTATGATGATACACACAATCTTTGTTACACCTGTATTGCCAATACCTTTGCACAACATTCTGGATGGCCAGAATTTCTGGAATTTCATTACTCCCAATAAAGGAGCGGGAGGGATAGGTACATGCACGCTTCTAAAAAATATGTCTTACGTTACAGGAAAGATGATGAGACATGGAAAGAGATGCCTCTCAATGATGAAGTCAGTATTGGTAGCAGTGCCCAGGCGACGCTTCAGCTTGAAGGCGAAACAGTTTCGCCCTTTCATGTTCGCTTGGAACTCAAACCCGATGGCGTCTGGATTACTGATTTGGGCTCAGCCTCTGGGACAATTTTGGAAGGGCGGCGTCTTATGCCGCAAACACCAGTTCGTCTTAAAGGGGGGCAATCTTTCCATGCAGGCGGCTACATCTTTACTTTGTTTGAACTTGTACCACAATCTATGGATGAGCAGCAGGCTGGCAAAGTCCGAACAACATCCATTGAGAAACTTGTCTCTCGAAGTCCATGGCTGCGCTGGGTATGGGAACATGCCGCTCTAGTAAGCGGGGTGGTGATAACGATTACTCTAGTCATCATCGCTCTGATATTTTTTGTGATGCAGCGACAAAGCGCTCAAATGGCAATGATTAAGATTAATCACTCACCTTACGCAGATTTGAGTAAACTTGGTGTATGAAAAACGGCAAACTCCTGGACTTGTACAGCGACTATCTGATAAGCGCCTTTGGGCAAACCACCGCGACCGGGCTGTCCTCCCTGTTGGATGGT
>DAOTYY010000007.1:0-42967 GCA_034434695.1 Anaerolineaceae bacterium
TTACCGGCAAATCAAAGCGAGCCTGGACGAGCGCTTGCAGGGTTCGGTTGGCTTGCGTACGCTCCATCGTCAAGTCCTGCCGTTGGGTCAACAAGCCGCTTTCAGCAAGCCATGGCAGGCAGGGGAAGTACCGCCGGTGGTGCGGGTGGATGGGATTTGGCTGACGGTGATGGTCGAGACGAACGGCCTGCAGGGCGATCGGGCAGGTCGGCTGCGACCGCTCAAACAGGCCCGCCGCGTTGCAATTCTGGCTGCCCAGGGGGTTTGGCCGCAAAGCGGAAAAACCAAACTGATTGCCTGGATGCAGGCGGAAGACAAAGCCCAAGCCATTGAGCGCTATCAAGCCTTCTGTGCCCAATGGCAGAAAGCCCAACCGAAAGCTATCCAAACCTTGCAGCGCAATTTTGATGTCACTTTGGCTTTCTATGACGTCATGGAACAAGCCAAACGAGAAGGTCAAGTTTGGCCGCCCCAATTGCTGCGCACTACCAGCCGGCTGGAGCACATGTTCCGCGAATTCCACCGCCGTTTTCGCCAAGCAGTCTTGTTTCACTCCCTTGCAGGCGCTCAAGCCGCTGCTACCCAACTCGCTTCCTGTTTTTCCTGAATGAAGGATACACTATCCTCAATCGCAAGTCGCCCTGTCAAGTCAAAAGATAATGTTACCGAAAGGGGTGGTTGGTTCAAAAGAAAATGTTACTGAGGTTTCCTCCTTCTTGATCAAAGTATCGAAGACATTGACGGTCTCAGATTGCCTCAGAGTTGGTAAGGCAAGTAGTTGGGAGATGAGTTGATCGATCTGCTGCCGCAGAGCCAGAGGGTTTGTTTGGTTGCGCAGGTTTTCCAGGCGAAGGCGGACCTCTTCTGGAAGGGTGGTTTGGGCTGGTCATATTTGCGGCGATAGTGTAGGGGTGTCAGGTACTGTTTTTCTTGAAGGCGCATCACAGGCTGGAAGAAGTTGTGATACAACCAGAGCAGCTCATGCAGTTGACGTAAGAGCTGGGGTTGGCGCTGGGTATCCAGGCGGTCGTGCCCGTTGTAAGCTCGGCTCAGGCTGTGGTTGTTCTCTTCGACAAAGCAATTATCATTTTTCTGGTAGGGGCGGCTACGGGTGATTTGCAGCGTGTAAATATACTCACCCGCCGCACTCTCATCGCCATGGTGGACGAGATCCACTTCGAAATGACCTGCGTCAGGGATATCCCAGTCAATCTTGCACATCGGATATGTCTTGCGCAAATCGCCGACCTAGGGGCGTTTCGGTTTCTGTGTGGCAAGCCTGGGATCACTGCGCCCCACTCGCTTTAGGGTCCGTTTCAGGGTCGATATGCTGATCCTGGCAAGCTTCTCCCGAGTCGCCTGTCCTACTCGCAATTCTTCATGTCGTTCCAGGTGCTGCGCCATCCATACCAGGTTGGGTTGTAATCATTCGGCACAGGGATAGTCCAGACTGCGGGCGATTACCCGCACCGCGTCATCAACTTCCACCCCATATTCCCGCCCTCGCTCACGACTACGCTTCTTCCGCAATAACCGCCCATTCAAGACCCGGATAATGGCTTTGCGGTGCATCCTCAGCACAGCTTCAATCTCATCCAGCAGCTTCCCCTTCTCTGTCTTGGTTGCGCCCCGATAGCGCCCCCACATCTTGTGAAGATATTTCCTTCTCTCGTTTATAGTCATTACTTCTGTTTCATTCATCGTTAGCCTCGGTAACTTTTTCTTTTAAGCTAACCATGATACTTCAGTAACATTTTATGTGAACTAACGCGGGTCGCTTGACCTCAAGTGAAATCATATGGTAAAATTTGGTTTGTCAATTGAAGCCTCCATCGTCTAGGGGACTAGGACGCAGCCCTTTCAAGGCTAAAACCGGAGTTCGAATCTCCGTGGAGGCACAGAAAAATATTCTTGTGTTGGGTAAAAAAGCGTATCAGTTTCTTATCACATCAATACAGCACAACCCGATGAACAATCGGGTATTTTTATTAGCGGCATTATCTCCTAAAAGCATAAAATACCTTTGCGCATTGGTTATAATAAAAACAAATAGCTGATATGATGAGCATTGGAGAGAGCTAAATCAATAATGAAAATTACACTAATCCATTATGCCGCTCCACCGATCGTTGGCGGCGTGGAAACTGTACTAGCAAAACAAGCTGAACAATTTGCGCTTGCCGGACATGAGGTTAACATTCTTGCCGGGCGCGGTGAAAATTGGAATCACAACATCAAAGTAAAGGTTGTTCCGCTTATAGATTCGCGCCATCCAGAAATCTTTGAGATAAAAAAGAGTCTCGATCAGGGGCTCATTCCAACTTCATACGAAAACGTTGTCCACAAGTTGTCTCAAATCCTGCATCAGGAACTCGATGATTGCGACAAGGTTATTGTACACAATATCGCCTCTCTGCACAAAAATCTCCCCCTCACGGATGCATTGTATCGCTATGCACTCTCAGGTGCAGCTCATCGCATCATCTTATGGCACCATGATTTCGCCTGGAACAGCGGCCGCTATCAAGGGGAATTGCATCCAGGATATCCCTGGAATTTGACGCGAACCGCATGGCCAGGTGTGACACAAGTTGTTGTGAGCGAAACACGCCGGCGGGAACTCATCGCATTGACCGGTATCTCTTCCGCCGAAATTCACGTTATTCCAGCCGGTATTGATTTGCCAGTCTTTCTTTCATTAAGTCCTGAAACAACCCGGTTAATCCGAAAACTGAATTTGCTGACGGCAAACCCCTTGTTATTAACCCCTGTCCGAGTGACAAAACGCAAAAACCTGGAACTGGCAATCTCCATCGTTGCCGAACTGATGGTCCATATGCCCTCCGCTCAATTAGTCATCACTGGTCCTTTAGGTGCTCATAACCCTGCCAATCAGAAATATCTTGAAAACCTGCTTCAGCATCGCGCCAGACTTCGTCTGGAGCGGGCGGTTCACTTTATTGCTGAACATCTCCCAGAAGGCTTGTCGGAAAAACAAATTGCCGAATTTTACCGTTTGGCAGATGTGTTATTGTTACCCAGCCAAGAGGAAGGGTTTGGCATTCCAATCCTCGAAGCTGGAATGGGGAGATTGAGCATTTTTTGCACAGATATTCCGCCCCTTCAAGCGCTTGGAGGTTCATGGGCAAATTACTTCACCCTTGAGGAGCCACCCGCAAAGATTGCGAAAAAAATCTTTGCATATCTTTCTATTGAGCCTCACTATCAACTGCGCGCACATATTCGTCAGCACTATACCTGGGAAGCAATCTATCAGAATCAGATTGTTCCGCTATTGAAAGAAAAAGGTAAAAATGACACTACAAAGAGTGTTTAAGCCCTTCCCGAAGATACTGATACCCGTTTTTGATGGCTATACACCGAATTCTGCGGTCACTCTTGCTTCGCAACTGCAAGGCAAAACCACACTGGTTGGAATCATTGAAATCCCAAATGGGCAACCACTTTCCAGCGGAAGCACAATTGCGCGCAAACTGCGCGCACAAATCAATGAGCTTGCCAAAAAACTTGAAGGGGACGTTCGGGTATCTGTCTCTTATGACCGCCAAAGCGATTTTTTCGCTCTGATAAAAGAAATTAAACCCGATTTGCTGATTATTGAATGGCCTGAGTTCTTAAAGAAAATGGCTATAGACTATGCTGCGCTGGTAAACAGCCTGACCTGTGATATGGTGATTCTCGCCGGTAGATGGCCACGAAAAGTCCGACGCAGCCTTGTTCCCCTACGTGGTGGTCAAAATGCCCAACTCTCTCTCCGTCTGGCACTAGCTTTACCTTCACATGAGATCACTGCACTTCATATTAGCCCTTCCCAACCCGGCACGTCTCAAACAAATGAGCCTTTCCGCGGTCTAGCGCGTATTCTACCGTCCCTGACAGAGGTGAATTACCGACAGGAAACTTCAGACACACCACTAGATGCGATGTTTAGCTATGCGAAAAACGCAGATGTTTTGATTATTGGAGCGTCATCGCAGCCAGATAAAGACCCGCATAGTCTGGGCACAATTCCAGATGCACTTATCCGCCAATGCCGTCAACCAGTGGTCATCGTCAAATCCAAGCGAAAAGCGCCGGCGGAATTCACTGGCGCCGAAGGTGAAAGATCAGGAGCAGAGGCAATCTCGGTTTTGGTAGATAAATGGTTTGCCGGTAACACTTTTCATGCACACGAATTTGACGATATCAAAATGCTGCTGGAAAAGAAAAAACAACAAAATGTCACCATTAGTCTGGCATTACCGGCACTCAATGAAGAAGAAACTGTAGGCAGAGTTATCAAAACCATTAAAACCGCTCTAATGGACAAATTTCCACTGCTGGATGAAATTGTATTGATGGACTCGAATTCCACAGACCGCACCCGCGAGATCGCCTTGAGTCTGGGCATCCCGGTTTATATTCATCAGCAACTGCTACCAGAATACGGTGCACGAGTCGGCAAGGGAGAAGCATTGTGGAAAAGTCTGCTCGTCACAAAAGGGGATATTCTCATCTGGATTGATTCGGATATTGTCAACATACATCCCCGTTTCGTTTATGGTGTTTTAGGCCCACTGCTGACCAATGAGAAGATTCAATTTGTAAAAGGCTTCTATCAACGTCCCCTCAGAACTGGACGGCGTGTACAATCTACCGGTGGCGGGCGTGTCACTGAGCTGACTGCACGCCCTCTACTCAATCTGTTTTATCCTGAACTGTCCGGTATCATACAACCCCTCTCCGGTGAATACGGCGGACGGCGGAAAGCCCTTGAACAACTGACCTTCTTCTCTGGTTACGGCGTTGAAACCGGATTGCTAATTGACGTGTTTGAGAAGTTTGGTTTGAACGCTATCGCTCAGGTGGACCTGCTGGAAAGAATCCATCATAACCAGCCACTTCAAGCACTCAGCAAAATGTCTTTTCTGATCATGCAAACAGTTCTCCGCAAGTTGGAAACCCGTTTCAACCGTGCCATGTTGGAAGAAGTTAATAAAACTATGAAGTTCATCCGTTATCAGAATGGATCATACTACCTCGATGTGCAAGAACTACCAGAGCTGGAACGCCCACCGATGATAGAAATTAAAGAATATCTGGAAAAATTCTATCCTCAAACACAGTTAGAACAAATCAGCCGAGTTTGAGAAGTAAAAAAATTATTCTCGCTCAACATACTTTCCTCGCTCATGAAAAAAGAGAGCTTCACACCAATCATCCGAAACCTCCTTGAACAAATATATCCTGACCAAGTTGAAGAAAACTTTCTTCTTCGAATCCAGAACCTTCTGGATGATTATCGCGAATATCTCCCCGTCACTCCTCCGACAATTCTTAACCAGAGTGATAGTTTTCTCATTACCTACGGTGACCAATTTCAGAAATCAGGTGAACAGCCTCTCCAGACTTTACGTCGGTTCTGCAAAGATTATTTGCAAGGTGTTGTTACCGGCATTCATGTTCTTCCCTTTTTCCCATACACTTCAGATGATGGCTTTTCTGTCAAGGACTATCTGCAGGTCAATCCTGAGCTTGGAAGCTGGGACGACATAGAACAAATTGCGGCTGATTTTCGTCTCATGGTAGATGCAGTTATCAATCACTGCTCCAGTCAGCACATCTGGTTTCAAAAGTTTCTTGCTGGCGAACAGCCTTTCACAGATTACTTTATTTGTGTTTCCCCGCAAACAGATTTGTCAATGGTGATCAGGCCAAGAACATCACCACTTTTGACACCTTTTGAAACAACACACGGGGTCAAATACCTCTGGACAACTTTCAGCGCCGATCAGATAGACTTAAACTTCAAAAATCAGGAACTGCTTTTAGAAATTCTGAAGATCCTGCTCGAATACGTGAGGCACGGAGCGCAGGTCATCCGACTGGATGCCGTCGCCTACCTGTGGAAAGAAGTCGGTACTCCTTGTATCCATTTGCCACAGACCCATTGGATCATCCAGCTTTTTCGAGCGATTCTTAACATCTTTGCCCCATATGTTTATCTTATCACAGAAACAAACGTGCCTCATGTGGAAAACCTTTCATATTTTGGGGATGGGCATAACGAAGCTCAAATGGTCTATAACTTTGCGCTGCCCCCACTGGTATTACACGCTATCCAACGCGGTGATGCCAGCTACCTGACTAAATGGGCCTCCCATCTATCATTACCATCGTCGCAAGTTACTTTTTTCAACTTTCTCGCTTCACATGATGGAATCGGGGTGAATCCAGTGTCCGGTATTTTACCCGAAACCGAAATCAACCTCTTGATTGAAACCGCACAACAACTGGGTGGTTATGTATCCTGCAAAAATAACACTGATGGGACACAAACTCCTTATGAGCTGAACATCAACTATTTCGACGCTCTAGGTGACCCTTCCCTAAAAATCTCGATGGATACACATGTACGACGTTTTGCTGTAGCGCAGGCTATCATGCTGGCGCTTCAGGGAGTACCCGGCATTTATGTACATAGTCTACTTGGCTCACGCGGCTGGAATGAAGGAGTAAAAATCACCGGTCAAAAACGGACGATCAACCGTCAAAAACTCTCGGATACCGCTATTCGTCATGAACTATGCACCAACGGCTCATTGCGCAATCGGGTCTTTGCCGAATATTCTCGGCTTCTCAAAGCTAGAGCTTCTACCTCTGCTTTTCATCCACAATCTGCGCAAAAGGTTCTTGATCTCTCTAGACAACTATTCGCTTTGGAACGAATTTCGCCGCAGGGTGAACAACGTGTATTGTGTCTTCATAACGTCTCCAATCAGGAGCTTACAATCCAAATCCCCTTCGAATATCACAACCTGCAATTGAAAGATTTGTTAAACCCTAACCTGCCAGTGTTTTCAAACTTGCCATCAATTCAACTATCTCCTTATCAGGCGTTGTGGTTGGAAATAAAAGACGGAAAATAACCCATGACAAGAAAAATGCCAGATATCAATCATCTTCGGATTGGGTTTGTCTCCACACGGTTCGCTGGGACAGATGGCGTTACTTTGGAGACAAAAAAATGGGCGACTGTCCTGGAGCACATGGGACACACCTGCTTCTATTTTGCCGGATTAACCGACCTGCCTGAAGACATCTCTTATATTGTACCCGAAGCCTTCTTTCATCATCCTGAAATAGAAGCACTAAACAAAAATCTGTTTTACCAGGATACCCGCCCAATCGAAGTTACCCTGAAAATTTACCAGTTGAAACAACACTTCAAGAGTCATCTTTACACCTTCGTAGCAAAGTATGGTATTGATTTGCTGATTGTAGAAAACGCGCTCTCAATTCCTGTCAATGTCCCGCTTGGTATGGCAATCACAGAACTGATCGCCGAAACAGGTCACCCAACAATCGCCCACCACCACGATATGTACTGGGAACGTAAACGTTTTATGGTCAATTGTGTCTGGGATTACTTAAAAATGGCGTTCCCGCCCTCTTTGCCATTTATCAAACACGTTGTGATAAACTCTATTGCGGGCAGTCAGCTTGCATACCGGACGGGACTCTCGAGCCGTTTGATCCCCAATGTAATGGATTACGACCATCCCCCCGCTCCTCCAGATGAATATGCCAGTCACGTACGCGAGGATTTCAAAATTGGCAAAGACGAAAAGCTGATTCTTCAGCCAACCCGTATTGTCCAACGCAAGGGAATTGAACACGCGATTGAACTGGTCAGCCGCCTGGAAATTCCAGCGCGTCTGGTAATTTCACACGCTGCGGGAGATGAGGGGCTGGAATATGAAAAACGGATCCGAGACTATGCTGACCGCCTGAATGTTTCAACCCTGTTCATTTCAGATTGCATCAAAGACCGACGCGGGATGACTTCTGATTGTCGCAGGGTATATACCCTTGCAGATATTTATCCTAACGCCGATCTAGTTACCTATCCTTCTGAGATGGAAGGATTCGGCAATGCTTTTCTCGAAGCGATTTACTATAAACGACCGATTGTCGTCAATACATATTCAATCTATGAGGTTGATATCAAACCTAAAGGGTTTGAGGCAATTGAGTTTGACGGATTCATCACAGAAAAATGCATTGATTACGCCCGCCGCGTTCTCGAAGATGGTGCAACAGTTCAAGAGATGACAGAGAAAAATTATCACATTGCCCGGCGGCACTATTCATATCGTATCCTCGAACGGCATTTTCACAGCCTGATCACCGAGTTATTCGGCGATTAGCGAGGTTTGGCAAAGACAAGATTTTCAGTTTTTTCTGTCAGTGTGCTTGAATGGAATCTCAAAATAAAAAGTACTACCTTTACCCAGCCTGCTTTCCACCCAAACACGCCCATAATGCCGCTCTGCAATGGACTTAACAATTGCCAGCCCCAGACCGGTACCGCGATGTGGATAGGCTTCTCGTCTGCCACTTCGGTAAAATTTTTCAAACACATGCGGCAAGTCCAACGGAGCGATCCCTATCCCGGTATCACGCACGGCAAAGAGCAACGAATCTGTCTGAAATTGCACAGACAACAATACACTGCCCCCCACCTGAGTGTACTTAATTGCATTTTCCACTAGGTTATAAAGCGCCTGTTGTAACAAAGCTGCATCTGCCTCGATAATCATCTTTCCTAACGCTTGAGGTTCACCATAGAATTCATGGCGGAATTGCAAGTTTTTCTGTGCAGCCTGTGGTTGAAGAGAATTCATCACTTCCTGAACAATTTTTTGTATGGACACCTGTTCAATCTTTAGCCCTATACCAGCTTCAATACGTCCCAAGTCAAGCAAATTATCCACCAGCCGGCGCATATTCTCAATGCCACCCAAAATCTTTTGTACATAAGCCCGTTGCTGTTCATTCAATTGACCGACCATCTGGAGCATGGAGACATAACCCTTTACAAGTGTCAGCGGCGAGCGAAGATCATGGCTGACGGTTGAAACAAAATCAGACTTTATTGAATCCAATTCTTTGAAATGAGTAATGTCCTGTAAAATGCAAATTTTGCCAACCATGCGCTCATTTGCGACAACAGGTGAAACATTCACGAAATAAATTTTTCCACCAGCAGTTATCTCTCCGGTGTTAACAGTACCATCAGAAGCAGTAATCAGACGCAACAGATCAGGATGTACAATAATCTCATGAACGGGACGCCCCTGAACAGCTGAGGAAACCAGTCCGGGTACTTGAATGGCTGCTGGATTCATCAAAAGCAATCTCCACCACTCATCAATTACCAGAACCGGTTCAGGTGTTGAATACAAAACAGCTTCCAACCTTTGCCTGCCAATTTCAGCCGAAACATACAGGCGCGCATTTGCTGCTGCAAGCGCCGCCTGTCCAGCAATTGTTTCCAGAAAGCGCACCTCTTCAGCAGTGAATGAATATGGGTGATCATGTGCCACCCACAAAGCACCATAGTACTGACTCTCATGATGAAGCGCTAAAGCAAGGACTGCTCCTGGTTCCAGGTCACCTGCCTTGAAGGTCAAACGACGGGTACGCTTGGTATTGGAAAGCAACAAAACGTTTTGTTGGTGCATTAATTCAAATATTTGCCCATCCAAATAGCTGTACGCCTTTTCGGAAGGACCATACCCATAGGACACAAAAGGATCCCCCTTCGTCTCCATCGTGACTTCTTTTATCAAAACAAGACGTGCAGCAGTGCCATTTCCTCCAAGCGCAGCCTGCAACACAGGGCGTACCGCATTTTCCATCTCAAGGTTTGCCGCAACACCTTGACTTACCATTAACAATCGGTTTAGCTCTTCAAGGCGCGCCTTTAAACCCAGACGCATTTTTTCAAATGCTTGACTAAATTGAGCTACTTCATCCTCGCCTTTTACTACCAGAGGATGATCAAGACGACCCTGAGCAATCAATGTAGCTTCCTGGGCTAATGTAGCTAGCGAGGAAGTGACCGTCCTTATGCCAAGTCGCAAAATCAAATAGGCAACCAATGAAACCAATAGTACCAGTCCCAACAATGGGATGGCTATTTCCAAAGCCAATTGTTGCGACTGTTCCGCTGGAACAGATAGAATCACCGCCCAGGAACGTCCCGTTACAGGATAGTAATATACCAACCGGCGAGTACCTGTAGGAGAGAGTTCGTCATAAAAAGCGGATTCGGAACGCGGAATACTTCCAATGTAGCTGGTCATAACCAGCGAAGAAACCGGATGATACAGTATACGCCCTTTCTCATCTAGCAGAAACCCTTCGCCGCCCATTTCCCGCACGCTTTCCATAGCTTTAATCGCTGGTTGCGTAAACGGATTTGAGTTCAAATCCGTTCGCCCTATCAACACTCCGACAGGAATATTTTGGGCATCTCGTATCAAAGCTAGAAATGTCATCCACGCTGCAGAAGCATTGCTCATCGGGCGAATCGTATAAGTTTGAACAGGAATACCCTTCAGTGCCAGATCAATCCCCCTGGTTTCTTCTTCGGTCATTCGCACAGGTGATTGACGAGAATCTGGAAAAGCAGCAATTAATTGCGAATCTGCCCCAAAAAGGTACAGTTGTTGAAAATAAGGTACTGCCCGCAACCGTTCTGCCAGTTTCTCTCTCACCAATTCAGGTGGTAAATCCAATAAATCCGGTGTCGCCTGGCTTGCAATCAGGCTTTGCCCAGCTTCAAGAAAATAGGGCAAACTATCTGCCGCAACCTGCGCCGTACTGGAAAGCCGATTACTGATCATTCGGCGAGCAGCGTTTCCTGCAACAACCCAATCACTGACCGTCAATGCCAGAAAAAGCCCCAATACCAAAGGAGCAGTATTATAAAAAAAGCGCTGTTGTAAGTTAGTTTCAGCCGGCGAGGGTTTGAAAGGCTCAGTGCGACCCCAGAATGGTAAGCGTGTCAGGTAAAGCAGTTCGGCAATACTACACGCAATGACTAACTCCACCCCCCGCAGAATCATTACTACCCATGTTTGTGTCAGCGCATAATCCAACCGCACAGCCACCGAGCCATTCACAGCAAAGAAAGCGGTCAGAATGTAAACTGGAGCGTATACAATAGAAAGCAAGATGCCGGCTGCCAGCGGATGGCGCAATAGTTTATAGAAAGTAGTTCGATATCGTTGACGCACAGCAACGCTGAAAAGTAAAGCAAGTCCAGCAGTTTCCAGCCATGTGAAGGGGCTGTGCGTGCCCCAAATGCTTGCCAGTATCCCACTGAGCAATCCCACAAGAACTGCAACAACCGAACCAGATATTCCCCCTGCTAAAACCCAGGGGATAGCAGAGAAGAACATCAAAACTGGGACAGGTGACTCAATTGGCAAACCCGGGACAGGTAATACACTTCTAACGGACACGCGCAAACCAAGGAACAGAGCCGCAAATGGTGTTGCTAGAAAAACGGCTAACACAATCAGACGCTGAATCCAAGAGGATAACCGCACAGGTTCTTTCCAGTGCCAGGTTCCCCAGAGCAATAGACATAGTGATATAAACCACCCTGTCCATCCAAGCAAGTGATATGGGTAGTTAAGATATGGTGTTGAAGAAAGCAAGGTGAAAATAAATTGCATCACACAAACCCGTTACACTATCACCAGAATTATTATACTTCGAGTTTGCTCCCCCTTTTTCCCATCATCGCAACTCAACTCTTAACAATCAGTCAGCAAAGCTTTGACCCGCTCCAAAACCTCTTCGGCTGTGATCCCATCGGAATTAAGAATCACCGCATCGTTTGCCGGGCGCAGTGGAGCTACTTCACGAGTAGAGTCAATCTGGTCACGTCGTCTCATCGAAGATAGAATACTTTGATAGGAAATTTTCTCTCCACGTTGTTGCATCTCCAGATACCGACGGCGGGCACGTTCTTCCACAGAAGCATCTAGATAAATTTTTAAATCAGCTTCCGGTAAAACAACAGTGCCTATATCCCGTCCAACCATGACCACTTGCCCCCGCTGACCAATTCGGCGTTGTTGAGCTGTCATTGCCTTTCGGACACCGGGATATGCAGAAACCTGCGAAACGTTCGCATCAACCTCCGGACAGCGGATTTGCCAGGTTACATCTTCTCCATTGACCAGCACGTCATACCTTCGACCATCCTGCATAGATGGTGGACGCACATCAATATCAATATTTTCTGCCAACTTTGTAACCAATGCCTCGTCGTCTACGACGCCAAATTTTCGCAACGCTGCCAGGGTAACAGCCCGGTACATGACACCCGTATCAAAATAAAGATACCCTAAGAAATCCGCTAGCTTCTCAGCCAGTGTCGATTTCCCCGAAGCAGCAGGGCCATCAATCGCAACAATGTAAGGTCTTTTCATTCTACAACTCTTATCTTCATTCCAAAACCATTACGGCACCCCAGTAATATCTGCACCAGGCATCAATGCACTTCTTACCCATACAATTAGGTATTCTTTCCCAGAAGGAACATAACGAAACATTATCCAGCGCAACCAATCTGCAACACCCAACAAATCCCATGTTGGAGTTTCTTTCCAGACAAAATCTTGACCAGTGTAGTCCACACGGAACACCGGCTGCAAGTCATCTCGGGTGACCACCAGTGACGGCATTGCATCGGCTGAAATCGCTTTGACGAAGCTAACAGTGTTTATTTTTCTAAGTGCCCATCGTAATGAAGATGAATCAACATCAACCACAAAAACATCCAGTTCTGTCTGCACACCCTTAGTACGTTCGGCAGTATCATACACTGTTTGGACAAGCAGGTCGTGGTCCGTTGGATAGGCTGAACTACTCCACAACTCGGCTGCTGGGTTACGTCCCAACCCTGCCGCATTCCATAAAGCAGAAAAATTATATATCGACAAAATGAAAATGACGCTGGTAATCAGCCCCATTCCAGATTGCCTCCAGGACCATCCCCATGCAACTAGTACGATGATTAACAGGATCATTGCAAACGCCACAACGATACTGGCGGCAATCAGTCTTTTTTGATCTTCGGTCACTCCTTGCAAATTGATCAATCGTCCCAAAGACATCCAATTAAACACCAGCAAAGCAAAAACTGCCATGCTCGTTCCTAAAGTGGGAACAAGTTCCTTCCAATCCTCCACAAAGTACTTTCGAATCCAGGATGCAATCTGTCTGACACCCAGCGCCCACAATGGCACCAAAACAAATCCCAAATCCAGCACCTGACGCGCCGGATAAATCGCTGTAATCAATAGCGCTGCGATGACAGCTCGAGACAAAATAATGTCCACGGTTGTATTACTTTGCCACAAACCCCGTACCGATCTCCATACGCCAAGAAAAACAGCTAAAGGTTCATATGCCAGCCAGGCGATCCAGATAAACCCTGCCCCTACTCCTGAGGGAATTGCCCACCCTTTAAGAAACTCAACCAGCCCACCCGCTATTCCATTCAAACCTGCCGGTGCTCGAAAGAAAAGCGTCCCACCCAGTATCAATGTAAGCCCCAAGGACAGAGATGCTTTACGCCAATTAAAGTTGCCCTTTGTAAGATTCGCTTCAGATGTATCTGATTTGTAACTTCGAAATGCTTTTCCCCAGGCAAACACGAATGTACCAATCAGCAATCCCAACCAGACGCGCGGACCGCTCAAGAGCGCCCAACCTGCAGCCATCCCCATAGCTACCGGATACCCACCCAACCAGAAACTGCCTGTCAGAAGAAGACATATCAAAGCCATTCCCGATCCATCAATAACACGGGAATTTGCAGTCAAAGCAGGGGAAAGCGCCAGAGCAAAAGCCAGAAGAATAGCCTCAACCTGACCCAAATAACGGCGATAAAAGTAAGCAGCTAGCGGTGCCAATGCACCAATAAAAGCCGGTAAAAGTCTGGCTAGCCAGTTGCTCGCTTCAAACAAATAAAACAACAAGCCCGTCCAAAGAACATATCCCGGATAATTTCCAACGGTTTGCAGACTACCCTTCGCTAACTCCAAAGCCTGCAAACCCCAGACTGCCTCGTGGTCAGATAAGGGAAGAGCCCCCAATCGTAATACACGAATCAGAATGGCAATCAATAAAGCCAGACTATAAAGACCCACTTCAACATTCAACCAGTTTCTTTTCATCTTCCACCTCTGGGACATTCACCGGGATCTGAGCATTACCCCTCAGGCACGACATAGATGATGACAGTATCATTCACAAACGCCGCCTTCAAATGCTCACGGAATTTAGTCTCATTCACTCGGTATGTATTTCGCTCAAAAGCACCAATATAGATATACCGGATGTTATAGCGCTCAATAATCGCTTTAGCCTCCGCCCAGTTTGGCGTACGATACAGCAAGCGAATATCTTCCTCGCGCGTCCCCATCTCTCTGGCGCCGCCACGCCACTGACTTTCATGTCCGGGCCAACCCAGCACAGTGGGCAGCCCAGTATAGGTAGAGACACGCGCATACCCGCTGTAACTCCCGCCAACTGCTTCAGCAACAACGCCCATAGGCTGTTGCCGAAGCCAGCGAATAGCTGACATTTCATCCGGCGCGCCGCGTTCAAGATAGGCTGCACCGTCTAGCGTTGGATTTCCCGCCCTCAATTCCTGAATCCTCATTTGAATCCCAAAAACCGGATAAACCAGCGCCATCGACAACAATAGCGACCAACCAACGCCAAAAATCCCTTTGAAAACATTCTTAAGCCTGCGCCACAAAACAACAGAAGAATAAGCAGCAACAATAGCCCATAATATCCACGCCTGAAAATAAAATTTGAAGATTGTATTCATCCGCCAGCCAAATTGATCGCGCAAATACACAAACTCCGGTGCCAGCGTCAACCCCGCGCCCACCAGAACCAGCAATAATACAAATATGGCTTGTAACCGCTGACTTTCTGCTCCATATAGTCTTTGCTTGTCCTCATTCGTTGATGATCGCCCCCTGGCAAGCAAACCCCAAACCAGAGCCAGTAAAATGAACAAGGTCAACCAGGTTCCGGGCATTGCCAGACGAAGGGCAAATGCCATCCCAACCAGCAAAGAGGCAGAAGCCGCACCCTGCACTGAAAGGTAAAGATTGCCAGTCAACAACATCAGTTCAGCAATCCTCGACAGTGGTGTCCCGGCTTCAGCAGATAAGAGCAACAAATTCCCCCAATTTGCCAGATTCGCCGCAATCCATCCCAACAGGAAGGATAGCCCCCACAAGCCGAAAACAGAGATACTGGCAAATTTTATCCCTGTGCGCAGTGTCGGGCGCATTGCTCCATGTTCTAAAAGCAGCCATATCAGCCAGATAAATATTGGCACCAAAAGCGGCGCGAACATTAGCCAGAAATGAACACCTCGAGTAAAGAAAATCAAACTTGGAATGATACCACCCGCCTGAGAGCGAAAGCCAATATAAAATGGAAAATACAAAACTACCCCCGCCAGCGCGAGTACAAAAAACATCTCCAAAAAGTCCACTATTCGCCAATTTTCCCAACCCGCTTGTCGGTAAAGCAGAAAAACAATAACACAGCAGAATAACGCAATATAAATCGGAAAATCCCAGGTGTTCAAAAATGCCAGACCACCCAGAGCCACTGCTGTAACCCAGAAATCACTTTTTCGCACCCATTGAACCAGATTGACAGTGCTCCAGTTCACTTCTTGATTGGCAAACCAGCGCCAGATACTCCTAATCAGACCCTCAATGGATAAACTCTGACACAGGTGTACATAATAAAAATTCAAAGCCAGCCCAATCGCAAGCAAGGCAAAGGGCATCGCCAGCACGTGCGGGTGCAAATCTGCTAGGAGATAAGAAAAGAACGGAAACTCATCAATGATTTCCTTGCTATTTTTTGCAAGATCATAATCCTGAAGTATGCGCGAAGCCCGCCACCACCAGAAACCGGCTACCCGTTTCGGCACCCACGAAAAGGGCTCTGCTGGAGGATTTACCAGCTCCTGCACATCCAGCCATGTCCAAAAGCTGGATTTCCAGGAACCATCCGCCGCTTTTTGCCAAAACAACCCGCGCGCGTGAAGCATTTCAAGAAATCCCCCTAGATTGCCAAGAATCAACACAAAAAGCGGAGCCAGCCAAGCCCATAACGGAGAAGAACGCTTTTCATTTGCCAATGTATCTTTATGTTTGAAGGCAATTAGATTGTATAAAATGCCATAGGCTGCCAGTGCAGTTAAGGCAAACCACAACGCAGAAGCCAGATTAAAAGCCACACTGCCCACTACACCGCTCAAGCGTGCCAACATGGCAACCATGACATATCCAAAATAATAATAAGAAATTGCATACCCTGAAAGCCATGGATCATGCGGTGGAAAAGTTGGCGAACGCAAAATCGCATTGATAAATGCCAGCTCCATAGGTTTCTCTGTGCCAACAATTGCCGGACTGGCTGAGCGAATCACAGCCCAGAAGGCAAAAAATAGCAGGAAAAGAAACTCGCCCGCAACCATAACGCTTCGACTTTGGACTACCCACGCTTTGAATTCCTGCCCATCAATCTTTCTCAATGACCAGACTCCCCACCCCACCAACAGGACTAACGCCAGGATTACGCCGCCTGTATCATTGCCAATGATCTGCAATGATGCCAGCAGCCAAAAAGCATATCCCCATATCAGCATACCGAAAGGGCGCGCCAATGTATACCCGCGATCCGGCAAACCGTAGAAAATCCGATAAGCAATAGGTAACGCCAATAATCCTGAAACAGTGATGAGTATATACCAGACAAGGAAAGCTATCATGAGTTCATTCCTGCACGCTCGACGATTGGATTACTTCGTAAATAGAAGTATCACCATCATGGTAAATCGTTTTCCAATGAATGCCGTCATACTCCTTAAACTTTGCTAGACCCTGAGAATTATAATTGGCGCGTTCCAGCTTTCCCACAATAATATAACGGACATCATAGGTGCGCAAAAACTTCACGGCTTCATTGGGATCAACCGTGTTGTAAAACCATCCGACGGCATCCACCCGATCTGTCACGCGGTTGGAAGGCAATATTGCACGCTGCTGCCGCTGATGCCAGTTCCAGCCTACCACTCCTGGCAAACCCGTGTAAATCGTATAACGGCTTCCCCAGCGGTATTCCGGTGTATTCCCTTCCACAATTACCGGCGAACCCTGAATGTGTTCATGCATCCAGCGTATAGCCCGATAGTCTTCCGCCAGCGAATATTCATTACCAACATCATTGTAAGAAGCATACTGCATAAAAGCCATACCATCCAGCGTATGTGGTGCAAGAGCAGACATGCGGTCCGTAATTTTATCCATTCCACCCATCAAAGGAAACAATGCAGCGCCAAAAACCAAGCAGGTCAGCGCTGCCCTCCATCCAAATCGCCAGCCGGTAGACCATTGTCGCTCAATCCCCGGATACAACCAGACCAACGCCGAACCCCCAGAAACCGCGAACAACGTCCATGCCTGGAGGTAAAACTTAAACACCGTATTCATACGTCCAATGTCACCGCGTAAAACCACCACTTCAACCGCCAATGTCAGCACTAGCGCCGACCCAATCATAAACAGGACAGCGCGCTTGGCATCCGATTGACCAGGACGCAAAATCAGAATAGCTGTCCAGACCGCCAGCGGTAAGACGAGCCAGCCAATCTGTACACCCCAAAACAACAACACAAAAACACAGACCAGCAATAATATCAGCAAACTGAAAATCATTCCCCGCCATTTTCGTAGTTTGTTCAACGCCGATACTGGTGTCTTTGCCATCCAGTCAATCGTCTCCCAAAACATCCAAGACACAATGACAAACAGGAACAACCCCCAGTGCGTGATATAAGACCAGAACGGTGTATGATCACCCTTCCACAAATCAACCGCGTTATATCCCTGTCCATACCAGCGGGCATAAGGCTGATAAAACAGAAAAGTCAGCCCAACCAGAAGCAACACGCTGATCAGTGGGATGACTAAACCTCTAATGCACGGTGATAAGCGATTGAAAGAATTTGCTGAGTTGGCGTATTTCCCGGCAGTATATAGAAGCGTCACCACTGCCAGCGTCAGATAGGTTGGTAAATCCCATGTGTTGGTCGGACGCAGCGCACCAATCACCAGCCCCCCAAACAAAAGGCTGATACCAAAATGCAGCCACGTATGACGCTCATTGTGCACCTTCCAATTCCAACGTCCCCGCAACAAGGAAATCATCCACACAAGCGCCATCACCGTCAGAGGTAGCGCAAACAAATGTGCATGGGGATCAGCATACAGAAAGGTGAAAAACGGGAATTCTGTAATCGGTTCGCCAGGAATGACGCGGCTGGGAATCCAGTACCAATCTCCGGGTGCATAAGGCAAATGTGGATGACTGATAAACTTACTCAATCCCTGAAATGTCCAGATCCATCGCTGAAAAAATGTTCCCTCTTCAATGGGGATAGGAGCGACCAGTCGTTGCAGTCCGTGCCAGATCATACGCACTGTGCCGAGATTGCCAAGAATCAACAAACCAATAGATGTGGTTAAGCCGCCTGCCAGCCATTTAGGCTCAAAATCTTGACCTGCTGGTACATCCTCTTCTCTCCTTCTGTGAGTGCTGGCTATCAAATTCCAGCCTGCCGAAAATGCACCAATCCCAAGCAGACTGAACAACGTGGGCAAAAACAGGTTGTAGGCAATGGAAGGCACAATGCCTAAAGCCTTGATTGGGATTCCTACCAGAACAAAGCCGAAATAATAATAGTTTAGGTATCCTCCAGCAAACCAAGGGTCATAGGGGGGAAAAACCGTACTTTTGATAACTGCATTAAGATAAGAGAAGTCCATCGGCTTTTCGCCGCCTTTGTACGGGTGCCACAAATCCGGATTACCCAAACGAATGAGCAAGAACAGCAAGAAAAATGTCAGTACAATTCCTTCCACAAGGAGGAAATACTGCCGCCTTGTACGTATTTCGCACAGGATTGGTTTTCTCTGCAGCATGAACAGCCCGCCATTCAACACTACCAACGCCGCAAACACAATCCAGATTGTTCCTTTTGTCACTGGAATCCGCAATGAACCCACCAGCCAGACAAGATAGGCAAGAATCAACATTCCCGCCAAGCGGCTAAGCGGATACCCTTTGTCTTCTAATCCACTCAAGGCAATGCGAACCAATGGATAAACCGTCCATCCCAGCAAGGTAATTGCCAAATACCAGAGAACAGCCGCCAGAATTGGATAGCGGTTATAAAGCACCTGATAATCAAACAGCTCTGACCAGGTTCCCCCCTGACGCTGTATTTGCAACAAATCATCCGGAAGCATCAGGTCGTTCTTCTCAAGCGCGGGATCTGAGAAAGCAATGGCTTTGCGCGGGGTCAGATGTACCACCCTTGATAAATCCACCTTGCTCAAAATTGCCTGTACTTTAAGCGGATTATAATCAGACCGCTTTTGGAAAATAAACACTTTAGGATGGTCATATACCGTGAAAGCTTCTTCGGCAAACTGAGTGTTAAAGCGAATGTTTCCCAGATTTGGATAGGACTCAAAAACCTTGATTAACTCAAACCCCAGTTTCCCTTCAAACATTCCCGGCTCTGCCACACGATAACACCAGACAATATCCCTATCCTCTGGACATCCCAGCAAATTCCGATAATAAGCGGTTGTTAAGGGGTACCGTTCCGGCACGCGCACTGTCGTCCCCCATTGACGATTCGAACTAATAAATATGTAATCCGCTTGATTTAGGACATTCAAGAAACGGTTGAGCTTCTCTGTATTGTCGTCCCAGTACATCTCAAAGTTCAGTTCGGTACGGTAAACCCCAAGCTCATAATCAAATGGGTTGTTATAACCAGCCAAGCTCATTGGCAACGGATCATCCCAAGACGATTCCAGTGCCTGTTTGCTGCCATAAACTCCGATTGCCCCGTTACCCTCTGCCATCCATAGGCGCAGAGTATAAGGTTGATGTGCTTTCAGAGCAACGGGTTGGTCAAACTTAAAAACATAACCATCTCCTCGCGGATCATCCGTCATCACAAAAGAGCCGCGAATCTCAGCCACACCGACAATTTCCCCACCACCCCCCTCCATAATGCTCAATCGAAGCGTTTTTTGTTGAGGCAAGTTCTCCCAATCTACAATGTGTGGCAAAAATACTTCGGTGAGCAAGCCATCTGCCGTGGCAGTAAATGGTAAAATGTAATCCGCCGATTGACGAATCGCTTGAACAGGGTCGGCGAGAGACTGCGGCATCACGCCCAAGGGAGTTTGTACCCCTATTGTTATCGGTCCAGCCAATTCCAGTTTTCCACCCGTTTCCAAGCTAAAGGTCAGGGAATAAGTCTTACCAGCTTCAACATAGACGGGTTCCTGTATTTCTAGGGTATAGGCAGCGCCCCGCGGATCTTCTTGCTTCGTAAAATCGTTCAGCAGAATTCCCCCGCCTAAAATTTGTCCCCTGTCAGTTTGCGGGGATACAACAAAGACCAGAGCCTTTTGTTCCTGATTCAATTGTGGATCAACCACCCGCGTAAAACTCACGTCCCTCAGTGCACCACTGACCAGCGGACGAAATGTCATGTAGATTGGCTGATCAGTAGTCAAAACCGCTTTAGCCCGATAAGGTAGAGGTTGATTAAGCATACCCTCCGACGTCTGTAAGCGTAGATTAATCGCGGCTGGCACATTCTGATAAATCCAGTAGCTAGCTTCCCAACGGGTAACTGGGCGCTGGTAAATCTGCGTGAATGCATACGCCCAGAGGAATGTAGAAATGAGAATTACCGCACCTGTGAAAGCCGCCAAAATTCGATGCCAGTTTCGTGTAATCCAGCGGGCGTCTTTTTGCTCCAGATTGCCTGATCGCAAATCCCAAAGCATAAACACAGTCCAGGCTGCTATAATCGCTAGAGAGGGATAGATCGGAAGCTGATAGCGCATACTGCGCGAAAAATTCAGCGATTGCCAGACAAAATACACTGCTGTCCAGCCCCAAATCAAGGCATGTTTCTTACCCTCCCCCCTGAATATTCGCCATCCCATCCAAAGAAAACCTCCCCAGGCTAAAAGTCCCAACGGCACCCCCAATCCCCACAAAACCATATTTTCCCACGCGAAAGTGATCGGACGGCGCGCCCACTGCAATGCCGGCGGAAAATCAACATCGCCGCTACTCTGCCTGCTCAATTCAGCAAGATTATCCAGCCAACGCTGATTGAGTCCAATATCAAAAAAGCCTGGACCTGCGAACGCGTACGGTTGAAAAATCCGAAAAACGATGAAACTGATTAATGCCGCCAGAAAAAGATTACGAATCATCAGCACAATCTGCTGTTTTTGTTTATCCTCTGGTATTTGCAGAAACTGAAGATAAGCCGCTGTCGGTAACAATAAAGCCACTGGTGCTGCGCTGACCTTACACGACATTGCCATCCCTAACGCCACCCCAAACCACGCAAAAGGCAATGCACTTCTCCATTCGGTTGCAACAAGCATCCGCCACCAAAGTTTTTCCGCTTCTCCCGATTGTCCCCATTGCTGAACAGTTGACAATCGAGAAACAGATTTCTCCGCCGTCAGAATATGAACAGCAAAGTAAATACCCAGATATATAAAGAAGTTCGCATATATATCTACAGTGTAAAAATGGGAAAGCTGAATCTGCAATACTGCAAACGCTGAAAAAGCCGCTGCCAGCAAACCCAACCGCTTACGCCGATACAAGCGACTGGCAATCAGATAAACCAGAAAAATCGTCAACAAATCAAAAATTGCAGTGACAAAACGTCCCACTAGATGAATCTGGTCATAACCTGTTTTATCTAGCATTTCGCCAAGATAACGAACGAGGAACAATGGTAATGTTCCATAAACATAAAACCCATACCCGCGGTTATGCGGATTCAGGCTCGAATGTTCAGTATTAAAATAGCCGTTACCATCTTTCGGGAACGAGATCGCGGTTGAGACCATTGTCAAAAAACGTTCATCTGGATGCAAATGTAAATTGTCATCCCAGTTTAGCCCAACGAAACGAAAATACCCACCCAGCAATAAAATACCAATCAGCAAGACAACGGTGACCCATGAATCCTGATGAGATTGCTCAGACACCTGCTTGCTGGTAAGCTGGCCAGAGTTAACAACGTTTGGCTGGGTTTCTGCCATAAGCCTCTCCACCTCCATCAGCTACCCTACGGCGTCCCTTCCTGTTTCGAGGGAACCAGAAAGATGAGAAAATCTTTTCCTGGCAAAGCTGCCTGGTGCAGAGTAAGCACCCCCTCAGGGTAAAGCTGACGTAATTTCTCAAGAGCCGGCTGGTTCTCTGGCTTGAGGATAAATAATTTACTACGCTGTTCAGCTAATGTTTGCTCAAAATCTTCTGGCCAAAGGGCATAATCTTTATCAGGATAGCCCGCATTAATACCCACCAGACGTGTATCCACCCAATGTGGATAGGGAACAACATAAGCAGTATCCCGGTCACCTACCGAGCCGGCAAACCCGCGAATCACACGCCCAATGTCAGAAGTATTCCATGCACCGGCAAGAAATTGTTGTTTAAATTGCATCATTACCAGCTCATAGTTTTGTGCGGCTGAGCCGGAAAGGATTGCCAAAGCAATCAGCACAGTGATGACCCGTCCCCAGTTAGAAGTAGCGCGATGATACATTGTGCGCAAAAAACCCTCCAGGGCAATCCCTGTAATAACAAAGACCGGTACAATAGCCCCTGATGTCCTGTTAAGTGAGGGATTTTCATCCGGAAATGCCAGTGAAAGAATTGAAGGCAACATTAAGAGCGGCACTGCCAGAATCAAAAATAAATCCTGCCAATGACGTTTACGCACGTAGCGAATAAGAATCAGCGCTGTTCCAGTGAAGTATAAAGCCGCTGTGATCACGTCTAATGCTGGACGGTCTGGTATCGAATGCACCCAGATATTGCCATTTTTCCAAAAGAACATGATCTCCGCTTTCCAGAGATTACTCAGAAAAATTTGCCAAACCGGGCCCGGATAAGGACGTTCTTCTGTTCCCAGACGAGTAAGCGCCCGATAGTTGAACATATCCGGATTATCCGTCATATAGCGTAGCAGCGGAATAAAAACCAGAAACGAAACAAAAGCGATCATCGCAATCGCTACAATGGCATGACAGCGTTTGCACGCTGCCTGTTTGTGCAGAAGATACATTAGCACCAGAATCACCACAACGAACGGAACAATGCGCATTGGGCTGTAGCCGTGCAAACCCAAACCCAAAGCCAGGCCACACAGGACAAAGTCATTACGATTCATTGTGCGAAGCCCACGCATCAGGTAATACAGCACTGGTGCAGCGAACAACGCGTACAGAGGAAAACGCAGTCCAATACGCGAAATCAAATTGGGCCAATAACCAATCCCGGCGAGAATCAGCGCAAACAACCCAACCCAGCGATTACCCACTTCTTTGCCTAAAAGGTAAACGTAAGGCAGCGTAAGCAAGCCAGCCAGTACTGTTCCAATTTTGAGGCTCATGAAAGAGATACCAGTTTTGAACACAATCGCTATAGCTGCTGTCAAATACATCTGTAGCGCCTCGCGTCCGGTATTACGCGGAAAGAAAATCGAATATTGCCCGCGCAACACATCCGAAACATCCAGCAGCTTTTCAGCATGATCGCTGAACATTTCACCTGGAACACCTGAAAGATCCACAAGGCGAAAGAAAACCACCAGCGCCACTGCTAACAGTATCAGCAATTGCCAAGCTGATAGGTGTAGTCGGAGTTCGGGTTTGCGAATGAAAGCCGAGAGTGTGCGCCAAAGTCTGTACGATTTTCTCTCACCCTGTTGCAACCACAAAGCCCATATTCCGTACCCTAAAGTCAGTAACCATACTAGTAGATTTAGAGAGTTAAACTGATTGCCGCCAAACAGAATAAAAGAAATCAGAATGAGCGGGATACTGAACAAGAGAAAATGCTGCCGAATTGAGAAGGAAAATGGTTGATCAGAGTCTTTGGGTAATTCGGCAATGACCCATTCTTTGCAAATCACTGCCCAAATCAGAAAAGCTAGTGAGAAACCGTAAAAAACTAGTCCAAGGGTCGGATTCGGTTCGGGCGGTTCAAGCTGACTCTGTGCAGCCAATGCCAAGACGAGTGTCATTAATGAGCGCCAGGACCAAAAAACAGGTTTTCTTTCTACGGCTGTTTCTTTTGTAGCTTCGGGGCTTGGAACTTCCCGTTCCGTTTCAGATGCTCGCTCTAAAGCAGGTGTTTCAGAAGGGAAAATGATCTTCTTCCGCCAGGGCATTAAGAGTGATTTGACATAATCTAGAACGCTTGGTTCTTCCATTTCGCTCATCGTAACCAATTCCTGTCAGAATGTCAGATAGTTTACTTTACCAAAGCAAATCCAGAATGACAACCCCGTTTTACATGCGTCGGGCAATATAGAACGTATAGGTACCCAATGGTTGCTCGGCAGTCTCTTCATAATACCTGCGGACAATTTGTTCGGTCAAGAATAGATTCCATCGCCAGGGCGCAATGACCCACTTTCCGAACAAAAATCTGGAAACCAGAGAAGGCAACCCAAAATAATGTCCCCACTCTAATGTGTGCAATGCCGACGGCGAAAAATAATGCCACCAACATTGAATTGTGAAGCCACTTCTCTGCAATCGCTCCGACCAAACTTCAGGTGAATCGCAATGATAGTGACGGGAAACTCGGTTAAAAAAACGGCGGTACGCCTCAGCCAGCATTCTCAGCCCCAGGCGATCAAAGAAACGGCTCACAGACAGGGTTTGCAAAAACTGGTGATTAGGAACACAAAATACAAATGGCGATCCAGGCTTTAATACCCTCGCCACTTCATAAAGAACAGCTTCAACATCTGGTATATGTTCCAAAACCGAGTTGCTTATGCAACTTGAAAAATAACCATCTGAAAAAGGCATCCGGTCCCCAAAACCGTGCACCGTTATTCGGTAGCCACCCCGTCGAGCTGCTTGGCGCAGTGGTTTCCACCATGGATCCAGCCCAACATCCAGAGGACGCTCAAAAGCAATTGTGGCAAAATGTCCATCTCCGCAACCAAGGTCCAAAACTGGACTAGGTAATACCAGATCCTGATAAAAGCGCGCTTCCACTGCGCGCAATAAAGCACGGAAATAGGGTAAGTCGCGCAATTGTAACCAGGGAAAATCCCGTATCATTTACCTTGCAACTCTGTAAGCAATGAACTGAATAAGCGTTCATACGCTCGAGCAACTGCATCCGGCACGTACTGTTCCGCGATGGTACGCGGATCCTTCAAATACTCCTTTCGGTTTCGTAATACCTCGATCATTGCTTCTGCTAAAGCCAGGTCGTCACCAATTGGGATAATCTTTCCCATTTTATGCCTCATCACCGGTTGGCGTACGCCCGGTAAGTCAGAAGCAACCACTGGTATCTGATTCATCATCGCCTCAATCTGAACCAGCCCAAACGCCTCGGTTGAATTTAAGCTCGGTAACACCAGCAAATCAATGTTCGGATAGAACATTGCCATTTGAACCGGATCAAGATTACCCAGAAACTTCCAGTGACCTTCGTTCTCGTAAGTTTGAATGAGCGGGAATAAACGTCTGAAATACCGCTCCTCGCCAATGATGTTACGATAAGGACCAGCAAATTGAACCAGCGCGTTAGGATAAACCTCTAATAGCTTTGGCAAAGCTTTCAACAAAACCTCAACACCTTTCTCGCTGGCAAATCGCGCCGCCATGCCAATCACTGGGCGTAAGTGGTGAGGATTATGTTTCCGTGCAAAAGCCTCAATTTCTTCTTTGGAAACCGCTGGAAGTTCTACGGGCGGCGGAATCACTTCCAGCTTATGCAGATAATTGCTCAAATAGGGAGAATGTTCCGCATAATCACGAGTATATGTGACAATTCGATGCGTAAAAATAGCCGCCAAACGATTCATGATATGCACTGCCTGATTAGCAAGCCAGCTCAATGCCCCCGGTGGCATTTGTAGATCACAATGATAGGTGATCACTGTCGGTTTACGCAAGAGACGACCACGCAGTGCAACCCCTGCTGCATCAAACTGTGGCAAATGAAGCTGAATCACCTCGTGTTCCATCACCAGTCGGCTGGCAAGCCAGCCAAATGTGGGCATCACTACCCCTTTGCTGAGCCTAAATAAAACAGGCGCGCGCACAATTCTCACCCCATCCTGCCATTCGTGAAATGGTAAGTCAGATTGATAGTGTGAGGTCAGTACAGTAACCTGATGTCCGCGCCGCGTCAACGCTTTTGCCAGCCGCTCTGCGTATATGGTTAAACCGCTGGTATGTGGACGGTAATAAGTCAGAATCACGAGTATTTTCATAAACAAGCCAGCGGCTCACCGAAATAATTGTTTATTTGCCAAAACCCAAGCTGCCAGCCGGTGCAAGCCCTCTTCCACACCAACGGCAGGCTGCCAGTTTAACTCGAACTGAGCTTTTCGAATATCCGATATATAAATACGCTGATCACCCGGTCGCCACGCACCGAATTGCGCCTCCACCCGATGACCAACCAGCTTTTCAAGTATTGGGCGGAATTCCAGCCAAACGGACATGGTATTTTTTATTCCACCACCAATGTTGTAAATCTGTCCGGCAACATGTTCGATGTGTTCCTGCGCCGCATCATACACATCCAGCAAATCCTCAACAAATAAAACGTCACGCACCTGCTTACCATTCCCGTAAATCGTGATGGGCTTACCGGTAATCGCTGCGATGACAAACCAGGCAACCCACCCCTGATCTTCAACGCCAAACTGTCGAGGTCCATAGATACAACTTTGCCGCATGACCACGGTTGGCAAACCATAGATGCGATGATAGTCGCGTACATATTGATCACCACAACCCTTTGAACAACCATAGGGTGAATGAAAATCTAGCGGATGGCTTTCTGGTATTCCATAAGGCAAATCAGCATAGCGATAGCGCGTTTCTTCTTCGACAACATGGACATCTTCCATCCCACCATAAACCTTATTGGTCGAGGCATAAATCACAATCGGGTTGCGTTTTGAAAGTCGAGCAGCTTCCAATACATTGAAAGTGCCAATCGCGTTGCTGTCAAAGTCATCGCGCGGATTTAGCACAGACATAGTCACTGCCACTTGACCAGCCAGATGAATAATCACATCAGCCGATTGCGCTTCCTGCTGAATCAGTTCAGCATCCCGCACATCGCCGACGACAAGGTTGAAAGAGCTATCTCCATAATTTTCCCGCAGCCAGCGCAGATTTAATTCTGCTCCACTGCGCCGCATGTTGTCATATATTGTAACCCGTTCACCGCGCGCCAAAAGCCGCGCTGCGTAATTCGACCCAATAAACCCCGCCCCCCCAGTGATCAGATAATGTTTTGGCATTCTTGAAACACTCCGAAAAGTGATGAGATTATTCTTGTAGTTGAATTTGTTCAAATAGCAGTGAAATTGAACGTCGCTCAATAATTAATCCAAGCATTCCCAAAAAGCCCGTCACCACAAAGTTAAAAACATGCATAAAGATTGCAAAACCCAGCCCGACGTTAACCGGCACTTTCAATACGGATAACGCTGCTACCATGGACGCTTCGTATACGCCTACACCTGCCGGAGCAGACGGAATCGCTAGACCCATCGCCAGCACGCCGTCAACAAACATTGCCCACCAAAAGGGCGCGTCAGGAGCAACGGTCAACAACATTACATAATAAGTGCCCAGCCAAAAGACCCACGTCAATATCACGAGGAATAACCCCAGTAAAAATTGTGCCGGCTGTGTCAGAATACCTAATCCATCCAGCAGTGAAATAATTCGCGGAATAATAAGGCGCCGCAAGACGGGCAGGCGTTGTCCAATCTGATAAAGCCGTTCCCGCGTCCACCGATTATAGCGAGCAGCGAGAAACATGGCAAATAAAGCCAGAACAACCAGTCCCAATGTCATCAGCGCCACCGGCTTTGCCCAATCCAATTCTAATGCCATCGGTAACGTGATCAACAATAACCCAGCAGCCACTGCAAGATCGAAGGCGCGTTCAATAACAATTGTGGAAAGTACATGAAACGACCCCAAACCACTCGCCTGTCCCATAAAGACTGCCCTTCCCAGCTCACCAGCACGCAAGGGAAACAAGTTATTGAGCATATATCCCTCGTTGATAATGAAGAAAGCCTGACGAACACCCGCACGATTACCCAACAAAACACGCCAAGCAAGGGCACGCACCAGCAGAGAAATGAGGGTTAATATTACTGCGATGGTCACATGAGTTGGATGAGTAAGTGCAAAATCAAGGCGGATATCTTTCCAATTTACCAGACGAAACACAGCAACTAAAGCTACAAGGCTGATAAAGATACCCGGTAACCAACGGCGAATGTTCCTGAATGCTGTCTTACGATTGGTGATCACTCGCCCTCCAAGCGCAGAACAGCCATAAAAGCTTCTTGTGGAATTTCAACATTGCCAACCATTTTCATTCGGCGCTTGCCCCGTTTTTGTTTTTCGAGCAATTTCTTCTTGCGAGTAATATCTCCTCCGTAGCATTTGGCTAACACGTCTTTGCGCAGTGCTTTAACGTTGGCACGCGAGATAATCCGCCCACCGGCTGAAGCCTGAATGGCAACATCGAAAAGCTGTCGTGGTATAAGTTCCTTTAACTTGCTCACCAGAGCCTGTCCTTTGTGATAAGCTTCTTCCCGATGAACAATCGCCGCAAGCGCGTCTACTGGTTCTCCACCTACCAGAACCTCCAGCTTAACCAGATTGCCGGGACGATAATCCAGAAACTGGTAATCCATTGAAGCATAGCCGCGCGAACGGGATTTCAGCTCATCAAAAAAATTGACAATCAATTCAGAAAGAGGAATTTCAAAATTCAACTGGACGCGATTGGGCGCCGGGTAATCCTGCCCTTTGAATATCCCTCGCCGTTTGGTGACAAGGTCCATGATAACGCCATAGTACTCCGTTGGTGTGAAAATCTCCAATGCCATCCATGGTTCACGGACTTCAAGAATCTGCGTCTCATCTGGCATGCTTGCCGGTGAATCAATCCGCACGGTTGTACCATCCCGCATGATCACCTCGTACTCAACGGACGGCGCTGTAACGACGATGTCCAGGTCATATTCACGTTCCAGACGTTCCTGGACAATTTCCATGTGGAACAATCCCAAAAAACCACATCGAAAGCCAAAATTGAGTGCCTGCGATGTCTCGGGTTCATAGATCAGAGATGCGTCATTTAATTGGAGCTTCTCCAGGGCATCCCTCAGGTTACCGTAATCCTCACCTTCAACGGGATAAATACCGGCAAAAACCATTGGTTTAGCTTTACGATAACCCGGCAAAGGCTCAGCCGCCGGCGCAGAAGCTAGTGTGATGGTATCCCCTACCCGACATTCTGAGACCGTTTTTAAACCGGTAGCAATGTAACCAACATCGCCCGCTTCCAGATGGTCAATCGGCTTCAGATTGGGAGCAAAGATACCAATCTCAACCGGTTTAACTTCAACGCCAGTGGACATCAATCGCAATGTATCCACAAGGCGGATTCTACCTTCCATAATCCGAACATACGCGATCACCCCTTTATAAGAATCATAATGCGAATCAAAAATCAGCGCACGCAGCGGTTCACTAATGCTCCCCTTGGGAGGAGGAACAATCTGAACAACAGCTTCCAACACTTGGTCTACATTCACACCTTCTTTTGCCGAAATACGCAAAATGCTCTCCGAAGATACTCCCAGCAAATTGCTCAATTCCTGCGCCACTTCATCTGGGCGTGCGGAAATCAGATCAATCTTATTAATCACGGGAATAATCACCAGATCATTTTCCAACGCCAGATACAGATTCGCCAGCGTCTGCGCCTCAATTCCTTGTGTAGCATCCACAACCAGCAGCGCACCTTCGCAAGCCGCAAGTGCCCGGCTTACCTCATAACTGAAGTCCACATGTCCGGGTGTATCTATCAAATTCAACTCATACGTTCTGCCGTCTTTTGCAGTATACGCCATACGCACAGCCGAAGCCTTAATCGTCACCCCTTTCTCACGCTCCAGCTCCATGCTGTCCAACACTTGATCCATCATCTCGCGTTCAGAGATCGTTCCGGTGATTTGCAACATGCGATCAGCCAGTGTGGATTTGCCGTGATCCACATGGGCAATAATACAAAAATTCCGAATCAGGTCATTCATACGGGCTAGAAGTATACCCCAATTTTTGATCGGGCGAAAAAACAATACCAAGAGTGTGTTGAAAAAGTCATATATGGCGCATATCTATACGCAAAATAGGCTATTTTACCGCCATATATAGGGAGTGTGTTTTGTTTTTCAACACCCTCATACCAATAAGGGAATGTTGAAAAACTCATACTGTGCACTTATCTATGCAAAAGGAGTGTCGTTTTACCTTCCACATACGGGAGATAGCCTTTGTTCGTCAAAACTCTCGTTGGATCAAATCATCAGGGGAACATCCAAAAGTATCTCATTCAAGATTGAAGAAATATGGCTTCGACCAAAGACGCCTCATCCGAGTCGCGCTCGCAAGGACAACGTAAATGTGCCAGAAATTCTACGTTCCCTTTGGGACCCAGCAAGGGGGAACGAATCAAACCAAGAACCTCAAAACCCTGCGCTCTTGCAAATGAGAGTACATCCAGCAACACATGACGGTGAACAAGCGGGTCACGGATGACACCTTCGCCTTTGGCTGCATCATCTCTGCCAGCCTCAAACTGCGGCTTAATCAAAACAACCATCTCCCCACCCTTTGCTCCAAACCAATCCTTTATAACCGGCAATAAAACCCTCAAGGAAATAAAAGAAACATCAATAGTTACAAAATCAACCGGCTGCGGCAAGGCTTTAACATGGCGCGCATTGGTTTCTTCGAGCAGAATCACTCGCGGGTTGTTGCGCAATTTCCAGTGCAATTGCCCTCGCCCCACATCAATGGCATATACCTTTGCCGCGCCGTGTTGCAGCAAGCAATCTGTAAACCCTCCCGTTGATGCACCTACATCTGCACACACTTTATTCTCCAGCTTCGTTAACTGAAATGCGATTAAAGCCGCTTCTAACTTTTCACCGCCCCGTGAAACATAGCGTGGACCCTTATCAACATCCAGTGAAACCGAAGGCAAAAATCGCAATGCCGGCTTAAGCACAACCTCGCCGTTCACCCTCACCTGTCCAGCCATCACTATTCGCTGGGCTTGTGCGCGGCTTTCCGCCAAACCTCGCTCGGTCAACAACACATCTAAGCGCTTTTTTTCCATTTTCATGGGTATTTTACCTGGATTTTACCCAACGATAAGCCGAAAATTACCCAAATAAGAACCGACACCAAATTTCCCATACAACAGAAAAATCAAAAAAATTCACCATGAGTGTATCAAGATTTGGAACAAGTGCATTCACCGCGCGTTATTTTGTAAGACAAATTATGATATGATTACCGTATGTTTCTCGGCTTATTAAAATCTATGCGCCCCCGTCAATGGACAAAGAACGCTTTTGTCCTGGCAGCTGTCATTTTTGATCGTCAACTTACCCATCCCGAAGCCCTGTTACGTTCACTGGCTGGCTTCTTCCTTTTCTGTCTGTTGTCCAGTAGCGTATATCTCATCAACGATATCGCCGATAGAGAAGCCGACCGCCAGCACCCACGTAAACGAAACCGCCCCATTGCTTCCGGCAAACTGCCACTTTCAGTAGCACTGACTGCCGCTGTGCTGCTAGCGATTGTTTCTCTAAGCATTGCTTATTATCTTACGCCATCCTTTTTCTTCATCTCGCTGGCATACTTTCTTATCTTTCTGGCATACTCCAAGTGGTTGAAGCATATTCCACTCATTGATGTGCTAATGATCGCGGCAGGGTTTGTATTGCGCGTTGCCGGAGGTGTCAGCCTGATTTCGGTTGAGAGGTTCTCGCCATGGCTATATGTGGTCACCACATTGCTAGCACTGTATATCGGATTTGGTAAACGCCGCGCAGAGTTAACTCTGTTGGCAGAGAACGCCGAAAACCATCGTCCAGTCCTCGATGGCTATACGATACCGTTCCTCGACCAGTTAATTGTCATCGTTTCCGGAACAACTATCGTCGCCTATAGCCTGTACACTTTTTCTGCGCCCAACCTGCCTCAAAATCACAGCATGATGCTGACCATCCCGTTTGTACTGTACGGTATTTTCCGCTACCTGTATCTGGTTCAGGTGGAAGAAGAAGGCGGAGCGCCCGAAGACTTGGTCTTGACTGATCGCCCCTTGCAAATTACCATTCTACTCTACGGTATTTCAGTATTGATCATTTTCTATCTCTTCTAGCGTAAGGTTGTAGTCTATGCCCGCCGTTTCAGCCCATGCGCCAGGAAAAACTATTTTATGCGGGGAACATGCCGTCGTTTATGGACAGCCAGCTATCGCAATTCCTGTCACACAGGTACAGGCGAAAGCGATTGTCATGGCAAACCCCCGCGGATCAGCAAACCAGATACGAATTACCGCGCCCGATATTCAATTTGATGACTACCTGGAAAATCTACCCGAAACTCATCCCATCAAACAATTATTGCTTAAGCTGCAAAATTTATTACAACTCTCCCATTTTCCCGCTTTTGACCTAAAGATCCATTCAACCATTCCAATTGCCAGTGGAATGGGTTCAGGTGCAGCCGTTTCAGTGGCAATTGTACGAGCCGTCTCCACATTCCTGGGGTGTCCGATGTCAAATGAACAGGTTTCTTCTCTGGCATTTGAGGCAGAAAAATCCTATCATGGCACGCCTTCAGGAATAGACAACACAGTTATCACATATGCTCGTCCGATTTTCTTTATTCGTGGGCAACCTTTTGAAACCCTGCACGTTCGCCAGCCGTTGATCTTTCTCATTGCAAATAGCGGCATAAAAAGTGAAACTGCAACCGTTGTTGGCGAGGTGCGTCAGGCATGGCAAAACGACCCTAATCGTTATGAAGCACTATTCCATGCTATTGGTACACTAACCATTCAGATACGACGACGGCTTGAGCGTGGTCCAACAGAAGAGATTGGGAGCTTTCTGACCGCTAACCATCAGTTACTTCAGGAACTGGGTGTGTCCTGCCCGGAACTAGACGAACTAGTCAATGCTGCTCTTTCTGCTGGTGCGCAAGGTGCCAAGCTGACCGGCGCTGGACGAGGTGGAAACATCCTTGCTCTGGTTACTGAAGATACTCTTGCGCCCATTTCCTCAGCCTTACGCGCCGCGGGCGCCACCAACCTTTATCTGACAAATCTCATGCCAGCCACAAACGAGACTTGAGGAATAAAATGCTCTGTTTCTTAAAACTTGGTGGTTCTCTGATTACTCAAAAAAACCGCCCCCATACTGCCAGACGCCAGACATTAGAGCGCCTGTCTCAGGAAATTGCGGCAGCTACCACCGAAAGACCCGATTTGCTGCTGATTGTCGGACACGGTTCCGGTTCTTTTGGACATGTCGCAGGAAAACGCCATAACACTAGAAACAGCGTAAGAACTCGTGAACAATGGCTTGGATTTGTGGAAGTATGGCAGGAAGCACGCGCCCTTAATCAGATTGTCATCAATTCCCTCCGCTCAGCTGGCTTGCCTGTGATTGCTTTTCCACCCTCTGCTAGCGTGATAGCTCAGGATGGCAAAATACTGGAATGGAATCTCAGACCTCTACAGAGTGCGCTCTCTGCTGGATTGATACCGGTGACTTTTGGAGATGTCGTATTTGATACTGTACGCGGCGGTACAATTCTTTCCACCGAAGAACTCTTCGTATATCTGGCAAAAAAGCTCTTACCCGAGCGTATTCTTTTAGCTGGCATTGAAGAGGGAGTCTGGGAAGATTTTCCAGTCTGCACCCATCTGATCAACGAAATTACTCCAAACACTTTTGGCGATCTGGCTCAGTATATTCGCGGCTCGAATGCGATAGATGTAACCGGCGGCATGGCAAACAAGGTGCAACAAATGCTTGAACTGATCAAAGAATATCCTACTCTCCAGGCTTTAATTTTTTCTGGAGACCAAAGTGATTTAGTTCGCTTGGCGCTCATGGGGAAAAACCCAGGCACTTTGATTCATGCTAAATAAGTTTCGTTTTCTGCTTTTCCAAGTGGAGAATGCAAATGTTCTTAACCCGAACTGAACTTGAAGAAATCGAGGAACGTGCTCTTGCACCCTATGGGATTCACAGCGGAAACTCCCGCGGGCGTCTTTATCCAGAAGAGGAGCACCGCTACCGTACTTGTTTTCAACGTGACCGGGATCGCATATTGCACACCAGTGCCTTCCGGCGACTGGAATACAAAACCCAAGTGTTTATCAACTTTGAGGGCGATCATTACCGCACGCGTCTTACCCACACTCTGGAAGTTACCCAAATTGCCCGAACGATTGCCCGCTCTTTAGGAGCTAACGAAGATTTGGCGGAAGCCATTTGCCTGGCTCATGACCTTGGGCATCCTCCTTTTGGACATTCAGGGGAAGTAACGCTTTCAAATCTGATGCGTGATCACGGGGGTTTTGACCACAACCGCCAATCCTTCCGCGTTGTTACACTTTTAGAACATCGCTATCCTGACTTCCCCGGACTTAACTTAACCTGGGAAACACTTGAAGGAATTGTCAAACACGAAACCGAATATGATCGCGCCGACGCGCGCGATTTTAATCCCGACTTGCGAGGACATCTGGAAGCGCAAATCGCCAACATTGCTGACGAATTGGCTTATACAGCTCACGATTTGGACGACGGCTTGCGCTCTGGGATCATCACCCTTCCAATGCTGGAGGGAATGGAACTCTGGCACATCCTCACCGAAAGTATTGGCTGGCAGGGCACCATCCTCGATGATCTGACACGTCATCGTCTTATCCGCCGTCTCATTGGCTTGATGGTAAGCGATCTGTTGGAAACGACGGAAGAAAGGCTGCGCGCCAGTAATGTCCGTACAGTGGACGATTTGCAGCGTTTGCCATATAATGTGGTGGTTTACAGCGAAGAAACACATCGCCGCAGCCGCCAGATTAAGGACCTTTTATACAATAATTTATATCGCCATTATCGCGTAATCCGTATGTCAGTCAAAGCCGAAAGGATCATCACGGACTTATTTAAAGCATACTGTAAAGAACCTAGTATCTTGCCAGTTCATGTACAGCAAGTTATTGCAGAGCGCGGGCTTGAACGCACCGTTTGTGACTATATCGCTGGTATGACCGACCGATTCGCAATTGAAGAACATCAGAAATTATTTGACCCCCTGATGTTGCCTTAAGCTAACCTGCTACATCAACAAACCTATACTTGGAGAGTTGGAATTATGTCCGATGAACCGCAATACTTGACAGCAGAAGGCGCAAAACGTTTACGTGAGGAATTAGAATATCTGAAGGGTCCAGCGCGTGAAGCACTAGCAAAACGGCTACGCGCAGCCATTCAGCAGGGTGACCTGTCAGAAAATGCTGATTACACTGCCGCCAAAGAAGAACAAGGATTTCTTGAAGGACGAATCTTGGAATTGGAAATTCTATTGCGGAATGCTATTGTTATTGACGATGCGGCAAAAAATCGTGATGAAGTCGGCATTGGTTCCCGCGTGACCATACAAGAAGAAGATTTCGAACCCGAAACTTATCAACTTGTAGGACCCAAGGAAGCCAATCCAGCACAAGGACGCATCTCGCACGAATCACCAATCGGCCGCGCCCTGATGGGACGGCGCCCTGGTGACACTGTATCTGTTGAAACCCCTGCCGGAATAATTTACCTGAAGATCATTAACATCGAGTGACAGTAAAACTGGCAAATACTTTATTTTCGCCAGACTGCCAGTTCAAGCGTCAAACGATCAAAGAAACTATGATCGGGCAAAGCCCCTTGCCCATAACTTAAATCAACCACTCGCGCCACAAGTTGCAAGTGGGCTGTCTCTAACACCACACGGTCATTAACCCGTGCCTCAACTGGTTCACCTTTGGATGCCAGGCGCTGGCGGATTGTCTGATCGTTAAACGCGTATTCACTCATCAGAACCTTGGTCACCGTCTGAATATCATCCTTGTCAAACACCCATACCTCAACAGCGGTTACCTTCTTGGGCTCACCCACTCCGATCGTTTCGGAAATTCCTACTCCACATTCACCCAAAAACTCACCATTGGGAGCGTCAATGCTAAATGAGTCATCATACAGGTCATCACCTAACATATACGTGGTCATAAACTGCGCCACAGGGGGCTCTTGACCTTCTGCCTCATAATCTGTACGGACCGCCTGACGGCTGGCTTCAGCTTCCCGGTACGCCAAAGAAGGTGCGCCACCAGTTTTGCGCTTACGTAATACGAGTAAATACACGAGCGCCGCGGCGAGGATCAACATTAACAGACAAAATACACCCAATAAAACCAAGTAAAGTGATAGACCGCTTGTTTCCTGCTCTTTTTCGGCTGGTTTAGTAGTTGGTAAAATCAATCCGCCCGTGGGTGTTCCTGGCTGAGTTGGCATCGGTGTCACAAGTGCTCCGGTAGGTGCCAGTTGCCCTTCCCTGGTTGGTTGTAAGCCCTCCTCTGTCAAAGCGACTTCCGGTTGCTGAACAACCACGCTAAACTTAATCACATCATTTGATGGAAGACTTGGATCCATACGCAGTTTTTCCAGAATAGCAGGAGCATCCTCTCCGAGTTCTTTCCAACGGGCAACGGCTCTAACTGGATCAGGCTGCAAAGCATATGACTGAATCGCCATGCGCAAATAATCTTCTTTCAAATCTTCACGCAAATGTTGCGGGGCAGCATCTGTCCATTTTACTGGCCAGAGCCCCCAACCCAGAATGGGTAACCCGATAATCAACCCCAGCAGAAAACCCGCTGCCGCGGCAAATACCGGATTAGTTAATGACCATTTCAGTTTTTGTATCATACCCTTCCTCCATGCTCGCCATTTGAAACCACCGAAAGGCACACCGTCTATGACAAGCTGACTTTATTGTAGAGCACATTGCACTCTTATGCAACTACTAGATGGCCCTTTTCGGGAGGACAACGCATTCTTATTCCTGCTCTGGTGTTGCAATGTTTATGCCAGTTCAACATCCTCAACCTGCTCAGCTAAAAAGGTCTCCTCGCATTTCGTGCACTGCAGCTCGCGCTTATTGGCAACCACCAGCATCCCACCACATTTCGGGCAGGGTGCAGAAACCGGTTTCTTCCAAGAAACAAAATCACAGTTCGGGTAATTACTGCAAGCGTAGAAAATACGTCCCTTGCGCGATTTGCGTAGTACCAAATCACCGCCATCCTGTGGACAGGTTACTCCAATCTTTTCCAGCCAGGCTTCCGTATACCGACACTCCGGAAAGCCACTACAACTGATAAACTTGCCGTACCTTCCCCAGCGTATGACCAAGTCTTTGCCGCATTCTGGACATGCGCGTCCAACTTTTTCCAGTTCTGTTTTTGAGGCTGGCATTTCTGCCTGTGCTCTTTCAACCATTGGCGAAAAGGTGGAGTAAAACTCACGGATCACATCTACCCACCTGCGGCTGCCTTCTGCCACTTCGTCCAGGTCTTCCTCCATATTCGCCGTAAAGCCGGTGTCTACAATTTCAGGAAAATGAGCCACTAGCAAATCATTGACCAGCATACCAGTCTCGGTTGGAATCAAACGTTTTGCGTCCCGAATGACGTAACCGCGTTCTTGAATTGTAGAGAGAATTGGGGCATACGTTGATGGACGCCCAATTCCATACTCTTCCAGCACTCTTACCAGACTGGCTTCTGTATAGCGCGGGGGTGGTTGGGTAAAATGCTGCTCAGGCATTAACCGCACTAGCTCTTGCCGCTGATTTTCCTCGACGCCCATAGGAATCCGCACGTTTTCTTCCTCTTCAGGTTTCTGATCTTCATCACGTGCTTCCTCATAGACAACCAGGTAACCGGCAAATTTCAGGGTGGAGCCCGAAGCACGCAACAGATACTCATGTTCGTTACTCTTTCCAGTCACCTCAACTGAAATGGTATCATAAACCGCATTTTCCATCTGAGAAGCTACAAATCGCTGCCAGATCAACTGATAAAGGCGAAATTGATCACGGCTTAGAAATTCCTTTACCTTCTCAGGCGTCCGCATGACCGAGGTTGGGCGAATCGCTTCATGAGCTTCCTGTGCACCTTTTGCCTTTGTCTTATACTGGGGCGGGGTCTCGGGTAAATAATTGCTGCCATAAGTTTGTAAAACAAACTGGCGAGCTTCCGCTTGTGCAATCTCAGCTACGTTGGTCGAGTCGGTACGCATATAAGTAATCAAACCAGTGCTGCCACCTTCGCCAACATCCAAACCCTCATACAATTGTTGCGCTAACGCCATCGTGCGTTTGGCGGTATAACCCAACTTCCGAGAGGCTTCCTGCTGAAGTGTGCTGGTAATAAAGGGGGGTTCAGGCTTGCGTCGTCGTTCGCTGCGCTTGATCCTCGAAATCAAATATTCAGCCTGCTCCATATCTAGCAGGACATTATTTACCACATCCTCACTAGGTAATTGTGGGTCTTGCTGGTCAATCTTACTCAGATGAGCAATAAAACTGGCGTCCAACCCTTCTGGTTTAAATTCCGCCCCAATTGTCCAGTATTCCTGAGGCACAAACGCCTGTATCTCCCGTTCGCGCTCCACAATCAGCCGCAATGCCACTGATTGAACCCGCCCTGCTGAAAGACGACTACGCACCTTTTCCCACAATATCGGACTGATACTGTACCCCACCAAACGATCCAAGACGCGACGAGCCTGTTGGGCATTCACGAGATTCATATCAATTTCTCTTGGGTGAGAAAAAGCCTCGTGAATAGCTGCCTCGGTAATTTCATGAAAAACGACCCGCCGGGAGTATTTCTGATCAATCCCCGCCGCCTCTAGTAAATGCCAGGCAATTGCTTCGCCTTCACGGTCAGGGTCAGTTGCCAGATAGATCTCCTCAGCTTTTTTCGCCAACTCCTTCAATTCCTTAACTACCAGTCGTTTTTCGTTTGGTATGCGATACTTCGGCTTGAAATCATTATTGACATCCACTGAAAGCTCAGAACGCAATAAATCGCGCACATGTCCAACAGAGGCACGCACCGTGTAACCCTTTCCTAAAAAGCGGCCCACTGTGCGGGCTTTTGCCGGCGATTCAACGATCACTAGTTTTCCATTCCGTTTTTTGAGTTCAACAGGATCCGGGGCTGCTAATCCCTCGTGGGCTGGCGTACGTCCTATACGTACCAGTTTTGTACCGCAGATACCACAAACCCCTCTAGTGACCGGAGTACCATTGGCATTGAAACCAGCCATTGCATCCAATATCTCTCGTTTTTCTCGGCACTTAACGCAATAGGCTTCCAAGTCTCTTTCTCCTATAAATAATCATCTAATCCAATGTTTTTCAAACGCGTCACCAGCTCACGCACTTTTTGGGCATCTTTCCGCTGGCAAATAAACAGCACATCCTTAGTATCAACGATAACTAAATCTTTTATACCTAGCAAAGCAATAAGTTTGCCGCCGGTTCCAGCATGTAGAAGAGAACCGGCAACATCCATCCCAATATATTCTTCTGCCAAAATAATATTCCCATTGTCATCCGGCGGCACTATCTCAAAAAATGATTCCCAGCTTCCTACATCGTTCCAAATTAACCCTTCCGCCGGGAGAACCGCCACTTGCCGGCTGTGTTCCATGATACCATAATCAATCGTCTGGGGAGTAATCTGTGGCCAGAGGGTTTGTATGGTTTTCCAGTGGTCAGGCGTATTCCAGTTTGCTGCAATTTTATCCAGTTTCTGTGCCAGATCAGGCATCTGAAAACGGAATTCCTCCAGAATCCGCTTTACCCGCCAAATAAACATCCCCGAGTTCCAATCATGATCACCCCGCCGCAAAAAGCTTTCCGCCGTTTCGAGATCGGGTTTTTCTTTAAAGCGAATAACTTCGTACGCAGGATTTCCCTCAAAAATTCCCAACTGTGTTCCGCGCTGTACATATCCATATCCTGTAGAAGGATATGTGGGTTTAATCCCCAGCGTTACCAGATAACCCTGACGGGCAACCTGTTCTGCCGAACGCAGTAAACTGTGGAAACGCTCAATGTTCGAGATATAGTGATCAGCTGTTAATACCGCCATGACGGCATCCTCATTGCGCGCTTGCAAAGCCACCGCGGCATACCCAACCACCGATGCTGTTCCACGAGGCATTGGCTCGATCAGGAAGTTTTCATCAGGGATTTGAGGGCACTGCGTTTTCAACTGATCAAACTGATCAGCAACAGTGACCACAAGGATTCGGTCTGGAGGAAACAAGCCTTCCAACCGGTCTATTGCCATCTGGTACATGGTACGCCGACCAATCAGGCTCAGCATCTGCTTGGGCTTTTTCTGACGAGAAAGTGGCCAGAGACGGGTGCCGCCGCCGCCCGCCATAATAACAGCGTAATAATGCTCAGTCATCTTCAGCCATCCTGTAATCTGCTGACATTTCACGCACTGCCATGTAGTTCATCCCGCCCAAATGACGCACCAACCCTTTCAGTTCCATCATTGTAAGTGTAGCAGAAACTTTGTCAATCGACAAACCAGACTGCGCAAGGATGTCATCAATGTGCATCGTTTCCGAACCCAATGTCTGCAATAGCGCAGATTCTACCGCATCCATCGGAAACATCAAACGTGCCGAACAATGCTCGTGAACCTGCTCGATATTAAGCGTCTCCAGAACTTCATTTACTGACAGAAGGGGGCGAGCGCCTTGCTGGATCAGGCGATTTGTGCCTTTGCACTGCGGCGCGTAAATGTTCCCTGGCACGGCAAACACCTCTCGCCCCTGTTCCGCTGCAAAAGTGGCAGTAATCAGAGCGCCACTGGTTTCTCCAGCTTCAACCACCACAGTAACGATGCTCATCCCGGAGATAATCCGATTGCGCGGCGGGAAATTGACACTATCTGGTGGGGAACCAGGTGGATAATCACTCAGCAAGCCTCCCTGCTGGATAATCTGCTCTGCCAGCTTGCGGTGTTCTGGCGGATAAACACAATCTACACCGCAGCCTAACACTGCCAGAGTTCGCCCTCCTGCTCGCAAAGCAGTCTGATGAGCAATCCCATCTATCCCACGGGCAAGACCACTGATGACGGTTATCCCCTGTTCTGCCAATGCCTCAGTCAATTCTTCAGTTACCTGTCTTCCATAAGCAGTCATTCGCCGTGTGCCAACAATGGCAACTGCCCATTCATCTTCCAGTTTGAGTGTACCGCGCAGATAGAGAACTGGCGGCGGTTGATCAATTTCCTTAAGCCGTCGGGGATACAGTTCATCCTCCCAAGTTATCACCTGAATCCCCTGTGCTTGTATCTTATGCCAGAGTTTTTCTAAATCTACATCGCGACGGACTCTCAGAAAATTTTCCAGAGTTTTAGGTGGCATACCACATGAACGCAACGCATCTACCGGCGCCTGCCATGCCACACTTAAGTCTCCAAAATAATTCAGTAAGGCGCGCATCCGCACCGCGCCAATACCTTTTACTAGGTTAAATCCAACCCAATAAACTCTGGAATCCACCCCTGGCACTCCTCAAACCCATTCGATTAGCCGAACGGTTATAATCCGACTTTCAAGATCAACACCTAAGATAAAGGCTTCAACAGCCGGCACCAGCACCTCATTCCCGTCTGGCATTCGGATCAAATATACATCATTTGCGCCAGTTTCCAAAATCTCCTCAAGCGTTCCAACTGGTTGCCCTTTCTCATCCATCACTGCCATACCTATCAACTGATGAAAGTAATATTCACCTTCACCTAGTTCCGGTAATTCGGTGGTTTTAACGTAAACGAGCTGATTACGCAACAAACCAACACTTTCACGTTCCAAAAATTCTTCAAATCGTATCAGTAATGCATTGTGATAAGGGCGAACACCTGATATTTTCAGCGAGCGGTATTCTTCGCCAACATAAACGGTTTTTCCGGGTTTGATGCGTTCCGGAAAATCTGTCATCAACTCCATAATCATTTCACCATGCACTCCATGCGGTCGGCGTAATTTACCAATAACCAGGAAAACAGGCTCGTCCGGCGTAAACGAGCCTGTCCCCGTAGTTCGTGTGTTTCGCGGCGTCATTTGTTCCTTATCAGCGCGGCTCAACGACATCCAGCGTCGCCTGCTTGCGTTCACGGGCAGCCGCCACGCGCAGTAAAACCCGCATGGCGTTTGCCACCCGTCCATTCTTGCCAATCACGCGTCCCATATCCTCGCGCGCAACTCTCAGTTCAAGACGCGTCCGACCACTCATGTGATACTGATTGACTACCACCTGGCTGGGGTCATCCACCAAAGCAAGAGCAATGTACTCGATGAGCTCTTTCATAACGATCCCTCCTTTCGAGAGATAAAACCACAAAAAACACGGTGGTAAACGTTTCTGTTAACCTCTCGTTTAGAAAACCTGCTCATCTTGTTTTTGCAGAAACCTGCCGTTTATCCATAGCTGCTTTGGCTTCTTCCAGCAGGGTTTCTATTGGCTCGCCAGCTTTATAACGCCCAAATCGCTCGAGCAAACCAATACTGTTAAACAACCTAGTTACCGACTCGCTGGGTTGTGCACCATGCCCCATCCAATAGTAAACACGATCTTCGTGTACCTGAATGGTAGGAGGGTCAGTACGTGGATTGTAAAAGCCAAGAATCTCAAGGAATTTCCCATCGCGTGGACTTTCCTCATTCGCAGCCACAATACGGAAACTTGCCTGTTTCTTTAAACCAGTTCGGCGTAAACGAATACGAACCATTGAATCTGCACTCCTGTACTTTCTTAAGTTAACTCACCTTACGCAGCCAATTGAACGGGATTGAGTTCCCGAAGAGCAGCGTAAGCCGATTGGATAGCGCGTACGTACAATTTTGATTTGAGAGCAAAGTGATTGAGTTTGGTGTTGCCTTTGAGCAGTTCAA
>DAOTYY010000008.1:0-3445 GCA_034434695.1 Anaerolineaceae bacterium
CCATCCGGAAGGCGCCGACCTGCTCTCGCGCAACCGCGCCTTTCACAAAATGCTGGTCGAAGGCGTTCCTGTCGAATACCGCACGACAGACGGCAGTATCCGCGGGGCGCAGGTACGCGCGGTGGATTTTGAAAACCCTGCCGGTAACGACTTTCTGGCAGTCAACCAGTTTACCGTCCTCGAAAACCGGCACACCCGCCGCCCGGATGTTGTCCTCTTCATCAACGGTCTGCCGCTGGCGCTTATCGAACTCAAAAACCCCACCGATGAACAGGCCACCATCTGGACTGCTTATCAGCAGCTGCAAACCTACCGTGCCGAACTGCCCACCCTGTTCACTTTCAACGAATTGCTGGTCATCTCGGATGGACTGGAAGCGCGCCTGGGGGTGCTAGATGCCGGGCAGGAGTGGTTCAAACCCTGGCGCACCATCACCGGCGAGGATTTCTACGCGGCGCCGGGCGAATCGTCGGCTCAAACCGCTTCTGCGCCTGTGCCTGAACTGCAGGTTTTACTGGAGGGGGTCTTTGAACCGGCGCGTTTGCTCTCGCTGCTGCGCGATTTCATCGTTTTTGAAAGCGACCGCTCACGCCTGGTTAAGAAAGTGGCGGGGTATCATCAATTTCACGCCGTGCGCGTTGCCGTAGAAGAAACCCTACGTGCCACCGCCCTGCAGCGGGATATCCACGAAAAGACTCCGGGGTATATGGTGCGCCATCAGCCGGGCGGCAAACCCGGCGACAGACGGGTAGGGGTAGTCTGGCACACGCAGGGCAGCGGCAAGAGTTTGACCATGGCTTTCTACGCCGGGCGGATCATCCGCGAGCCTGCCATGCAGAACCCGACCATCGTCGTGCTCACCGATCGCAATGACCTGGACGATCAACTGTTTGGCACCTTTTCCCGTTGCCAGGACATCCTCCGTCAGGCGCCGGTGCAGGCTGAAAGCCGCGCCCACCTGCGGCAATTGCTCTCTGTACAATCCGGGGGTGTGGTATTCACCACCATTCAAAAATTCCTCCCCGAAGAGAAAGGCGATCGCAATCCCACCCTCTCTGAACGACACAACATTGTGGTCATTGCTGATGAAGCCCACCGCAGTCAGTATGATTTTATTGACGGCTACGCCCGGCACATGCGCGATGCCCTGCCCAATGCCTCGTTCATTGCTTTCACCGGCACACCAATCGAACTGGACGACCGCAGCACCCGCGCCGTGTTCGGCGATTACATCAGCATCTACGATATTCAACGCTCTGTTGAAGACCGCGCTACCGTGCCGATTTATTACGAAAGTCGCCTGGCAAAACTCAATTTGCCCGAAGAACTCAAACCCAAAATTGACGAGGAGTTTGAAGAAGTCACCGAAGGCGAGGAAGTGGAGCGTAAGGAGCGTCTCAAAACCAGATGGGCACAACTGGAAGCCATTGTGGGCGCTCCGCGCCGTTTGGAACTGCTGGCACGCGACATCGTCGAGCATTTTGAACAGCGCCTTGCTGCACTGGAGGGCAAGGGCATGATCGTGTGCATGAGCCGCCGCATTGCCGTGGAACTGTACCGCGAAATCGTCCGTCTGCGTCCGGAGTGGGCAGACCCTGATGATGAACGTGGACAAATCAAAGTGGTAATGACCGGATCAGCCGCCGACCCGGCGGAGTGGCAGCTCCACATCCGCGATAAACGCCGCCGCGAGGCGCTCGCCAACCGCTTTCGCGATCCCAATGACCCCTTCAAACTGGTGATTGTGCGAGATATGTGGCTGACCGGATTCGATGCTCCCAGCCTGCACACCCTCTACCTCGATAAACCGATGCGCGGGCACGGGTTAATGCAAGCCATTGCCCGCGTCAACCGCGTTTTTCGCGACAAGCCCGGCGGGCTGGTGGTGGATTATCTCGGACTGGCACAGGAACTGAAAGAAGCCCTGGCAATCTATACCGAAAGTGGCGGACAGGGGAATACTGCTCTGCCGCAGGAAGAAGCCGTCCGCTTGATGGTGGAAAAATACGAAATCTGCCGCGACCTGTTTTACGGTTTCGATTACTCCCTCTGGTTGAACGGTTCACCCCAGCAACGGTTCGCCTTGCTCCCTTCGGCTTTAGAACACATTTTGAGAATGGAGAACGGCAAAGAACGCTTTGTGCAGGCGGCGCGCGATCTCTCCAGAGCCTTTGCGCTGGCGGTACCGCATGACGAAGCCCTGCGCATTCGCGATGAGGTTGCCTTCTTTCAGAGCGTACAGGCGGCGCTGACCAAACGCACCCCTTCAGAAGGACGCTCCCTTGAAGAGCTGGATCATGCAGTACGGCAAATTCTGGCGCAGGCAATCACGCCTGAGGGAGTAGTGGATATCTTTGCCGCTGCCGGATTGAACAAACCCGATATATCCATCCTTTCAGAGGAGTTTCTGGCAGAAGTCCGTGGAATGCCGCACAAGAATCTGGCAGTGGAAGTGCTCCAACGTCTGTTGAAAAATGAGATCAGCCGACTGCGCCGCAAGAACCTGGTACAGGGGCGCGCCTTCTCGGAATTACTGGAGCAAACCCTGCGCCGCTACCAGAACCGCGCCATCGAAGCTGCCCAGGTCATTGAGGAGATGATTGCGCTTGCTCGAGATTTGCGCGCCGCCAATGCCCGCGGCGAACCGCTGGGACTTAGCGAGGAAGAACTGGCTTTCTATGATGCCCTTGAGACCAATGATAGCGCGGTTAAAGTGCTGGGTGATGAGACGCTGCGCGATATTGCCCGCGAACTGGTACGAACAGTGCGCAACAATATCAGCATAGACTGGACAATGCGAGAAACCGTGCGCGCCAATCTCCGTGTGATGATCAAACGCATCCTGCGCAAGTATGGCTACCCACCCGATAAACAGGAAAAAGCCACCCAAACTGTATTAGAACAAGCAGAGGTGCTGACAGAAGCATGGTTAGAGGGTGAATCGTTCTAAGAGAGAGGAAAAGGGAAAAAGAGAACGCACTGGAAAATGAGTTTGAATAGGTTGTACGGGAATCGATAGTTATTATAGGCGAAGCCTGTTTATCGAGCCTTCATCGCCATATGTACCCAACCAGGGATTTTGAATAGAAAGTTGAAACATATGGGTAAAAAATCAAGCCGGACTGGGTAAGCCCGGCTTGTACCCGCAAGGGTGCTGCACTATCCTGCGTAAGCGGCGTTGAGCATGAGAAAGGCTTTTGCCATGCGCTGCAAGTGCTTGCCCTTCTCGTCCTTCGGCTCAAAGCCCTTGCCCTTGCCGTCATCCCCTGCTGCCCAGCGGATCCAGCCGCGCCCTTCTTCGCTCGCCCAAATCTCGGCGAGTTTCTTGCCTTGATTGCGCCCGAAGTGGACGATCAGCTCGCCGGGGTTTTCGTGCCCGTTCCCGTCTTCCGGCGTGGGATCAGGGGCAGGAGATTCATACCCCAATTCGGTCAGCGCCTTTTCG
>DAOTYY010000009.1:0-13666 GCA_034434695.1 Anaerolineaceae bacterium
TGCTTCCTTTCTTTTGGTTTGAACCCGGTCCAGATCCACATCCGGTTTTTGCCTCCAAGCGCCAGGCGTTGAATCCGATTGCGATTCTATCGTCGCTGTGCTTGGAGGTTACATAAAATCTGTCAGTCAATCAGATATGGACGGTAACTGGAGCGATATTAATCTTAATTGGTGTTACTGGCATATTCCGGTCACACGCCAAACCGATACACACTTAATATAATAAAAATTATATATACTCAGTCCACCCCAAAGAAACTTTGTAAAACCGCTACCGCCATCCCGAGAAAAACACCTGCCATGTCTTTGATTAGCTCAAGTGCAGAATCCGGATAACGAATCCATGTTATCCAACACATCACCGCTACAATAATATAGGCAAGTGTATATATTGCTATTGCAACTTCCTGAACTGCTTTGCTTTGACCAGGAAGCACCCTCTCACCAAAGGCATAAATTTGCCCTTGTATCCCAATATTTCCGGGAGGCTTAACACCCAAACCAATCGCTGTAACACCACCAACAACGCCGGCAACCGTTGTAATTGCAATCGTGAACGGTTCGGTAAGTGGCTCTGTGTTACCCGACCAAATTCGCTGAAACACGACCGCAAACAGCCAGACAAAAACAAGCAAAGCACCAAATACAATGAGCAAACGAATATAGAATCTAAATTTATCCATCTCTACCCTCCGTCCAATCCCAAAATACTATGTTGACACTTCAACTCAAGAGATAGCGCTTACGATATCGTAAGATTCCTATTAGCAATACAAACTGTATCAAGGCATTAATGATTGCAGAAAATTGCTCAAAATAGAACAACAAAGGGTTTACAACAGTAAGCGAAACGAGCATGGACATATATCCAATATATATTCCCCTCCTTTCTTTCGTCCACAAAAGTATTGCTCCAACCAAGGACAATAACCCGATAGCCCCCTGAAGTCCTACTCGCGTTTCAAACAAGCTCCAGCTTATCACGTCACGCACAAGCCGATTCGCGACCAATTCTGTCAACATTTTCTCGATTTCAGCAGACTGGCTCAAATGAATCGTAATATATACCGGTAATAAAATTGCCCATATCCCCCAAGCTCCAAGCCCGCCCGACAAAATTGCCCGGAAACGATTTCGAGGCAGGTAGCGTGCTTCATTCTGTGAAAGTCTTTGAAGCCATCGCTGTAACAAGTTTGGTTTTTCCGATCTAAGAACCAGCTCATCACTTTCTAAAAATCGCATTAAATTTGCAGCAAATTCAATTAAGACAGGATCACCTGAATCACGCAAAATCCGGCTTAACCGATCATGAATGCGCGCCAATTCAATGTCAGACAGATCGCGATCAAGCACCTCTTCCAAATCCTTAAGTACATGATAAAACTCGCCTCTTGGTGTTCGGGGTTGAGGTCGCCGAACAATTACATACACAAGCACAATAAGCAGAAAGAAAACATAAATTACAGGTGCGGCCGCTGGATAGAAATAATCATTGTTTTGGGTAATAAACTTACCAACCTCATCAATGAATAACCCCACACCGAAACCGGACAACAAAGCACTCCAGCGATAAACCCACCGGTTAACAAAAATGAGCGGTAACAACGATGCAACGAATAGAAACAATCCCCCCCAAAGAACATGGGCGATATGTAGTTCCCCCCCTCCAAGCTGAGGGTAACCGGTCAGCTCTAAAAATAGTCGTGTTAGCGAAACTGATAACGCAAAGCTCAGCAATGTAATGAGCAGATAGTCTTCAACGTTTTGATGTCGAATGCCTTTGCGAGTTATTTCAGGTAAATTATTTGTTTTTGACATGGTCAAATTCTTTGACCAACCTAAAAATTCAAAAATCACAACTTGGGCAGAATAATAGATTGCTGCCCCTGGTATTTGCCTTTCTTATCAGCATAAGATATATCACATACCTCATCTGCCTCAAAAAACAATACCTGAGCAATCCCTTCATTCGCATAAATCTTTGCCGGCAAGGGGGTGGTATTTGAAATCTCCAGAGTTACATATCCTTCCCACTCAGGCTCAAATGGCGTTACATTCACAATAATCCCACAGCGTGCATACGTGCTTTTTCCAAGACAAACCGTCAAAACATTGCGTGGAATACGGAAATACTCGACTGTGCGAGCGAGAGCAAATGAATTGGGAGGAATAACACACACGTCTCCCTTGAAATCAATCATTGAACGGGGGTCAAATCGTTTCGGATCAACAATTGCCGAATACACATTAGTAAAAATCTTAAATTCGTCCGCGACCCTAATGTCATAGCCATACGATGAGACACCATAAGAGATAACCCCATCACGAACCTGTTCCTCGGCGAATGGCTCTATCATTCTATGTTCTTTCGCCATTTTTTTAATCCAGTGATCAGGTTTAAGTCCCATGCAACCTCCACACAAATAAAAAAATAATATCTACCAGCCACTTGCTGTAAACACCGTTTGCAGAAGATCCTGCCGCTCCTCAACCGTCATTGGGCGAGGACGTGCCAGATCAACAAAGTAAATCGTCAAGAGCTCAGTTCCAATGTATCTTCCATTATAAAACACATGCCGATCAATAAATGCCTGTCGGGTAGGTATTCCTTCGAAAACTTGATCGAAAAACAAATTTCCTAAACCGTAGTGGAGTAAGGATTGATTAACAAACTCAAATGCGTGAGGCTGATGCGCTTGGCTGCCACTCACAATGACTGCACCCGCCTCTGTCATCGCGCGAAAGTCTTTTTGCAAAATCGGATGTGCAGTATATGAATAGTACTCTAGATGTTGAAAGGTTACGACAGGGAGATAACCCTCATCTCGCAATTTTTTTATTTCCTGTCGCATCCAAGCAAAATCACACAAAGCAGCCCCGGGCTGATTTTCGCGAGCACCAGCATAACCCGGTCCTTTAGCATTGCAACCAAGAAAGGCAATCTTGTTGCCATTATGCTCAATGAGCAGTGGCTTACGTGCTTCCTCAAGGTTGACACCTCCGCCATAGAACTGCCAGCCCTCTTGCCTGTACAAATCAATCGTAAACAACATAGCCTCAGGTCCCCAATCCTGGAAATGGTCACCTGTCAGCTCAACAACATCCGTGCCAACATCGCGCAACAATTCGATATATTTCGGCGCACTGCAAAAAACCAAATTGTTTTCTCTGGGATAAGGTGGCGGACATTTGGGAGTAAATGGAATTTCGTTACTGATATGGGTTATATCAGCCTCACGCAACCAATCCCTGATATCAATCGCCGGATAGGTTAATCCTTTTACTTCCATCATGCTAGCAGTTCCACGCACCAATGCTGTCACACCCGTTAGGATAACCGTTGTCAGTTTGTGTTCATCTCGATTTGACCGTAGAATTAATCCCGAACCCAGAATTTTTTGGACAAGGTGCTCTGGACCATGCAAAGAAAACTCAATCCTCAAAGCATATTTTTTTACATCAAAGCCCTTTCGCAACGGCGAAATACCATCTATTTCGAGCACTTTCCAGCGCGACTCAATATCCTGAAAGGGAATGATAGCCCAGCTTGATTTATCCTTCCACGCCTGATCAAGAATCTGTTCACTTGGAAACACTGAAACGTGTTTTGAGGCAGGTCCCCAAGCTTTATCAAAAACTGATTTGGTTTCCCTGCTGACCAGCAATCGTTCAACTGGTAAATTACTGTCAAATGGTTCACCTTTCCAAACCGATATCAATTGTTGAGATGTAACATTGTCCAAAATCGTAGGAAAAGGTGCAACCAAAGCATAAATCCATGTGCTTGCGATAGAATCCGAGCCAATTTCCAGCTTCAATTGAGCATCGTCAGCTTTGTTGGTCAGACGAAAACCCGGCAAAAGTACCATCTGACGTTTGATGTCCTCTGGCACCTCTGGGGCTATCCAGATTGCTGGCAGAGATGGTGGCGTAAGTGTAGGTTGATTTTCCAGTTCCGTTTGAGACAAGCTTTCAATTTCCACTGGCAGGGAAGTCTTAACACTGGTCACAGTAGGAAAATCCATAGAAAAAGTATTAGTGCAACTATTTACCACAAAAAAAACTGTCGCACTGACTATAGTCGTCAGACGGAGATAACATGACTTGGGTAGAGTACTCATAAAGTACCGGGCAAATTTAGATTACCCCGCTCCTGCAGAATGGATTTTACTTGGTTTCCTAATTGAATAAAACGGTTTTCAAAATCCATTACTCTGCTTATCAAAGATTGAGCAAGTTGAGAGTCCTCCCCCAACCGCTTCACGTTCTCCCGAACATTAATTCCAGCACCATTTAGAGCACTTTGTGCCAATGCCACAGCGCTTCCCAAATCCGCTAGAACCGCCGGATGGCAGATTGCTGCAGTTCTAAAGATTATTTCTAGAATATCAACAGCGCACTGTGCCATCTCAAGAGGAACTTGAACGATCTCTAAAACCGCCGATGTAAGCTCTGACTGCGAACCAATCTCTTTAGATCGCTTAAGCACTTGCAGATAATGTTGATAGGCTTCGGCATCTCTGGTAATAGCGGAGATTAATCGGCTGCGCAAGGTCTCAGCTTGATCAACAACTTCCCATAACTGATTGGAAACAGAAGGATAGTTTCTTTTCTGTAATGTTATTCTTGCTGCCATTGCCACTAGGGCAGCAGCAGCAGCACCGGCATATGCGCTGGCTGAACCACCTGCTGGAGTCGGCTTGCCTTTCGCCAATTCGTCTAAAAATTCAAACCTCTGATCGGATAATGCCTGCTGCGGCTCTAATTTCAACACTTTCTGAAGCTGATACTCCAATATTTGTGCTGTTTCAAATCCATCTAATTGCATATACCAAACCGCAGCATTGATTAACGCTTCTTGAGGGATTAACCCAACCAATTCTGAGTGGTGTATTGTTGTACCGTAGCGAGCAGCTTCTCTGCGAACCATTTCAACAACCCGTTCAATGGTTGTTTGTCGAAAATTAGTCAGGTTCATCGAAACCTGTGCTCGGCCACCCACAAGAACCCCCAGTGCTTTAACATAATGCAAGCCACCACTAGAATGTCGTATTGCCCTCGCGATTCTTTGGGCGATACTCACATCATCCGTATTAAGATACACATTAAAAGCGATCAGAGGCTGACGGGCACCGATCACGGTTGCTCCCGCCGGACCTAACTGGCAGGGGCCAAAATCAGGTTCGCGTTCAGGGTTGGTGGCGATTTCAACTTTTAAGCCCTCATACTCGCCGCGCCGGATATTTTCCAAGTTTCTCCTATCCGGACGAACTGCTGCTTCTTCATACAAATACACCGGAATGTTTAACTCATCAGCCACTCGTTTACCTAAACGGCGAGCCATCTCAACACATTCCTGCATACTCACATCATAAATGGGCACAAACGGCACAACATCAGTCGCTCCTATCCGTGGATGTTCGCCAGTATGGACATTTAAGTCTATCAGCCGAGCTGCCGTTGCAACAGCCTGAAAGGCTGCCTCCTCAACAGCAGAAGGTGATCCTACGAAAGTAATGACAGTACGATTGTGATCCATATCCGAATGTCGGTCCAGCACGTAAACATTGGGGACCTCCTGGATGGATTGCTGAATTGCATCAACTACTTCCTGACGGCGCGCTTCAGAAAAATTGGGAATACATTCAACTAGTGGGGACAACATCAAACATCTCCAAGACAAAGAAAGGTCAAAAGGCTCTCACGTTAAGAACCCATTTCGCCCAAACCTTCCAATAGTTTCACTGCATAACTGATACGCTCTAATGTTTTTTGTTTTCCAATGATCTCCATGCTTTCAAAAAGCGGTGGGCTGATTTTTTGTCCCGTGATGGCTACGCGCAATATACCAAATACTTGCCCTGCAGTTAATCCTAACTCCTCTACCAACTGACGCATAGCAGTTTCCGCATTTTCAGCGCTAAACGCTTCAACATGTTCAAGCACCACATAAGATTTTCTGGCAATTTCAGCGGATTCTTGTGGTGACAAATCTTTCCCAATCAGTTCTTCCACGCGCGGTTCCACTCGCTCACGAAAAAAGAAACCAGCAATATCAACCGCGTCATCCAATGTCGTGATTCGAGGCTGAACAAGAGGCGTGATCTTTTCCAGAATCACTGGATCAACCCTTAATCCCGCCATTTCAAAATATGGGTACAATCGTTGCGACAGATCACCAAGCGCCAAAGATCTAATGTGTAAGCCATTGAAATGATCCAATTTTGAAAAGTTAATAGCCGCAGGTGCAGGATTCAACCGCTCAAGACTAAACTTTTCAATTAAGTCGGATAAAGTAAAAAATTCAGTACGATCATCATAGCTCCACCCCATCAAAGCGATCCAATTGACAACTGCTTCAGGTACATACCCTGATTGTTTTAAATCGGTTATAAAAATCGAATATCCATCCTTGCCAAGTTCTGCAGCTTCCCGTTTACTCATTTTTCCTTTGCCACTGGGTTTTAGAAAAACGGAAAGATGCACCCACACTGGCTCCTGCCAGCCAAAGGCGCGATAAATCAAAGCGTGTAACGGAAATGTTGGCAACCACTCAGAACCCCGAATAACATGGGTGATTTTCATCAGATGGTCATCCACCATAGCTGCCAAGTGATAGACAGCCAAGCCATCTGATTTCAACAAAACAAAATCATCAATAGTTTGATTATCCACTGTAATATCGCCGCGCAATAAATCCTTTACTGTCGTCGAGCCTTCGCGAGGTGTTTTGAAACGAATTACATGCCGTTCACCGCTGGCAACGCGCCTCAATGCCTCATCGGGGTCTAATCCCCGGCATGTACCATCATACCGAATGATATCCTTACGTTTTTGCTGTTCTTGGCGTACACGCTCTAATCTATCAGGGGAACAAAAACAATAATAAGCTTTCCCCATCTCCACCAATTTTTCAGCATATTCCCGGTAAATTTCACCTCGCTCAGACTGACGGTATGGCCCATAAGGACCGCCTATGTCGGGTCCTTCATCCCAATCTAAACCCAACCAGTGCAAGCCTTCAATCAATTCCTTTTCCGCGCCTGGAACATATCTCTTTCGATCTGTATCTTCAATGCGTAGTATAAATTGCCCCCCTGTCTGTCGGGCAATCAAGTAATCATACAAAGCTGTACGTCCACTTCCCAAATGCATGTGTCCGGTCGGTGAAGGAGCAAATCGGACGCGAACTGGTTTTATGTGTTCTGACATTATTCTCCCAATTAAGCCTCGTAAAGTTTATGCCGTGCGACAACGCTTTCAACCAACCCTATACCCAGCACCAGAGAAAGCAAAGAACTCCCACCATAGCTGACAAAAGGCAGAGTCAATCCCGTCACCGGAATCAGGTTCAAATTAACGCCAATATTTACCGCGGTTTGAAAAAATAAGACAGTAGCAATACCAAAAGCAATTAAAGCTCCGAATGGATCAGCCGCAATGCGCGCTGCACGAAGACAGCGCAAAATCACAAATATCAACAAGCCTGTAACGATAGTTGTACCCACAAAACCAAATTCAGACGCCATCGCAGCATAAATGAAATCTGTGTGACGAACCTTCAAAAAGCGCAACTGCACCTGTGAGCTATGACCGTATCCCTGTCCAAACCACCCACCAGAACCTATCGTGATCAAGGCTTGTTCAACATTGTAAGTATCGCCATGTCGTGCATTGGGATCCGGAAACAGAAAATTAACAATACGCGCAACCTGGTAATCTGCAATAAAGGGTAACTTTATCCCTGACAGAACCAATCCTCCCAAAATCATTCCCAACGCCAACGCAATTCCAGCAAACAGCAATAAATGCTTGGGAGGCAGTCCACTAATCCACAATAAAGAAAACCACAATACCATCATGACGATAGAGGTGCTCAAATTAGGCTGTAACAAAATCCAAACAACAATACCCATTGTTGTTAAGAAACTGCGAAATAGCCAACTCAAGTTATGTGTCTGTTGCTGACGTTTTGCAAAGAAATCCGCCAAAACCAATACCAACACAATTTTTGCAATCTCTGATGGTTGAATGAAGAAAAGCCCTGTATCCAAACGGCGTGCTGAGCCAAACTGAACCTCACCTACAATAAAAACAATTACCAAAAACGCGATTGTACCAATATACATCACACGCGAAATGGATGCCCAATAATGATAGTCAATGACTGCGGTTACAAGGATAACCACAAGACCAAGACCAACATAAATTGACTGACGGGTAACCAATTCGGCTAAAACTTGATTCCCTGCAATGGCAGAGCGAATCATTGCAATACCAAAAATACACAAAATGACCACACTGCCAAACAGCCAATAATCAAATTGCCGCCAAAACTCTCTTCGCATCATCTTATCAAACGAGTTGCTTCCTAAAACGAATTAGCCTGAACGTCTCTTCTGTGTCTTTGCAATAGGAATATCAGCAACCAAGCGCTGCTCTCTTCCATCCTGAGCAACACTGATATGCGCACCCTTTGAATCAATTTCAACATACTTACAAATTACTTCCAGTAAATCATTCTTCAGCGCCTCCAGATCGTGAGGGGTTAAATCAGTGCGATCATGAATTAATACCAGTCTCAATCGTTCCTTTGCATGTTCGGCACTCTTGGTTTTACCAAGCGAAAATCTCTCCAACCAACCCGTCATTTTCAATCCCCTCCTGAACGCCATATCCTGGAAAGCTTGCTAAAGAAATCTTCTTTTTCACTAAAGCTTTCCATCGGCACTTCTTTGCCCCTCAGACGCTGCGCAATTCGATGAAAAGCCTGACCAGCGCGAGATTTACCATCCAACGCGACAGGATAGCCTTTATTGGTACTGATGATCACTGCATCGTCCTCTGGTACTACACCGATTAGTTGTACCGCCAGAAGCTCCAGAACGTCTTCGGAGTTCAACATGTCACCGCGCTTCACCATATAAGGATTCAGGCGATTAATGATTAGCCTGGCTGGACCCTTTTCTTCAGCCTCCACAAGTCCAATAATTCGATCCGCATCTCGAACAGCTGACACTTCCGGATTCGTCACAACAATTACCAAGTCGGCAGGCGCAATGGCATTGCGAAAGCCGCGTTCAATCCCAGCGGGAGAGTCAATTAAAATATAGTCCATCTCTTCTCGTAACTCATCCACTAACCGCACCATATCGCTCGGTGAAACCGCAGATTTATCTCGCGTTTGTGCTGCTGGGATAAGATAAAGTTCGGGAACTCGTTTATCACGGATCATCGCTTGTCGCAACCGGCAGCGGCCTTCGACTGCGTCTACGAGATCATAAACGATCCGATTTTCTAAACCCAATACTACATCTAAATTCCGCAAACCAATGTCGGCATCAATACAAACCACTTTGCAACCTGATAATGCCAATGCAACAGCCAGATTTGCCGTGGTTGTTGTTTTGCCTACGCCCCCCTTGCCAGAAGTAATCGTAATTGTTGTTGCGCTCATTTTCCTCCCTACCTATATACCCAAGGTTCAACAATGACTTGTCCAGATTCAATACGTGCAATTTCGGGCAGCGGTTTCCCTTGTCTCCGAGCAGAGACCGACACCATTCCTGAAATACGAAGTTGCGTAGGGATCATTTCTAAAGCACAGACGACAGCATTTTCATCCCCTTCTGCTCCCGCATGCACAACACCACGCAACTTGCCCCACACAACAACACTACCCGAAGCCACTATTTCGGCACCAGGGTTCACATCCCCAATCACCACAACATGCCCCTGATACTCAACCCGGTAACCAGACCGCAAAGTACGTTGAACCAGAATGGCGGGCTCACCGGGCATGTGTGTGTCCTTTTCTCGCAATGAACGCTCTGTTTTAACGGACGACAAACGGGTTGCCAAACCAAAATCCTGAGCAGTCCTTTCAGTTGTTGGCGAATTACTGAGCACTGCCCACAACGATATGCCAAATTCTGAAAAACTGCTCAGTAACGCCCCCAACTCTGCAGCATGTAAAATGTGGTTCCCGACATCAAGGGCAACACGGGCACCCTTAAAAAATTCCTTATCTCGTTCAATCTGCTTTAAGAGAGAAGACACTAGTTCGGACCACTCTTCATCGCCCAACGCAATCAACAATCCATCTCGAATACCCTTGATTTGCACCAAAGACTGTTTGCTGGTTAACATAATAATTTGAATTATACCAGTACTGTTTTTTACCCGCCGCTTTTAGCAGCAGTATCTATTGCTTTAAGTTCAAAATAGGCTTCCATCACTTTACGGACAATTGGCGCTGCAACACTTGCACCCTCGCCACCATTGTATACAAAAGCCACAACTGCAATTTCAGGATTGTCGTACGGCGCGAAGCCAACATACCACGAATGCGTCGGCCAATTCCCAGGCCTGCAAAGATTTTTGGATTGAGCAACATTATCACAGTATTCTGCCGTACCAGTTTTCCCAGCCGAGGGAATTTGCATACTTCGAAATTCTTTATATGCTGTACCACCTTCCAGCGTTACCATATGCATTCCCTGTTTCGTAAGCTGCACGACCCACGGTTCAACAGTTTTCTTTTCGTCTGTCTTGTAAAAGTTTTCATCATATACGGAGATGATTGGATCTTTGGTAATATCCCACTTTAATTTTGGTTGAAAAGGACGAATCACATTGCCATCTGCGTCCAACACTTCTCTGACTAAAGTGGGCTGCATATATTTCCCATCATTCGCAATAATCGAGGCTGAAACCAACACCTGAAGCACGGTAGCCAAAACATACCCTTGACCCATCGCTGCTATATAAGTATCACCTGTTGCCCAATTTTCTCCAACATTCACTCGTTTCCAGTCAGGATCGGGTATCAGTCCATCTGCTTCACCGGGAAGCTCAATACCTGTTATCGTCCCATATCCAAGCGCGCGCGCATATTCACCCAACCGCCAAATTCCCAGTCCTTCCTTAACCTCGTCTTTGTAACCCCCGCTGATTTTATAGAAATAAACATCACACGACCAGGCGACTCCATGCAAGAAATCAACTTCACCATGCCCGTCTTCTTTCCAGCAGACATAATCTCTATCCGTACCAGGATCATTCGGAGAAAATTTCTGCGTAATCGTGATCTTGCCCGGATCGATTATTTTTTGCTCAGGTGTAATTACCCTTTCGTTGAGCGCCCCAATTGCTGTTGCAAGTTTAAAGACCGATCCCGGCGGATGTTCAGCGGAAATCGCATGATTGAACAATGGACGGTTAGGATCTCGGGAGAGCTGTTCATAATAGTAAGCCGGAATAAACCGAGCCATACGATTATTTTCGAATGTGGGATAAGAAACCAGGGCAAGAATTTCCCCTGTCTTTGGGTTCATTGCGATGACCACACCATTTGTCGAGCGAATTGTGTTTAGATAAGTATTCCAAAAACGGATTTCTTCAATCAATGCTGTTTTTGCTGCGCTCTGTAATCGCGTATCAATAGTCAAACGAATGTTATACCCGGGCTGAATAGGAATCGGCGGTTCCAAATCACGTATCTCCTTACCAGCAACATCCACTTCAACTACCCTTATCCCATTTTTACCACGCAATAAATCATCCAGAGACGCCTCTACACCCGCATATCCAACCTTGTCACGTCCAGGCACAAACCCCAGATCTCGATATTCTTGTTCCAGTGATGCCGGAATTGGTCCTAGAAAGCCAATCACTTCCGCAGTTAACTCACCCGTCGGGTAATCCCGCACGGGCTCAATCTCAATCCCAACTCCAGCCCAATCCGCTGCTCTTTCTTTAACAATCATTGCTGTCTTTTGATCAACATTGCATTTTATCCGCACGGGTTCATAAGGAGCATTCGTATCCCCAATATAAACTATTTGAGAGATACCCAAGTCATTATCACAAGGCTTGAATGTCTTAACAGTGGTTTCGTCTGTCACCCCACGATTAACAGGTATATCAATTAGTTGAGATAACTGACGATAGATTTCCTGAACAGCACCTTGATCAGCGGGCAGGTAAGCAGGTGTAATGACTACGTTGTAAGAAGGAACATTTCGAGCTAAAACAAACCCATTTCGGTCATAAATGATACCTCGCTCTGTTTGAACACTTACAATTCTGGTACGGTTTTCATCCGACTGTTCCAAAAATTCCCTCCCCTCCAAAATCTGTAAGTTAAACAAACGGAATGTATAATATCCAAATACAACTGCCACAACTATGTAAAAAACCCATAGACGCCAGGGTTCAAAGTGCATCCTTAACTTTTCCGTTCCGTTCATATCGTTACCTCTTCAGGGTATACCCAACCAGCTATATCTGTCACTAAAACATACACTGGGATCGATAATAGCAGATTTAACAACGCACTGGGGAGTGTTACCAATCTTAAACCTTCACTAAACACTATGGAAACACCATTTATTTGCAAAGACACGATTGTGAAAAAATGTTGTAATAATGTTCCAATTACTGTTAAGATGAACATCGCCACCATTGGAATTTGCCATACTCGTTGCTGAAACACTCTTGTTAGGGCATATAAAACTATATAAGCAAGTAAAGGAACAAACAGTGGGAGTGCAGATATAAAACCAATCAACAAACCACTCAGTAAAGCCCAAACCCAGCCGTATTTCACTCGTTCTTGCAATAACCAGGCTAATACCACCAGCATAACCAAATCTGCGCTACCATGCAATAAAGTCAAGTGACTGACAATCGAGGTCTGAATCATCACCGATATTGCAAGTATGGGAAAAGCCAATAATATTTCCACTTTTCTCAAGAGTCAGGGCGCGGTTGTTGTAATCAGTGGCGTAATGTCTACAGGACGGAAATTCACAATAACCAGAACGGCTTGCAAGCCAGAGAAATCAACTGCTGGTTGCACTGAGGCTGACTGAAATAGCGCATTTTCGCGTTTACGTAAACCAATAACTTGCCCAACCAGTACATCAGACGGATAATTGCCACCCAATCCAGAGGTAAGCAACAAATCACCCGGCTCAATCACTACATCCTGCGGAATCATTTCCAAATTCAAATCACCAGTCAGTGAACCACTTAATACCGCTTCGACGCCAGCTTTCTCTAAACGCACATTTACTGAGACTGCAGGGTCGGTAATCAGTTGTACCCGTGCTGCTTGAGCAATAACAGCATCTACACGCCCAACAAGGCCGCGCTCAGTGACGACAGGCATCCCATGGCGAATACCATCATCCGAACCATGATCTATGATAATGTAATGAAGAAAAGGGCTGGGGTCCCGTCCAATAACTGCACAAGCAATATATTGGTTTTGAGGTTGTTCGCGCGCAAAATCCAGCAATGCATAAAGTGATTGCGCTTCTGCCAATTGTTGTTGAAGCTGGATCACCTCAGTACGCAGCATGGCAACTTCTGCTTCCAACTCTGCATTGCGCTGGCGCAAAGAGGCAATATCGCGGGGTACAGTGACGAATTCATAAACCGCATTGTACCGACTGGAAATCCAATGCTGAATTCCTATCAGAGGTGAAAGGCTTGTATTAAGAACCGTACCCAAATACCCACTGAATGCTAACAAAATCAGTCCAATGACGATAATAAACACAAAACCTGATTGCCAAAACCCGGGAATAATTCTTTTCATTCTAGAAAATCAAGGAATATAGCGCGAGGTAACAAATCCCTGTCTACCCATTACCGGGCA
>DAOTYY010000010.1:0-47281 GCA_034434695.1 Anaerolineaceae bacterium
ACCATCCAACAGGGAGGACAGCCCGGTCGCGGTGGTTTGCCCAAAGGCGCTTATCAGATAGTCGCTGTACAAGTCCAGGAGTTTGCCGTTTTTCATACACCAAGTTTACTCAAATCTGCGTAAGGTGAGTTACAAAATCCGCTTTACATTTTTACCATCTGGAGGAGGAAACTGTGAAAAAGCTAACACTAGTCTTGAGCGTGTTCGTCGTGCTTGCCATGCTGCTGGTAGCCTGTCAGCCGGCGGCAACACCCGCACCCGAAAAGCCGGCAGAGCCAACCAAAGCACCCGAAAAACCTGCTGAACCAACCAAAGCACCCGAAAAACCCCCAGAGGTTTCTGCGGCAGTCAATAAGGAGGTATGCAGCGGTAAAACGATCAAGTTCCTGACCATTCAGCCGCACAATGTCGCCGCGCAGAACCTGCAAACCTGGTTCCAGGAAGTTTCCGGCGCAACCGTTGAGCTGATTGTGGTACCTTATGACAATGTCATCGAAAAGGCAGTGCTGGATGTCACTTCCGGCGCCAACGAGGTGGATGTCATCGAATATTGGTATCCCGGGCTTGGCACGTTAGTGGAAAGCAATGTGCTGGAAAACCTGGATCAATGGTATGTGGACAATGCCGGCTGGCTGAAGGCAGATGACTTCTTCCCCACCTACTTCGATACGTTCACCAAGATTGGCAACTCCCGCTATGGTATTCCCTACGACGGCGACATGCACATCCTGTGGTATTACAAGCCACTGCTGGAGAAATATAATCTCAAACCGCCAGCAACATGGGACGAGTACCTGAACGTCTGCAAGACCATCACCGAAGGTGAGAAGGGTGCCGCTTATGGCTGCGCCATCATGGGCGCCAAGATTCCGCTGATTCTCATCGGCACCTTCCTGAACCGTTTGGGTTCCTACGGCGGCTCATTCTTTGATGCTAATGGAAAGCCTGTGGTCAACAGTCCGGAGGCGGTCGCAGCGCCGGAAGGACTGGTCGAGCAGTCTAAATATGCTCTGCCAACTGCTTCTGCGGTGGCATTCGATGAGGCGCTGGGCGGCTGGTTCACCGGCAAGGTCGGCATGGTGGAATTCTGGACCGATCTGGGTTCCATGACCGATGACCCGTCTGCTTCCAAGATCGTCGGGCAATGGGGCGTTGTGCCGCTGCCAAAAGGTCCGGGGGACAAAGGGAAAGTAGTGGCTTCTGTGAATGCCGGTTTTGGAGTGGGTGTTTCGACCGGTTCAAAGAACAAAGAGTGCGCCTTTGAATTTCTCAAATTCACCGCCGATCCTGAAACCGCCAAACGGTACAATACCGTGGTGGGCGGCATTGATCCGGTGCGCAAGTCCACCCTTGACGATCCAAAGTATATTGAGTTTGTAGGCAAAGAGGTCGCCGACGCCATCCGCGAGGCACACAAGAACGCCGTCGCCTGGCCGACCAGTGCACTGTGGTTCAAACTGCAGGAGCCGCTTAATGACAATCTGTCGCTGGCTTTGACCGGACAGAAGACGCCCAAGCAAGCACTTGACGATACCCAGAAAGCCTGGGAAGAAATGCTGAAGTAATGCAGCTTGTCAGGGATGGGGGAGCCTTCCCCCATCCCCTTCACTGGTAAAGGAGTAGGGCTGTGAATGCAACGATTGAGAAATATACGCCCAAATTAATGGCATTGCCCACGTTCATCATCCTGTTGATCATTTCGCTTGTTCCGCTGATTTACGTGTTGGGCATCAGTTTCACGGATTCAACCATCTCAAAGCCGTTTAACGATTTCATCTGGTTTGAAAATTACAAGAAAGCCCTGACCGACGAGGTCTTTGGGGATTCTTTGGTGAATACACTGGTATTTGCTTTTGTGGTGACGACGATACAGACGTTTCTGGGTTTTGTACTGGCTTTTGCCATGCAGCGCGAGCGTAAGTTGAGCGGCGTGCTGCGCACGCTGGCGCTGCTTCCTTTGTTCACACCACCGGTAGCCATTGCTATGATCTGGCGGCTGATTTATGACCCCAATCAGGGTATGCTCAACTACTATATGCTCAAATGGGGACTGGTCAGTGCACCGGTAGCTTTTCTTGGCGATAAGACGCTGGCATTTCCTTCTATCATGCTTGCAGATATCTGGCAGTGGACACCTTTCTGCTTTTTGCTTTGCCTGGCAGCCTTACAATCACTGCCGCGCGACCCCTATGAGGCGGCAATGGTGGACGGCGCATCCGCCTGGTATGTCTTCAAACGCCTGACGCTGCCCATGGTCGCCCCGCAAGTGATTGTCATTTTCTTGTTCCGCTTTCTGATTGCTCTGAAGGTCTTTGACCTGATTTACATGTTAACCTTTGGTGGACCGGGAAATACCACCCAGGTTGCATCGTTTTATATCTACCGTGTCAGTTTTAAGCAATTCCAGACCGGCTATGGCGGCGCGCTCAGCATTCTGGTGCTGATCCTGATCAGCGTTCTGGCGACTCTGCTCACCAAAGGGCGCGAATTGCTCTTGAAGAGGGTTGAATGATGGAAACGAACGGCGCTTTTGAAATCCACGCAGAAGCAGAAGAGATTGTTGCCCGCAAGGACATTGGCTATTATCTGAGCCACATTTTGTTTGGGCGCGTGATGCGCATCCTCTTGCTGCTGTTTTTCATCCTGGCGATCTTAATCCCCATCATCTACATCGCCTCGACTTCCCTTAAGGAACCGATTGAGATTCGCGTTTCCGGAGCGCTGCTGCCCACCGGTCCGATCACCACCATCAACTGGATCAAGGCATTCCGTAACGTGCCGCTAGTGCGCTATCTATTCAACTCCACGGTGGTGGCTTTTTTTAGCACCATCCTGGTATTAGCCATTGCCGTACCAACCACATACTCCATCATCCGTTTCAAAACCGGCGGGTGGTTCTTTCCAGCCTGGATTTTAGGCACGTATGTAATGCCGCCCATCGTGGTCAGCATCCCTATTTTTGCCATGGTGAAGATGGTTGGGCTGCAGAATACCCTGCTGGGTTTGTTACTGGTGCACACGATGGCAAATTTGCCGATTGCTGTCTGGCTGATGGATAGTTACATCCGCGCCATTCCCAAAGAGCTGGAGCAGGCAGCTTGGATTGACGGCTATAGCAAGCTGGATACGCTGCGAAGGGTGGTGTTCCCCTTAATTCGTCCGGGTGTACTGGCAACAGGTGTGATCTGCCTGATTCTGTCCTGGAACGAGTTTTTGTTCGCCCTGATTTTGACCTACGGCGTGCAGTCCAATACATTCCCGATCGGCATTTCGCGCTATGTGGGTGAACATGGCTTGCAGTTTGGAGAGATGTCCGCTGCAGCGCTGGCAGGCATTGTGCCGATTTATATTCTGGTCTTCCTGTTCTCCCGCAATCTGGTGGAAGGGTTAACGCGCGGCGGTGTGAAAGGCTAATGACTGAAAGGATAGAGGTGAAAGATGAATCAATACTTCTTTGAAATTGAAAAACTTCTTCAATCCGGCGAATTCAAAGCTGGCGACCCGCTGCCCTCGGTTGCAGAACTGGCGCAGCGTTTTAACGCCAGCGAAGCCGAGATTGCCGATGCAATTGCCGAATTGATCTACGAAGGCGAGCTGGAACGCGAACGCCCCCAGCCGCTGCCAACCGTACGCGTGCCCAAACGCAAATTATGGGCAACGCTGGGAGGCAGCCACAGCATTACCAAAGAAGCCAAAAAGCGCGGCGAAGAGCCGGGCGTAGAAATCATCAACTGGCAACTGGTGGATGCCTGGCCCTCTATCCAGAAACGGCTGGCATTGGAGGCGGGCGACAAAGTGCAGATCATGGAGCGGCTGCGCACAGTCAACGGCGTACCGGTAGCCATTGAAACCTCATACTTCCCTGCAAAATACTACCCAGGCATCACTCCCGATTTGTTCACCGAAGAAGGCAGCGGGCAGTCTTCGTTCGCTGTGATGGAACAAAAGTTTGGCTTGAAATCGGACAAGGCGTTTGATGAGGTGACTGTGGTGTGTTTGGAAAAACGCGAAGCGGATTATTTGCAGGTTGAGCCGGGCACGCCTGTATTGCAGCGCTTCCGCGTGACCATTTCCGACAAAGGCATCCCGATTAAAGCCTCACGGGCGGTGTGGCTGTTCCGTGCCGCCTATCAGATGGGTGTGTAGGCGGTTTTACAGGAGAAATGAACTGTGGCAAGTGTAGAACTGCGTAACGTTTGGAAAATTTACGGCGGCAAGGTGCAGGCGGTCATAGATGCCTGCTGGAAGTGTAAAGATGGGGAGTTTTTCTCCATCCTGGGTCCTTCCGGCTGCGGCAAGTCCTCCACCCTGCGCATGATTGCCGGTCTGGAGGAAATCACCCGCGGCGAGATCCTCTTTGACGACCGAGTCGTCAACAACATGCCCCCCAGCGAACGCAATGTTGCAATGGTCTTTGAAAACTGGGCGCTTTATCCCAACCTGAATGTATATGAGAACATCGCTTTTCCCCTGCGAGTGCGCAATCTGCCCGAAGCGGAGATTGACCGCAAGGTGAAATGGGCGGCTGAATTTTTGGGGCTTGAAGCGGTGCTCAAGACCGGCGTGAAGCATTTGAGCGGCGGCGAGATGCAGCGGGTTTCGATTGGGCGCGCCATCGTGCGGGAGCCGGCTGTGCTGATTATGGATGAACCCATTTCACACCTTGACGCCGGCTTGCGCGCCCGAATGCGCGACGAGCTGAAGAAGCAGGTTGCCGAGCTTGGCGTCACCACGCTGTATATTACCCATGATCAGGTTGAGTCCATGGCAATGGCAGACCGCATTGCCATCATGAATCTGGGGCGCATCCAGCAGGTAGGAACCCCATTGGATATCTATTACAACCCGGCAAACGAGTTCGTCGGCGGGTTTATCGGCGAGCCGCCAATGAACTTCACCCTGTGCGAGCTGGTCCAGGAAGGCGAGGACTACTTTGTCGTCTCGCCATCGTTCCGCCTGCAATTGGATGACATCTGTAAGTCGCGCTTTTTGCAATATCGCGGCGCCGCGAAGCTGAAACTGGGCGTGCGCCCGGAAGACGTGCTGGTCAGCCTGACGCCGATGCCGAACAGCTTTGGGCTGAAGGTGGATTTTGTCGAACCACAAGGCGACCGCACCATCATCTCTCTGCAAATGAACGGCGATATTTTTCTCGCCCAGGTTTTGGGTAACTTACGCCCTGCCATTGGACAAACGATCTATGTTACCTTTGACCAGCGGCACATGCACTTCTTTGATGTCGAGACGGGCAACAATGTGCTGTATATGAGTCGAGCATTGGGAGACTTGCATGGCAAAAGTAGAACTTAAGCATGTCAGCAAACGTTTTGGAGCGGTCACTGCCCTGAAGAATGTAAGCTATACGATTCAAGATGGTGAATTCTTCGTCTTGCTGGGAGCTTCGGGGGCAGGAAAGTCCACCACGATCAGCATTATTTCCGGTATTGAGCAGGCAGACGAAGGACAGATTTTACTGGATGGCAGGGATATTACCCATGAGTTCCCGCAAAACCGAGATGTGGCAACTGCCTTTGAGAGCTACGCCCTCTATCCGCACTTCACCGTCTTTGAGAATCTGATGTTTCCGCTGGAAGCGCCGGAGCGCAAGCGAACCCTGACGCGTGAACAGCGCGAACTGCGGGTCAGAGAAGTGGCAGAAATGCTCGGGCTGGGCGATTTACTGCACCGCTATCCGCGCGAACTCTCCGGCGGTCAACGGCAGCGCGTGGCGCTGGGGCGGACGCTGGTACGGCGTCCAAAAGCCTATCTGCTGGATGAACCCATCGCTCATCTGGATGCCAAACTGCGCCACCGCATGCGCTCGGAGCTGAAAAAGATACAGCAAGGGCTGGGCATTACCACATTCTACGCTACACCCGATCAATTGGAAGCGCTTTCGATGGCGGATACTGTCGCTGTCATGCACAAAGGCGTGATTGAACAGGTGGGCAAGCCGGATGAGATTTACTACAAGCCGGTCAATCTCTATGTGGCAACGTTTGTGGGCGACCCGCCGATGAACGTTTTTTCTGTGGATTATCACGGCGATTATGCAATCGTCGAGTGTGATACGCCCTACCGCGTACCGATCCCGCCACGCGATCAGGCAATGCTGGCGGAGAAAATGGGCAATTGCCAACTGAAGATTGGCATTCGACCGGTGGACATCCGCCTGGTACCGGCAGACGACCCGCGGGCGCATACGCGCGGCGAGGTCGTGCTGCTGGATACGCTGGGGCAAACTTCCATCGTCACCGTGCGTTTGAAGTCGGAAGAGATCAAAGCAAAAGTGTCATCAGACGTGATTCCCAGACTGCATAGCACCATCGGATTGGAAATGGACATTAACCGCTTCTACTATTTTGATGCAGCCTCCACGCTGACCATCCAGTGAGAAGCGGGAGGATGTGAAATCGGAATGTTCAAAAAGAAAGGGGCAGACAGAAATGGAAAAGCGTAAGTTAGGATACAGCGATTTGTACATCACCACCATCGGTTTGGGCACCTGGGCAATCGGCGGGGGCGATAATCCCTATGGCTGGGGACCACAAGATGACAGGGATTCCATTGCCACCATTCAGCGAGCCATTGATCTGGGCATCAACTGGCTGGATACTGCCAAGGGTTACGGTCACGGTCACTCAGAAGAAATTGTCGGGCAGGCGGTAAAAGGCAGGCGGGATCAGGTCATCATTGCGACCAAGTGCGGCATCCTCTGGAAGGAGGATGGCAGCGACATCTATGGCTGGCTGAAGAAGGACAGCATCAAAGCGGAATGTGAATCCAGCCTGAAGCGTCTTGACACGGATTACATAGACCTGTATCAGATTCACTGGCCCTGGCCCGATGAAGACATCGAAGAAGGCTGGGGCGCCATTGCGGAACTGATCCAGGAGGGCAAGGTGCGCTACGGCGGGGTTTCCAACTTCAATGTGGAACAGATGAAGCGTGTCCAGAAGATTCACCCGATTGCCTCACTCCAGCCGCCCTACAGCATGATCAAACGGGATATTGAGGCAGAGATTTTGCCTTTCTGCAAGGAAAACAACATCGGTGTGATTGTCTATAGCCCGATGCAGGCTGGTTTGCTGACCGGCAAAATGACCAAAGAGCGGGCAATGAGCTTCCCAGCGGATGACTGGCGGCGCAATAATCCCGATTTCCAGGAGCCAGCTTTGAGCATTAACCTGGAATTCGTGGAAAAACTGCGCCCCATTGCCGAACGGCATGGGCAGCCGGTGGCGAATCTGGCGCTTGCCTGGACGTTACGCCGCCCAGAGGTGACCGGTGCAATCGCAGGCGCCCGCCGTCCAGACCAGATCGAGGAGACCGCACGCGCCGGCGACTGGAAATTGACCGAAGAAGAAATCGCCGAAATTGACCGCTATTTGCAGGAACGCGAGCAGAAGCTGGCAGCGGCAGCAGCCGGCTGACGCAAACATAGAAGTAGCGGAGAAATCACATGAAAGTTGCGGTACTTGGTGACCTGTTTGTGACGAATGAGGTGCTTCAGCGGGCGCTGGAGAAGGTGTTTGAAGGCTCTGGCATGTCATTTGAATACACCTGCCTGACGGATACCTGGCCTGTGACGCCGGTCATGAAAACGGACGAGATTAGCGAGTTTGTCGGTGATGAAGAGGAAACTGCGCGCGCTATGCAGGATGCTGAGGTGGCAGTGACCCACACCGCCCCGATCAGCCGCAAAGTGCTGGAGCGGGCACAGAAGCTGAAGGTCATCGCCACCGCGCGCGGCGGTCCAGTCAACATCAACTGGAACGCCTGCACGGAACGCGGCATCCCGGTGATTTATGCGCCCGGACGGAATTCGGGAGCGGTAGCGGAATTCACGATTGGCATGATGCTGGCACAGTCGCGCAGTATCACCCGCGCTCACATGTCCATGATGAACGAAAAACGCTGGCGCGGCGATTTGTATCAGTATTCGATGGTGGGCAATGAGTTAGGCAGTTCGACGGTTGGATTGGTGGGTCTGGGCGCCATCGGTAGCAAAGTAGCCCGGCTGGTTCAGGCGTTTGGCGCAAAAGTGCTGGTATATGACCCCTACGTCAAGGTAGAAGACATCGAAAAACTGGGATGCAGAGCGGTGGACCTGGATACCCTGCTCAAAGAATCGGATTTTGTCTCGCTCCACGCCCGCTATACGAAGGAAACCAAAGGGATGATTGGCGAGCGCGAAATCAGCCTGATGAAGCCGACCGCCTATCTGATTAACACGGCGCGCGGCGAGCTGGTACAGCATGATGCGCTTTACAAGGCGCTGAAGGAGCGGCGCATCGCCGGCGCAGCGCTGGATATTTTTGAAGCCGAGCCGCCGCCGCCCGACAGCCCGCTGTACGAACTGGAAAACGTCACGGCGACCTCGCATCTGGCAGGTGCCTCCATCCAAGCGGCTGAAATCGGCGCAACCATTATGGCACAAGGGCTGTATGATTTCCTGGTCAACCACAAGACACCAAAGTTTTGTGTCAACCCGGATTACGAGAAATATCTGAAGGAATGAGGAGAAAAGCTTGGCGAAAGAAATTAACCGCGAAACTCCCATACCGCTCTACTATCAGGTCTCACAAATCCTGTGGCGCGAGATTCAATCCGGCGTCTATCAGCCGGGAGATTTCATCCCTACGGAAAAGGAACTGCAGCAGCGCTTTCAGGTCAGCCGCGCCACCATCCGCCAGGCAATCGCCGAGTTGATGTATTCCGGCGTGCTGGAGCGTCATCGTTCCAAAGGCACCATGGTGACAAAATCGCCTTTTGAGGTCACCCTGCGGGAACTGGGGAGTTTCACGAACGAGTTTCTCAGCCAGAATCAGCCATTGGTGACCCGCATTCTGACGTTTGACTTCATCCCCGCTCCGGCGCAGGTTGCCGGCATTCTGGAAGTAGAGACCGGCGAGAAGCTGGTCGTCATGGAAAGGCTGCGCAGTGTCAACGGGGATCCGGTTTGCGTGGAGAAGTGGTACACCATCGCAAGAAATTTTCCAGGCATCAACCGCTCGATGTTCAGCGATCGAGGGTGGGAGCAATCCACCTATTATGTTCTGATGAAAAACTATGGGCTAAAGATTATCCGCGCTTATGACACGGTTGGAGCGATGGCGTTACAGCCGCGCGAAGCCAAACTGCTCAAGCGCGAAACCGGTACACCAGCCCTGCTGCGAACGCGCATTTCCTACTCGGCGGAAAACCGTCCGGTGATTTATGGGAGCGGTGTGTACGTCATCCGCCTGAATTTCACACTGGAGACTTCACAGCATTAAGAGTTTGTAGAGAGGTTCATCATGGGTAAAGTATTAACTGTAGCAGACATTGCGGCAATGATTGATCATTCACTGCTGCGTCCCACATTGACCGATGAGGAATTTGACGAAGGGGTTGAACTGGTCAAACAATATCGCTGTGCAACGGTGATGGTGGCGCCGTATGACGTGCCGAAAGCTGTCGAACGGCTGGCTGGCAGCGGGATTCAGGTCAGCACGGTGGTGGACTTCCCGCACGGCTCCAACCTGACCAAAGCCAAAGTGTATGAGGCAGAGCTGGCAATGGATAACGGCGCCGCTCATCTGGACATGGTGCTGGCAATCAGCCGTCTGGTCGCCGGACATTACGATTATGTCGAAGAAGACATCCGGGCTGTGGTTGAGGCAGCACACAAGCGCGGCGTACCCGTCAAGGTGATATTTGAGACCTGTTATCTGACGCCAGAGCGCATTGTTGCCGCCTGTCAGATCAGCGAGCGCGCCGGGGCGGACTTCGTGAAAACCTCGACCGGTTACGGTCCGGGCGGGGCAACGCTGGAGGATGTCAAATTGATGCGCGCCAGTTGCAGCCCTAAAGTCAAGGTCAAGCCCTCCGGCGGTATCCGCACGCTGGATCAGGTGCTGGAATATCGCAAAGCGGGTGCAGCCATGATCGGCACGCGCGCCACCGCCGCTATTCTGGATGAGGCGGTCAAGCGCGCTGCCGCTGGAACACTGCTGGAGCTGGATTAACATGTTCGCCGGGCAGTTTTCCAGCCTGCCCGCTGCGGGAAAATCACAAAACTGTAAGTGCCTGTTATGCTGTCAGCAATTTTCTTTATCTGTAACTGCCAGTGCAATAGCAAGAAGGAGAATGAACAATGACCAAAATGAACGCTGCCATGTTTTACGCACCCAAAGATGTGCGCTTTGAACGCATTGATGTTCCCTCGCCAGGACCCGGTGAGCTGCTGGTTAAGATCGGCGCCGCGCTGACCTGCGGAACGGACATTAAAACCTACGAACGCGGACATCCAGCCATTATTAAGAAAGTCCCCTCCACTTTTGGACATGAGTTCAGCGGTCAGGTGGTCGGGGTTGGCGAAGGAGTAACGCAGTTTTAAGGAAGGCGACCGCATCTGCACCTGCAACGCGGTGCCCTGCGGCGAATGTTACTATTGCAAAATTGGACATCGCAACCTGTGCGAGGACTTGCTCATCCTCAACGGCGCTTATGCCGAATACATTGTCATCCCCGCGCGCATGGTCAAACACAACGTCTATAAGATACCCGACCACATGACCTTTCAGGAAGCAGCGGTTTCCGAACCGCTGGGCACTGCCATTCACTGCATCCGCCATGCCGGAATCCGTCAGGGCGACACGGTGGCGGTACTGGGTTCCGGTCCGCTCGGATTGATGATCAGCCGGCTGGCACATTTGCAAGGGGCGCGCGTCATCCTCTCCGGAGAGATCACCGAAGAGCGCAAGCGCGTGGCAAGTGAGTTCGGCGTCAATGAGTTCATTAATATTCTGGAAGTGACCGACCCCAAAGACCGCATTCAGATGGTCAAAGAACTGACCGACGGCGGGCGGGGCGTGGACGCAGCCATTGAGGCGGCGGGTTTCCCGCAGGCATGGGAGGAGGCGATCCAAATGATCCGCAAAGCCGGCACGGTAGTCTTTCATGGCGGCTGTAAAGCCGGAACAACCATTACGGTGGATACACACGCCATGCACTACTTTGAACACAAGCTGATCGGCGTCTTTCATCAGGACCCGGACGATTACCGCCGTTCGGTCAACATGCTCGCCAGCCGGCTGGTGGATGGACGCAAGTTCATCACCGATACCATGCCGCTTAGCCAGCTTATCACCGCCTTTGAGCGCATCCGCCGCTTTGAGGGCATCAAGTTTGCCATTGATCCGACCGTGATGTGAAAGGAACAACACCCATGACCAGAAAAACCATGACGCAAAACGAGCGCATTGAGGCGCTGCTCAACCGTCAGCCGGTGGATGCCGTCCCGTTTGTGCATAAGGGGTATAGCTTTTGCGCCGCCAATGTCGGCATCCCCAAAGCGGATATTTTCGAATTCCCGGAGCGCAGTTATCTGGCGCAGATGTGGACCATGGAACAATACGATGCCGAGATTGCCCCGTTTTATACGTTTGTGGCATATGGCGCCTGGGAATTCGGCGGCGAGATCGCCTGGCCCGAGGACCGCTGGGCTTCAGGCCCATCGGTTGCCAAACGCCCGGTGCAAACGCTGGAGGATATTTACCGCCTGGAACTGCCGGATGTCAGAACGGCAGGCTGTCTGCCGCGCATGATGGAATTTGCCAAATTGCAGGAAAAACACGGCACACAAATCGCCTTCATTTACGGCAGTCCGTTCACCTTTTGCGCCAATCTGTGCGGCGTGGATAAGTTTCTTGAATGGGCTGCCAGCGAGCCGGATGCCGTCCATCACGTCATGCGCCTGATGACCGACCACCTCAAGCAGGTGGCAGACTGGTTCATTGAAACCTTTGGGGCAGAGCGTGTCCTGCCGCGCATCGCCTCGCCAACCGATGGGTTGATTTCGCCGCGCATGTACGAGCGGCTGGTACTGCCATACCGCATGGAACTGCACCAGTACGTATTGGATAAGGGCGTCAAGCACATTTACGATCATATTTGCGGCGACCAGAACAAGCTGCTGCCCCTGCTGGCGCGCTTACCCTGGGGCGATCCGGGGATGCTCAGCTTCGGGCATGAGGTGGATTTGCTCAAAGCAGCCGAGATTTTCCCCAACGAGATCATCTGCGGCAACGTAGAACCTGCTATCATCGTCAAAGGCACGCCGGAACAGGTCTATGAAGCCTGCCGCAAGAACATTGAAATCGGCAAGCAGATCAGGAGCGGCTTTGTTTTCATGGGCGGGTGCGACATTCCAGCAACCGTGCCGCCTTACCACATTTACCTGATGAGCAAAGCCGCCAGGGAGTTCGGGCAGTATTAACGCTGGCTGCCTTTCCAGTTCTCCCTTCCCCCTTGTGCCTCCCCCTTCCCAAGGAGCCCCTTCTCCCGGAAGGGGGAACTTTTGAGCCTGCTGCGTTAAAGCCGTCAACCTGCCTTTATGAAAAACAAACAACCCCCACAGGTCTGTGCAGCCTGTGAGGGTTGTTGCTGAAAAGAGACGTACTTTACCTTATAAGCTTCTCTACCGGTACCAGCGGCACACCACGCTGAACAGCCAAATCGGCTGCATAGGGCCAGACGCCTGTTGGTGGTGTTGTACCGTTCCCACACTGGTTGACTGGGGTGAAAGTACCAAATTGCATGTACCCAGGATACCACCAGTTCATACCACCAGGACAGGCTGGGTAGCCCTTATAAACGCTGCCGACGATCTTCCCGCCAGACCAGAGGTCAAACAGCATATAGCTGTTCTGCAGACCACCAAAATTCTGAACCAGGAAGTCATAGTGATCGCTGGAGGTCTGATTGTAATAGGGCATGGCCGGATAACCCGGGCGCGGGGCAATGCTGATCGACTCGATTTCCAGCCAGTCGAGCCAGCCGCCTTCGCGGTTCCAGCGGGCGCGTGGGAAACCGGAGAGATCGCCGGCGCCGACATCACGGCTGTGTCCGGATAAACCACTGCCCACCACTGCGCCAAAACCGCCCGGGTACTCCGGGTATGCCTTGTAAGGCAGCCAGGCGTGCAAATCAACGTCGCCCGCGGTACTCGACCAGCTTAACACAGGAGTAATGTTGCCTTTGGGCGGTACTCCGGTGTACGTAAATGGAGTACTGAACAATCCCCCGCCTTCAAAAAACATTATACTTATCAGATATACTGTGCCAGAGGTATAACCGCTCTTGTTGACCTTGATGTCAAGCCATTGGTTGGCGGGCAGATTGAACAGGTAGAAATAGGGGCTATCGCGGCCAATAGTAGCGGCATCTTTCAGAGAGCTGCCGGTATAGGCATAGACAAAAGCCTTCTCCAGCGGCATACCGCTGGCAGCATCCCAGAAAGCGCCCACCAACGCGCCGCGCCCCATGGCGCGCGCCACATTGAGATAGCGGGCACTATCCATGGTGTACTGAGCGCCTTTGGTGGCATCGGGCCAGCAGTAGGGCGCCTCGCCGCGATAACCACCGCTCCTATAACCCTGGCTGGGATCGCTCATATTTGGATCCATAGCGGTAACCCACCAGCTATCGGCTTGGTCGCCCGTTTCCCACAACCGCTGGGCAACTTGTTGATTCGTGTAGGCTGGGAACACGCTCCAGACGCGCGCCGCCGCGCCGGCAACGTGCGGCGCCGCCATCGAGGTGCCGTTGAACCACTCATACCCGTCCCCGTCCGCATCAGTACCTGCGAAATATTTGCCATAATAGTTGTAGGACGTCGGCAGAGTGGAAAGAATATTCTCCCCCGGGGCAATCATCTCTACCCACGCGCCGTAGTTGCTGAACCAGGCTGCGCACTGATCGGGGTAAAACAGTTCGTCATCATCCTCAACGCCATCGCCGTCCGTGTCCACCCACAAAAAGCCGTCTCTATTACCGTCGTACGAGTCGCTGTACCAGGGTCTCGCCGCCGCTACGGAAATCAGCCCGCCCCCGATTGTCGCGTCATCCGCCCAGCCGGCGGGGTAACTGCGGCTGGAAGTGCTGCCGTTGCCTGCCGCCGCCGCCACCAGTTTACCCTTGGTGACGATGGCGTAAGTCAAGGCATTGTATTCTGCAGTGCTCGCAGGTCCGCCAAGGCTCATGTTGATCACCTTCACATAGGGGTTGTCGGCGCAGTAGCGGATGCCCTGAACAATATCGAAGGTGGTCCCCCAACCCTGCGCCGTCAGCACCTTGACCGCCAGCACTTTGCCGGTCGAGATGCCGGCAATCCCTTTTTTATTGTTCATCACCGCCGCAATGGTCCCGGCAACATGGGTGCCGTGTCCGTTGTCATCATTGGCAACATTAGGCGACTCGTTATCGTTGACAAAATCACGCCCGTTCAGTGCCCGCCCCTTCAGGTCAGGATGGTTGATGTCAATTCCGCTGTCGATCACGCAGACCATCGGGTTGGCAGCTTTATCAGGCCAGATGATGCTCGCCCGCACGTAATCCCAGCCCCAGTTATCCCACAAATACGGGTCGCTGGGAAAAGCAGGGAGACTTTGCTTGCCGCTCAGACGGCGTATGGTGCGCAGTTGATCTGTGCTCATCGTCAGCGTGCGCTGTTGACCGGTCTTCGATAATTCTACAGCCCGCCGTCCAAACACATCTCCAGCGGGCAGCATTTCCTGGATGGTCATCTTCACTTCATCCACCGCGTGCGCCTCGCCGAGGGCGTTTTCCTCCGGTATCCAGTGAATATAGTTCGGCTCGGCATACGCCACGCCCCCCACGCCGCTCAACTGTTCCGCCAGCGCCGGCACATCCGCATCCGGCGCAAAGCGCAGCAGGGCAGTGCTGCCAGAAACCTCCGCCACCTGCGCCCCAACTTCACCTGCCAGCGCTGCCGCCTGCGCCGCGGTTTGCTTGGGCGTCTGTCCTTCGGCAAAGCCGACGATCACCTCACCCGGCATATAGAGAACATCCCTGTTGATTTCCTGTCCGCCATCATCAGCGGACGCCGGCAGCGCCGCAGCCGGCAACAAACTCAACACCAGCGCCAGCGCTGCCAGCATACTGAGCAAACGAAATATTTTCATGATCCCCGTTCCTTTCTTATCTTATGGATGTGAACAATTGGTTATGAACTATGAAAATCATTATGCTGCCTGTGCTTTCCTCCTTTCACAACAAGAAACCTTTTGCTGTCACACAAAAGCGCTCACTGGCATGCGACATCTGTCCTGAGGCAATAAAAAATACTGCTCATTCTTTCATTATAACAATCTGTGATGTAAAAACAAGCGCTCTGATGGATAATCTTTTAGCATCGCTGCATTACAATTTTGCAAGATTCTAAAATCATCCATAGCGGGCGGGATGGGCACGGCGTTCGGCTCTCTCCAAATGGATTTCCGGCTGCGGATGAAAATTTGCCCGGCTGGGGATAACAATTAGAGTTCTATAAGATTCTTTTCATTACGCTTGACTTCGGACACCGCCTGTGCATAAAATCAAGGTATGGAATATCAGGATTATTACAAGATTCTCGGCGTAGATCGAAAAGCAAGCCAGGAGGAGATTAAACGCGCTTACCGCAAGCTGGCAATGAAATACCACCCCGACCGCAACCCCGGCGATAAAACCGCCGAAGAGAAGTTCAAGCAAATTAACGAAGCGTATGAAGTGCTGGGAGATGAGAAAAAGCGGGCGCGCTATGACCAGCTTGGCGAGAATTATGCCCGCTGGCAGCAGGCTGGCGGCATCGGCGACTTTGACTGGTCACAGTGGTTCACCCAACAACCCGGCGGTGTGCGCGTAGAAGTGGGTGATTTTGGCGATCTTTTCGGCGAGAGCGGCTTTTCCGACTTTTTCAACATGCTCTTCGGCGGAATGGGCGGCGGGACAACCCGCACGCGCGGGCGCCGCGCCGCTGCACAACCGCCGCAATCGTATGAACAGCCGATCACCATCAGCCTGCAGGAAGCCTATCACGGCACCCAGCGCGTATTGACCATTGACGGGCGCCGCGTGGAGGTGAAAATCCCGCCCGGCGCAAAAAGCGGAACAAAGGTGCGTATGGCAGGCGCCGTGCCGCTCGCTGATGGGCGTTCTGCGGACCTGTACCTTGTGGTTGACGTTGCTCCCGATGCCCAATACGAGCGCAAGGGCGACGACCTGTACAGCGAGGTGACCGTAGATGTGTTGACCGCAGTTCTCGGCGGGCAAGTCGAAGTTCCCACGCTCGCCGGAAAGGTGCTCTTAACCATACCGCCCGGATCACAGCCGGGACAGCTCTTCCGCCTTGCCGGGCGCGGGATCCCAAAGCTGCGCAACCCGCAGGAACATGGCGATTTATACGTGCGATTAAAAGTCCAAATCCCCCGCAGCCTGACGCCCAGACAGCGCGAGTTATACGAACAACTGCGCAAGAGCTGACGTCAGGATTAGCGGACTTTCCTTTACGAGGTGGCACATGACAATGAAGCGACTTTTCCCCTTCTTTCTGATGCTTGTTGTATTCTCTATTGTGGCGATTGCCTGTCAGACATCCTTTGACTTAAACCAGCTTGCTCAACCGGCGACAGGCGTTCCCACACCGCAGGCGATCTTCATCACCCCGACGCCGTTACCGACCTCTGCCGCCCCGCCTGTGGTGATCGGCGACCTGCGCCAGCAGGAAGACTTGCTGGCAGCAATATATGAACGGGTCAGCCCCGGCGTGGTGGCGATTCAGACGCTCTCCGAAACCGGCGGAGGGCTGGGATCGGGCTTTGTGTATGACCGCGAAGGTCATATCGTCACCAATTACCATGTGGTGGAAAACGCAACCGACCTGGAGGTAGATTTCCCCTCCGGCTTGAAGGTGCGCGGCAAGGTGATCGGCAACGACCTGGACTCCGATCTGGCAGTGATCAAAGTGGACGTACCCGCAGAACAGCTCACCCCGCTGACGCTCGGCGATTCCGACGCGCTCAAGGTGGGGCAGATGGTGGTTGCCATCGGCAATCCCTTTGGCTTAAGCTCAACCATGACGCTGGGCATTGTCTCCGCCAAGGGGCGCACGTTAGAATCAATTCGCGCCGCACCTGAAGGCGGTTCGTTCTCGGCTGGTGATGTGATTCAGACCGATGCTGCTATCAACCCTGGCAATTCGGGCGGTCCGCTGCTCAACCTGAACGGCGAGGTCATCGGACTGAACCGTGCCATCCGCGCCAGCGGTACCACCCTGACCGGCGAGCCGGTGAACAGCGGGATTGGCTTCGCCGTTTCAGCCAACATCATCCGCCGCGTGGTGCCTGTGCTGATCAAACAGGGAAAGTACGATTATCCTTATATGGGCGTGCGCGCCCGCGAAGAGATCAGCCTCATCGAACAGGAAGCGCTCGGGCTGCCAACGGCGGTTGGGGCGTATGTGGTGGAAGTGACGCGCGGCGGGCCAGCAGACAAAGCCGGACTGAAAGGCGGCTCACGCCAGACCAGTATCCCCGGACTGCTGGCAGGCGGTGACCTGATTATCGCAGTGGACGATCAGCCGGTGCGGGTATTCGGGGATTTGTTAAGTTACCTGATGAAGTACAAGAGTCCGGGAGATACGATCGTTCTCACTGTTTTACGCAACGGGGAACAGAAGAAGTTGACCCTGACGCTTGATAAGCGCCCTTAAGCAGTATCGGTGCAGTCGCCTATCCTTTTACTTCATACCCAGGAGGTTACGATGTTTTCCGAAACAAATTTGCGGGAACTGCTGGAGTTCACCTCACCTCACCCGGTTCTGAGTGTGTACCTGAACACCGAACCGTCGGAGGGAAATGCAGATGCCTATAAACTGCGTCTGCGGAATATGTTGAAAAGCGTGAACCTTCCGAAGGATGTGGCTGCGGTTGAGCGTTATTTTGACCGCGAGTACGACTGGTCGGGTCGAAGCGTGGCGGTGTTTTCCTGCGCAGGAGAAAATTTTTTCCGCGCTTACCCGCTGGCGCTGGCTGTGCGCGATTTTATCTTCGTCGGTGACCGTCCAAGCGTTAAAGTGCTGGCTGACTTAATGGATAACTATGGCGGCTACGGCGTCGCCCTGGTGGATAAACAGGGAGCGCGGCTGTTCTTCTTTCACCTGGGCGAACTGCGCGAGCAGGAAGGCGTATTGGGCGAGCTGGTGAAACATACCAAGCGCGGCGGCGCTTCGACTGTACCCGGGCGGCGCGGTGGAATTGCCGGACGAACCCAATATCAGGATGAATTGGTCGAACGCAACATGAAAGAGGCTGTGGACTTTGCCGTGCGGTTTTTCGAGGAAAATCACGTGCGCCGCGTGTTGATCGGCGGCTCGGATGACAACGTGGCGCAGTTCCGCAGCCTGCTGCCCAAAGCCTGGCAGAGCCTGGTCAAAGGGACGTTTGCGATCGGCATGACTGCCAGCCATGCGGAGGTGTTGGCGCGCACGATGCAGATCGGGAGCGAAGCGGAACGCCAGCGCGAAGCCAGCCTGGTGGAGAACCTGATCACCACTGCTCTGAAAAAAGGGAATGCGGTCATCGGTGCGGAGGACACGTTGAAGGTGGTCAGTGAAGGACGGGCGCAGACGCTGGTTGTCAGCGAAGGCTTTCATCTTGAAGGGTATCGCTGCACAAACTGCCAGAACCTGACGCTGAGCGGGGATTCCAATCATTGCACGGTGTGCGGCGCAGCACTGGAAGCTGTGCCGGATGTCGTCGAGCTGGCGGTTGGCGAGACAATGCGCCGCGGCGGCGAAGTGGAAGTGGTGCGTTCTCACCCATCATTTGAAAAACACGGCGGTATGGGAGCTTATCTGCGCTACTGACCCGGCAGCGCAGCCGCACCATGGAGACACCTGAAGACGGCGAGAGGGCACTGAGTGCCCTCTCGATTCTTGTCTCACCAGGTATTGTAATGCACCCGCTCCGGCCGGTATCGGCTAACCGGCGGGGGGACTTTGGCTGGGTAGCCAACCGCCACCAGCGAGAGCGGATGCACTTCGGGAGGCAGTTCGACAAGCTGGCGGATGCCTTCGATGCGGATCGGGTCGGGATGAATTCCCAGCCAGACCGCGCCCAGCCCGATGGCATGAGCAGCCAGCAAGATGTTTTCAGTGGCAGCAGAACAATCCAGAATCCAGCGGTCAGGGCGCTTTTCCAGGCGCTCATCACCGCAAACCAGAATCGCCATCGGCGCTTCGTGCAGGCTTTCAGCAGCAATGTGAAAAGTGGTTACTTCTTCCAGAATCTCCCGATCATTCATTACCACAAAGTGCCAGGGCTGCGCATTGGCGGCGGAAGGAGCGTGCATGGCACATCGAAGCAGCGTTTCCACCATTTCCTGCGGCACCGCCTTGGGAAGAAAATGTCGCACACTGCGGCGGGTTAGAATTGCCTCAACGGTCTCCATAAATCAATCCTCTCCTTGTTCAACTTTCCGCACAGCTTCTTCCGGCGGCACATTTCCATAAATCACCGAGAAAATCCCCGGCAAGTATCGGTCCATTGTCCAAAGATTGGCATATACCTGATTGGAAATCAGCGCAGGGGTCAGACGGTCGTTTTCCACATCCAAACTGGTCTTGTAACGCACTTCCCCATCGTTATAATCCATCTCAAAATTGCCAATGCGCAGCCCATAATTGGCACGGGTGAGAAATTCCGCCATCGGCGGGCGTTTTTCCGGCGGGACATTGACCGGACAAATGGAGTAAAAAAAGAACAGGTGTTGTTCTTCATTCACCTGAGCATAGCAGGACCATTTTCCGTTTTTTCCCTGAAAGCTCATCTGCAGGATCGGGCGGTCATCCAGTTGCATAAAATACCATTCTTCGTCGGTAAAGAACTTGCTTACGATGTCAAACAACTCGCCCATTCTCGCTCCTCGATAAAAGATTCCGTCACACAGCAGCGCATGACCATCTGCATTGAACATTTTAATTTTAGCACAAGAAAAAGACCGTCTGCGCAGCTTTTTTACAAACTGGAACGTATATATAACTGGAGGACGAGATGGCAAAAGAAAGAACACATGCGGCATGGTTTCTCTGGCCCTTCTGGGCAATCTGGAAACTGTTATTGCTGGTCATCCAGCTTACCGGGCGGGTTGTGGCGGCAGTGCTGGCGCTGGCTCTGATGATTGCCGGCTTTGTTGCTTCGCTGACGGTGGTCGGCGCAGTGGTAGGCATCCCGTTGATTGTGGCGGGGTTTCTGCTGCTGCGGGCGATTTTTTAACCGGCCTGTGCCGGCAACATGCCGTGGATAAGCCGTCACGATAACAAGGGGGATGGAGCTTATTTTTTTCAAGACCTCTGCGCTTTGACAATTCCAGTACACTATGTTAAAATGAAGCTCAGATAAAGGGCAGAGCTTGCAGTGGATTAAATCCTTTTCGTTTCGCTGGTATGTTTTTACGCTGGTTTGTTTTTGAATTCTATTCACCCCGGCTGGACACCTTGTCGGGGTGTTTTTCTATTGAAAGAGGTTTTGATTGATGACAACAATGCCATTAAGAATAATTCCCCTGGGGGGATTGGGTGAAGTTGGCAAAAATATGATGGTATATGAATATGAGGGCGTCTGTCTGGTGGTGGACGCCGGGCTGATGTTCCCTGAAAATTACATGCTTGGGGTGGATTACATCATCCCCGACCTGCAATACCTGCGCGACCGCCGCCGGCAGGTTGCCGGAATCGTTATCACCCATGGACATGAAGACCATATTGGGGCAATTCATCACCTGCTGGAAGAGGTGAACGCGCCGGTTTATGCCACGCCGCTGACCCGCGGCTTGCTGGAAGTCAAATTGGCGCGGAATGGACTGCTTTCCAAAGCACAGTTAAACACCGTTCAGGCAGGCGAGACCGCAGCGATTGGTCCGTTTCAGGTAGAATTTTTCCACGTTTGTCATTCCATCCCGGACGGCGTCGGCTTGGGCATTCAGACCCCGCTGGGGTTAATCGTCCATTCCGGCGATTACAAGTTTGACCATACGCCGGTGGATAACTGGCCGAGCGATTACGCAAAACTGGCAGAATTCTCCCAGCGCGGCGTGCTGGCGCTGCTGGCGGATTCAACCAATGCCGAACGTCCGGGCTGGACCCCCTCCGAGCGGGTGGTGGATGCCGCCTTTGAGCAGGTCTTCAGCGAAGCGCCCGGACGCATTATCATTGCCAGCTTCGCCTCGTTGATTTCACGTATGCAGCAGGTGATTAACGCCGCCACACGACACGGGCGGCGGCTGGCATTTGCCGGTACCAGCATGATTGACAATGCCAAAATGGCGCGCAAGCTGGGCTATCTGGAAATCCCGGAGGGACTGCTGATCAACCTCGATCAGGCGCTGAATATGCCTGACCGCGATGTGGTCATCATGTGTACCGGGTCGCAGGGAGAACCCGGTTCCATTCTCGGCAGGCTTTCTGCGGGCAGTTACCGCGCCTTCGATATTCAGCCGGGGGATACGGTAGTCCTTTCCTCGCATCCCATTCCCGGCAATGAAGAGAACGTTTACCGTACCATCAACCGCCTCTTCCAGCGCGGCGCCAATGTGCTGTATGAAGCAATTGCACCGGTGCATGTCTCCGGTCATGCCAGTCAGGAAGAGATGAAGCTGCTGATCAATCTGGTGCGTCCCAAGTACTTCATTCCCATCCATGGCGAAATTCGCCATCTGAAGCGGCACGCTTATCTGGCGCAGCAGCTTGGCATCCCCGAAGAGCATATTCTCATCAGCGAAAACGGTCAGGTGATCGAGCTGGATGAGCAATCTATCCGCGCCGCCGAGCGTGTCCCGGCGGCATACGTATATGTAGATGGCTCCGGTGTGGGTGACGTTGGACCGGATGTGATGCGCGAGCGCGAGGCGCTCGGCGAAAACGGCGTTGTACTGGTCAACCTAACCCTGGAAGAAAAAAGCGGACGCCTGCTCAAAGAGCCGCAAATCCGCTGTCATGGTTTCATGTTGAACGGCGAAGCCGAAACGCTGATGGAAACAGCCCGTCAGCGCATTATCGAAAAGCTCAACAAAGCCGGCGCCAACGGCAATGTAGAAAAACAAATCGAGCAGCTCATGCGCACTCACCTGTATAATGAAACCCGCCGCTCACCGGTTGTTTTTGTCAGCGTCAGCCGGGTGTGTGTTCAATAACTTTCCGCCCATTCTTCTTCCTTCCAGCCATGCTGACCGCGCAGCGGCACAAACGCTACCGGCAGCATGTCCTGTGAAGAGAAATGATCACCTTGGCGTTCCCAGAGCTGTAATTCCTGCACATGCCAGGCGCCGACCGGAATCACCAGCCTGCCGCCGTCTTTGAGCTGCTGCAAGAGGGGTTCAGGCGGGCGCGGCGCGGCGGCGGTGACCAGAATGCCGTCATACGGAGCAGCTTCTGCCCAGCCCAGCGTGCCATCGCCGACATGCACATACACGTTGGTATAACCCAACTCAGCCAGCGTTTTTTGCGCCTGCGCTGCCAGCTCAGGGCGGTATTCAACGCTATGGACAGTCTTCGCCAGACATGCCAGAATCGCCGCCTGATAGCCTGAGCCGGTGCCGATTTCAAGCACAGTTTCATCACCCTTCAATTGCAATAGACTGGTCATCAGAGCAACGATGTAAGGCTGTGAGATGGTCTGTCCACTGCCAATCGGCAGCGGACGGTCATCATATGCCTGACGGCGGAGCTCTTCGGGGACAAAACGATGGCGCGGGACAGTACGCAATACAGCCAGCAGGCGCGGTTCACGAATGCCACGCTTTTCGATTTGCCAGGTGACCATTTCGAGCCGCTCGGCTTCATCATCGAATTCTTCCATCATCCCGCATCCATCAATGATAATAAGCCGTTAGCGTAAATTTTTCAACCGGGTATTGGTTTTTTGAATCCTTCATCGTCCTCATTCACAAGCTTCCGGGCGATCTGGCGGTCAATTTTTCCCATCGGAAAATTCTTAAGCTGCGACACACTCACCCAGCGCCAATCCGCCACTTGCAGAGCGGTGGGTTCTCCCTCAAGCGCCTGACAGTAAAAGGCATGAAGTGTAACGCGAAAGTGGGTGTAAGCATGCTTGAAAACGCCCAGCAGTTCCCCCACCATAACGCTGATCCCCAGTTCCTCGCAAATTTCGCGCCGCAAGCCGTCTTGCAGACTTTCACCAGCTTCAATTTTGCCGCCAGGAAACTCCCACATTCCTCCCAGCAGCCCTTGAGCGGGACGTTGAGCGATCAGCACCTGTCCGTTTTTCTGGATCACTCCTGCAGCGACAAGATAATGCGGCACAGGTGAGCGGCGCTCCAGACGCGGCAGTTGTTCCTGAACTCCAAGCCGGCGCGCCTGACAAAGCATTTCCAGCGGACAGGCGGAGCAGGCAGGGGCGCGCGGTGTGCAGATGGTTGCGCCCAAATCCATCAGTGCCTGATTGTAATCGCCGGCGCGTCCGCGGGGCAGGTGCTGACGCGCCAGACGCCAGAGCCGCTGTTCACCCTCCGGCGAGCGCGCTGGGACATCCATGTTGAATACACGCGCCAGCACACGGCGGATGTTGCCATCCAGCGCTGCCTCGTCCTGACCAAAAGCGATAGAGGCGACAGCAGCAGCAGTGTATCTGCCGATGCCCGGCAGACGTTCCAGCGCGGCGCGGTCGGCGGGAAGCTGCCCGCCGTGTTCGCTCATCACGATTTGCGCCGCTTTGTGCAGGCTGCGCGCCCGGCGGTAATATCCCAAGCCTTCCCAAAGCTGAAGGACTTCCTGTTCGGGGGCTTCCGCCAGCGCAGTCAGGGTGGGAAAGCGCTCCATCCAGCGCTGGAAATAAGGGATGACCGTTTCCACGCGCGTTTGCTGGAGCATCGCTTCAGACACCCAGACGGCATAAGGATCGTTGATGCCGCGCCAAGGCAAAGGGCGCGCCGAAACTTCGTACCAGGCAAGCAGCCGCCGGGTAAATTCGCTTGACATGCTGACGAGGGGATTAGAACTGGAAGCCGCCGCGCGCTTCCACAATCTTCTCGGAATAGTCGCGCACGTAATCCATCAATTGGCTGCTCAGCGTCTTCCATTCGGGCGACTTGAGGACTTTGCGTGCCGTGGATAACGAAGGCAGCGTAGCGCCGACCATGATTTGCGGATGACCGCCATAGACGGTCGCCCAGGCGTCGCTCAGTTCAAATCCCAACCGCAGCACGCCGGGGATGAACTCCCGCACGACAAACTCAAAATATTCCTGTTCGTGCTCCGGAGCGATGTTCCAGGTCATAATCAGTTTTATCGCCATGTTTCGCTCCTTACGAATGAAGATAATCCAGTACGATCACTTTGGTTTCTTCCGGCAGGGAACTGACGCTGTTGACTTTCAGGCTCGAAACAGTCTCTACATGCGACAGCCCCATCTCTTTCAAGAATTTCTGCAGCGAATCAAGTTTGTCTTTGGAATGCGGCGTGGCATAGTGCATGGGAATCACAATGTTCGGTTCAAGCAGACTGACCACTTCCGCCGCTTTTGCCGCGTTTAAGCCGCTCCCGCCGCCAACAGGCAGCAAAGCAATATGCACCGGACCCAATGCTTCCACTTCGGTTTGGGTGGGAACGCGGTTGAGAATGCCCAGATGGGCGATTGTGATGCCATTGTAATCAATCAAGTAAAGCGTGTTGCGCAGTTCATTGTCGCTTTTTTTGCTTTGCCCGTTGGTCTGGATACCGGTGATAAACACGCCGCCGATTTCAAACTCACCCGGTCCATTGATAAGGTAAGCATCACCCTTGACTGCCGCCAGATAATTATGTCCGGGACGGTCGCGGCTGACGGTGATCACATCGGCTTTGAGCTTGAGCGCCTCATAGCCCGCCTCGCGGTGATCGTATGGGTCATTGACCACCGTCGCCATGCCGCGCTCAGTCAGTCGAAAGCAGGAATGTCCAAACCAGGTGATTTCCATGCAACCTCCGTTGCGTTGATTATACCAACAAATGACCTGCTGATAACTGACACAGCAGCGAAAAGTGAAAAAAATGGCTGCTGTCGTTTGCAGGCAGAAAGCCGCCGGCGCGATTTTTCGGCAACTGTGTTGTTATTGAGTTGTAAGGTTAAGTAGTTTGAAGGGGGTGTATAATGATTTTAACGTTGTTCCAGACAACGAGGTTTATCTTTTAATAATCTAAAAAACGGAAGGAAAAGATTGGGCTGTCGTTTTGTCTGGATGTTGTTTTATCGGTAAGCTGTTTCGCTGGGCGCAGAGAGGAAGGTAGTGATGAACTTCAAACCGTTTTGGAATACCCGTTCACCCCGCCTTGTCTGGCTTCTGGCGCTGGGGCTGACCCTGCTGGTCAGCGGCGTGGTCCTCGCCAACGGGACCAGTGACAAATTTGCCGTCATGGTGATGTCGAGCAAGCCCACGCCGCCGCCAGCGCCCACTCCTCAATCCCTCGCTGTCACCGGGTTCTCCCAGCTCAGCAGCATTTCCTACGTCGGGCGCTGGGCAGCTTATGAAAGCCGCGCCTATGACGTCGCCTGCGGCAACACCAACTACAATCCCGGCTGCTATCCAATGATCACCGATACCCTCTACGATATTATCCTGTACGATCGAGGTTCAATCATTGATCCGGCTACTGGTCAGGCAAGCGCCGATGTCAGTGGGGATGATCAAGCCTGGGCAATTACCGACAAAGGCGCGATCTCAGGCACCAAAGGACACTCGACTTATCCGGTATTATCACGCTTTGATAAAGATGCCTGGAATTGTGAAGACTCAAAAACCTGCAAAGATGCGCGCTATGTAGTTTTTCAGACCTTTTCGAACAATCTGGTGCCAGGCGATACCAATGGCAAACAGGATATTTATCTCTACGATCGGATGGAATTTACAATTCCATTTACATTGGTGTCCAAGCCAGATCCCAGCACCGGATACAACCTTGCCAATGATCATTCCGGGGGACCGTTGATCTCAGCGTTGTATAATGAAGGCGTGCCGGTAGTGAACAATCTGCCGGTAACACTTTACAATCCGGCTCATCCGGGAGCAGATATCTATCTGCGCCGCGTCGATGAGGGGGGCAGTACCTCTTACTATCCCGAAGTTGTCTTTGAATCCAAGGCGAGCAATCTGGTCAGCTCAACAAATTTTTATCTGTACGGCAAACAGCAAATCTACGTTCGGGACATTGAAAATGGCACAACCAGTCTGCTCTCGCGCAACTGGAACTTCACGCCTCCGCCGGGCTTGCCTTATCAAGGCGCAAACGGGGATTGCACGCATCCGGTTGCCGCTCCGCCCTATCCACTGACTGACTTAGACGATAATGTATTAATGGCAGCCGGGCGCTACGTGGCTTTTGTATCTAAAGCCAGCAATCTTGGTGTGACCAGCAATGGCAAGGCACAGATTTATCTGCTTGACCGCGATCCAGACAATGACAAAGTTTTGGACGAAACGGATGACACTGGAAAACCAAAAACGTATCTTGTCTCCAAAAACATCACCCCCAACGCGCCCGGCGACGGCGAATCGTGGCATCCGGGTGTGGCGGTGGACCCGGACACACTGAAAGTGCGAGTGGTGTTCAATTCAACATCCACCAACCTGGTCAGCAGCGATGCCAACGGCGCCCTATCGGACGTTTTTCTTTATCAGTTTGATTATAGTACTCCGAACACCCCGCAGATGTATTTACTCTCGCGCAGCGGAGGCAGCAGCGGAACACAGGGCAATCTAGATTCACTGGCGCCGTCCATCTCGCCGAGCGGCAAGATCGTTTCTTTTACGTCATACGCTACCAACCTGATCATGGATGACACCAATTATTATTGCCATCTTTCTCTGGGCAGTCAGATCTACACCAACTGCCCGGATGTTTTCGTGCGCGACATCAGCGACCCGGATGACCCGCTGAACGGGGAAATCTGGCGCGCTTCACTTTCAGTGACGGGCGAACAGGGCGAACCCAGTCTGCCGAGCGGACAATCAAACCTGAACTCCGGCTTATCGCGGCTGAGCGGAGACGGGCAGTTTGTTTCCTTTGCCAGTCAGGCAGATTTCCGCGGTATTGGCGGCGGGCAGGCAACGTACCAGCAGGTCTATATAGCTGATCAAGGCATTCCGCCGGGCAATCCGCTGGTGCGTCCGAGTTCGGCGAATTTATATACGCCGCTCAACCAGTCAGCGAATGTAACCTTTACGGTCAAATTTCTGGGAACAGGAATGGACCTCACCGGTCGGCCTTCTATCAGTCTGACGGGTGCTGACGAGGCTTACTTCCAGATTCTCAACGATACCTGCTCAGGAGGGAATTTCCTGCAGCCCGGCAACCCCAATACCTGCACATTTGACGTACGCTTCACTCCAGCGACAAATGACCGCTCTGTGCGTAAAGCGCAGGTGGTCTTTCCTCTTGGATACCGTGATGATGCCCATCAGCAGCTTGACCCGCGCGGGCGCATCTACATTTCTGTACGCGGGCATGTTGTCATCACCTTCCTGCCGCTGATCAGCCCGTAAGCGCTAAAGGCTTTTGAGCAGCGGAATCGCCGCAATCACCGCCAGGGCACGGTGGGAGCGGCGGTTTTTTTGCGCCAGCGTCAGCTCTGCCATGGTCAGCCCCAGATCGGGGAGCAGAAAGATCGGGTCATAACCAAACCCGCCGCTGCCGCGCTCTTCGGGAATAATCTCGCCCAGACATCTGCCTTCAACAAAATGCAGGCTGCCCTGCCGGTCAGCCAGCGCCAGCGTGCAATGGAAAGCAGCCCGCCAGGGGCGCGGGTAGGGCTGCAAAGCAGCGATCAGACGGGCGCGGCGGCTGGCGCTGGTGGCATTCGGCGCGGGGTCGTAACGCGCCGAATGCAGTCCCGGCGCGCTGTCCAGCGCTTCCACTTCCAGCCCTGAATCATCCGCCAGTACGGGCAGACGGGCGGCATGATAATATGCCAGCGCCTTGCGGGCAGCATTTTCAGCGTACGTATCGCCATCTTCGGCAACCTCAAGCTGGATGCCCAGCATAGGGGGGTCGAGGGCGCGTATCCACGGAGCATGTTCAGCAAGCAGGCTGCGCAGCTCAATCAGCTTGTCAGGATTGGCGGTAGCAAGCAGTAAATCAGTCATCGCGTTCTTCACAGCCTTTGTCTCTGCCAGATGTTCATTCGGCATTCCACGATTGTCGGCTTAAACATCATACTCCATTATATATCAGGTTTCCAATTTGATTTGCTGCTGATTTTCGGGATAAAATATGTATTTTTATCATTTTAATCATATAAACTTGACTTGATAAAAACACTGTGCTATAATTTTCGTGTATTCAACGGTAATTACTGAACTTTCCATTGTCGTTACGGCACGTGAATCATTCGCGCTATCCACTTCGACTTAACGTTGGGTTTCTCGTTCATCAACCCATCGGAAGCAGCCGGGACATCCATTTTGAGTTTCCGGAACTCCATTTGCCCCCTGATCTGGACGTGACAGGCTTCAACGGCGTGGCGCGGATCAGCCGCACGCCGCAGGGTTTGCTGGTGCAGGGAGTATTTGAGGCTGGTATTCAGGCAGAATGCGTACGCTGCCTGGCAGAGTTTGTGCAACCACTGAAGATAACTTTCAGTGAGTTGTATGCTTTCAAGTACAAAAGCATCAGTGAGTCGGGACTGTTGCTGCCGGAAGATGGCAATATCAACCTGAGTCCACTGGTGCGGGAGTATCTGCTGTTGGAAGTGCCTATCAGCCCGCTGTGCCGCCCGGATTGCAAAGGGTTATGCGCAGTGTGCGGAGCGGATTTGAATGAAGCGCCTTGCGAGCATCAGGCGCGGATTGTGGTCGGTTCATAGCCTCTGACGAACCGTCAGAGCGAACACTGGAGAGGAGGGTGTCATTTGGCAAATCCAGGTCGGCGCAAACGCAGCGCTGAAATCCTGAGCATGCTGCTGGAAAAAGCAGACGTGCAGGGATACTTGACCACAGATGACCTGATGGAGGTCTATCCGGATGTCAGCAGCGATGCCGAGCGGCTGGAAGCTATCATGCTGGCGCTGCGCCGCCGCGGCGTGGAATTCATGGACGAGGGGGAAGAAAGCGAAGATAACCTGTCTCTGGAAGAAGAAACGCCTGACTTGGGGGACCTGGCTGCAATTTCCAGCGATGATATTATCGGTCTGTATCTTAAAGAAATGGCTCGCGTGCCGCTGCTCAGCGTGGAGGAGGAGATTGATCTGGCGCGCCGCGTGGAAGCCGGAAAACAAGCCCGTCATGAACTGCAACGCCTGAATGGACGCAACTCGGCGCGCCGCCGCGAGCTGGAGGAACTGGTGAACGACGGCATTCAGGCGCGCGAGCATTTAATTAAAGCCAATACCCGTCTGGTCGTCAGCGTAGCCAAGCGTTACATGGGGCGCGGTGTGCCTTTCCTCGACCTGATCCAGGAGGGCAATCTGGGACTGATGAAAGCAGTGGAAAAATACGAGTATCAGCGCGGCTTTCGCTTTTCCACCTATGCGACGTGGTGGATTCGCCAGACCATCACCCGCGCCATTGCCGATCAAGGGCGGACAATTCGCGTCCCGGTGCACATGGTGGACCGCATCCGCCAGCTTTACCGCACGGCGCACGAAATGGAGCAAAAGCTTGGACGCGAACCGACCAGCGAAGAGCTGGCATTGGCGCTCGGTTCCACCGCCAGCAAGATAGACTGGATGCGGCGCGTCTCCTGGCTGCCGCTCTCGCTGGAAAGTCCGGTGAACGGTGACGATGAAGAAGAAGCCGAGCTGGGCATGTTTGTTGAAGATACCCTCTCGCCTTCGCCAATGCAAAGCACATACACCCGCATGTTGTCAGAAAAACTGCGCGAGGTGCTGGAGACGCTGCCGCCGCGTGAGGCGCGCGTCCTCCGCCTGCGGTATGGGTTGGAGAACGGGCGCACGTACACGCTGGAAGAGGTGGGGCAAAAATTCGGGTTGACGAGGGAACGTATCCGCCAGATTGAAGGCAAAGCCATGCGCCGCCTGCGCCATCCCCGCCGCGCCCGTCAACTGCGCGAATATTTGTAAGCTCGGGCAAGAGACAAAGAGCTGCTCATTTTCTGCTGAAGATAACCGCCTTACGCATTGGCGTTCATTCTTCAATCCCATCAGGCCATTGCGAAACCAGACGCCACGCTTTGCCGTCAAAGTGAACGATGCCCTGCAGGGGCGTGATTGCCCAGGCATCCTGCTCATTCAAGATCAGCGGCGGCTGAAAGAAACCGCTGGCAACCGGGAACGCGTCCAGCGCCCAAGCGCCGCCCTGATAGCGTAAAACCACCCCATCCTCACTGCCGGCAAAGCCCAGCCCGCGCCCGTGAAAGGTCAGCAGGGTCAGGTCGCGGTCAGTCGGCGGCTGCACCTCGCTCCATTCCACGCCGTTGAAAAACAACAGTCTGCCCCCTCTGGCAGTTGCCCAAGCCTCGTTGCGGCTGATTGCGGCAACCTGAAGCAGGTCATCGGCGATCAGCGGTCGTACCGGCCGCCAGCCCGCGCTGTCAAAGATAAAAGCGCGCCCATTTTCGCCCACTGCCCAAGCTGTGCGGCAATCAAAAAAGTCCACATCACGCATTTCGCTTTGTTCCGGCGTCTTCAGCGGGTAACTGCGCCAGGCGTTAGCGGTATAGAGGACAACCGTGCTGCCGTTTGCGCCGCTCAGCCAGCCGCAAAAGTGTTCCGGCATGTGTAACTCTGCGGCGCTGGTGTAAGGCACGCTCGCCCGCTGCTGCCAGCGCAGCCCATCGTACTGCCACAATTCTGCCACCGCCTCGCCCGGCGTCACCGCCAGCAGCCAGGCGTTCTGCGCCGAAAAGGCGCGCAAGGCGCGAATAGTTGGTCGCCGGCTGGGATTTTCTTCAATGCGCCATTGACCCTCTGCCAAATGCAAGAGACGTATGCCAAAATCACCCGCGCCAGCCGCCACCACCCAGCCCTCAAACGGAGATACCATATCCACCGCCAACAGGTCATCTTTGAGCGGGCTATCCAGCCGCCGCCAGTCACTGCCGTCATAATGCAGGATGGTGCCCCGGCGGCCGACGATCCAGCCATCCTGCGGAGCGGTAAAATCCATTCCGGTAAACCAGTAGCGCGCCTCAAAGGAGATGGGCAGGTCCACCTCCAGTGGAGCAACATATTCCTGCCAGAGCGGATAAGCACGCCCCAGCGTCTCATCATAATCGCGCTGCGCCACGCTCAATGCCGGTACGAATGCCAGCGCAGCTTCCTCACCGCCCTCGCGGTAGGCGCGGCGCATCTGCGCTTGGACAAGTTCGAGGGCGGCTTTGCGCGCTGCCAGCTCAAGATGCAAATCTCGCAGCATTTCCGGAGGAGTCAGGTTGAGCATGGCTTGCGCGGTTGGGTTTTCCAGCATCTCGCGCAGGTAATACAACACGGCGCGGTCAGGCAATGCAGCCGCCGTACTGGTCAGCGCGGGCGTCAGAGTCGGCAGCGGCGGGGCGGGTGTTGCAGAGGGAGGGAGCAGCGTGGGCAAACTGGCTGCTGTTGGGGCGGATTGAACGGAGAACCCGCAGCCTGCTGCAAGCAGAAAAAAGAAAACCAACCCGAAGAACGGGCTGGCTTTTCTGGCAAGGATACAACTATCCTTCACCGTTTTGTCCATGCGAAGAAGCATTTCCCACGCTCTGCCAGCCAAAAGCGGCGCGCATTTGCGGCTGCAGTAAACGCAGCAAGAAAAACGCGCCAACCATTGTCAATAACGGAATGCCCATGAGCAACACCAGCGTTCCACACAGCGCAGCCACATAACCGCGGCGGTTTCGCAGCCGGATACCGCTCCCAGCCAGAAAGCAGATTCCCCCCAGCGCGCAAAGCAGCATAAAAAGCGGTTTTTTGTCCTCAATTCCGATCACGACAAGAACCAATGCCGCCAACGTGATCAGCATCCCCAGCAGTTCAAAAACAAACAGCCCAATCGTTCACTGCGCTGTCTGTGGCAGAGGCATGGGTTACAACTGGATGATTCTCTGACCTCATGTCACTCTCGTTCAATCTTTTCAACCCATTCAGTTTCAGCAATGGATACCAGATCGCCGGTTTGTAAATCGTAGGCATTGTACCGAAGAGGATTTTGAGGATCCTGTTGGATGACCATCGCAGCGATTTTGCGATAACGCTTTTGATCAGCGGTCTGAAACCGGTCGCCGATTTGCAAGCGCGCAAAGGGAATCAAACGAGGTCCGGGCAAAAGACGATAACCGCGCCGTGCCATCTCGCGCTTAAAGGCAGTAAGAAACCCATCGCGGCGATGCGTCCCGGCAAGTGAATCCAGCGCCAGATCGAACAATTGCGCCATGCTCATTGCGGCGCGCTCCGGCGTATCATCCGTCAGTTGATCAGCAATTGAACGCAAATCGAGGTCCATTTGCGCCTCCATTTCTGCACCCGTCCAGGATAAGCCGTCATACATAAGATTGTCCAATGATACAGCAAGAGTAATCAGGGTCTTACAGCAGCCTTTGATGAATGGATGATGCTGCGTAACAACAGGCGCTCAAATTGAGCTTCAGGGGTTCATTATCACAAAGGGTGAACCGTGTGTCAAGAGAGAAACGAGCTGCATACGCGCAATAGGTTATGTAAGAGTTGTATAAGAATTGCCTGCAATCGCTTGTCATTCTATATAATTATTGCTATAATGCACTGCGGAAAAAGAGCAAGGTTTGATGGAAAGAGGTGAAGTATGCCAATCTATACCTATCGGTGCGACAATTGTGGCGTACAGTTTGAAAAAACTCAAAAGTTCTCCGACCCGCCGCTGACCCGTTGTCCGGAATGTAATAAGAAATCATTGCGCAAGGTCTATACGCCGGTGGGGATTGTGTTCAAAGGTTCCGGCTTCTACGCCACGGATCATCGTTCACCCTCCGGTCAGACCAGCCGCTCCAGCAACAAAGAAAAAAGCGGTGAGGAGAAATCCTCTTCTTCTTCCGAAAGCAAAGACTGAAGCAACACTCATCCCGGCTTCACCCGCCCGGCAAACCCACGGCGGGCTTTTTTTATTCCACTATCCATCTGGTTGATGCAGACACTGCAGGCACTGTATAATAACAACCAGAGAGTTTGTAAACCAATTTCATTAAGGAAACTTCTTTATGAAACTCACTATCGCTTTGGCGCAAATGAACGCTCAACTGGGCGTGGTGCAAGCGAATCTTGAGAAGCACCTTGCGCTGGCAGGAGAAGCGCGGGCGCAAGGCGCTGACCTGATCATCTTCCCGGAACTCTCGCTGACCGGCTACGTCCTGCAAGACCTTACGCCAACCGTTGCCTGCCGTCCGCGTGCGGACGATCCTGTGTTTCGTCCATTGCTGGAAGCCAGCCGCCAGCTCGACCTGATGCTCGGTTTTGTGGAAGAGGACACCCGTAACCGCTTCTTCATCTCTGCCGCTTATCTCTCGGCAGGCGAGGTCTTGCATGTGCACCGCAAGGTCTATCTGCCTACGTATGGACTCTTTGATGAAGGGCGTTTCTTTGCCTGGGGCGATGCAGTGCGCGCCTTCGAGACGCGCTTCGGGCGGATGGGGATGTTGATTTGCGAGGATTTCTGGCACGCCTCACCGCCTTATCTGCTCTGGCTGGATGGGGCGGATGTCTTTCTCTTCCAGTCCGCTTCGCCGGGGCGCGGGCTAACCAGCGACGACCGGCTGGAAACCGCCCGCTGGGTAGATCACATCAACCGAGCCTATGCCAGCCTGTTCACCGCTTTTGTTGCTCATACCAACCGTGTAGGCTACGAAGATGGCTTGCATTTTTGGGGCGGGGCAGCAGTGTATGACCCGGATGGGCGGGTGATTCTGCAGGCGCCTTACGATGAAGAAACGCTCACTCTGACCGAGCTAGACCTCAACCAGCTTCACCGCACGCGCGCCCGTCTGCCGATGCTGCGCGATGAGCGCACGGCGTTGGTGCTGCGCGAGATGCAGCGCATTTTGAGCAACGATAACCGTCAATCGGGACGCTAGAGGAATTGAACCATGCTAAAAAAAGAAGTGGATTTAAACATCCATGTCGAGCTGACCAAGCGTATTTTGACCGGCTTCATCCGCAGTGAAATCACCCGCATGGGCTTCCAGCGGGCAGTGGTGGGACTTTCAGGAGGAGTGGATTCGGCACTTTCCTGCACGCTGGCAGCCCTGGCGCTGGGAGCGGAGAACGTCCTGGCAGTGCGCATGCCCTACCGTACTTCTTCGTCCGAATCGCTCGAACATGCCCAAATGGTGATTGACCAGCTTGGCGTGCAAACGCTGACGGTGGAGATTACCCCAATGGTTGAGCCGCTCTTTGAGCGCTTTCCGGAGATGAACGCCATGCGCCGCGGCAACGTGATGGCGCGCCAGCGTATGATCATCCTCTATGACCAGTCGGCAGCTTTCAACGGGCTGGTGGTCGGCACAGGTAACAAAACCGAGATCCTGCTCGGCTATACCACGCTCTACGGCGACTCCGCCTGCGCGCTGAACCCGATTGGCGACCTCTATAAGACACAGGTGCGCCAGCTTGCGCGAGCGCTAGGCGTGCCGCCTGTGATTATCGAAAAACCGCCCACTGCCGACCTTTGGAAAGGACAAACGGATGAGGGTGAATTGGGCTACACCTACGCCGAAGTGGATAAACTGCTTTACTTGCTGGTGGATCAACGCTATACGCCGGTGGAATGCGTGGAAGCCGGGTTTGATGAAGGCTTTGTCCATTCAGTGGTGGAACGCGTGCGCCGCAACCAGTTCAAACGAGTCCTGCCGCCGATCGCCAAGCTCAGCAACCGCACGGTCGGCTACGATTTTCTCTACCTGCGCGATTGGGGAACATAAAACACGCAAGCAGACTTTTCATGCGCCCAATCACAGGATCACAACCCCTGACGGCACTGCAGAACGCTTTGTAACCTCTGGATTGCCTCCTGCTGCTGCGGACTGGGTTGGCTCTGGCTTTCCAGACGCTGCCAAAGGGCGCACAGGGCAGGTTCAAGATTTTCAGTCAGCGCAAGCGCCTGACGGCTGAACGTCTCCGCCGCCGGCCAGTTCCCCAGATGTCCATAAGCTTCCACAAATGGCAGCAATTCCACACCGTTTGGCGGCGCATAGCCTGCATTACCTGCTTCATCCCACAGGCGGATGACCTCCCGCCAATCGCCAAGCTGACGCGCCAGATCGGCTTTCTCAAAATAATAACACCAGTCATGCGGCGGTTCGCTGCCAAACAGCACCGAAGGCGGTTGATGCACATTGTCAGCAAGAATCTGCGCTGTGTTGGAAAGAGCAGAGAGCTTGCCTTCGTTATCAATCGGCGGCGCCAGCAGGTAAATTTCATCCAGGACGCGTAGACAGCCGCGCGCCGGGTTGAACGCCGCCACCACGCTCTGGCTGGTACTGCTCTTGAAGGTAAGATTGCGGAACTGATCTTCTATGGGCAGCCCTTGCTCATTGCCCGGCAGGCGTTTGCTGCCCAGCTCGCGCAAGCCGTTGATAAACCAGTACGACAGCTCATCGCCACGCTGTTCAGGAGCATAAATGACATTAAGCGCCAGACCCAACGAATACCCCGCCACATAATTCATTGGAATTGAAGGTCCAATGACGGCTGTTCCGGACTGAAGTGCCGGCGCACGCCAGCTCAACTGCCAGTAATAAGTGCGCTGCTGTTCCCAGTGAAGACGGAATTTATTGGCAAGCTGGATATGGTAAGCAGCAGAGAGACCTGCCAGCGCTGCCAGCACACAAAGCGTGGCTTTACGATTAAAGCCGCCGCCCAGCCAGTCCACCAGTGCCACAATGAGAATACTGGCGCCCAGCATCGGTGCCAGCGCAAAACGGTCAGACCATGCCCCGACGATTATCGAGCGGTCGGTCAGCCAGATGGGCAAGCCGCCGCAAAGGATACCCAGTGTGCCGAGCAGAACTGCCTGCCTCAGAAAAGGATCGGGGGACGGTGTTCCGACCATGCCCGTTGTTTCCACGCCTGTTGTTTCCGAGCGCGGGTGCAGCGCCCAGAAAAGCAGCACCGCCAGCAGTGCACCCACTCCCCAGGCAAAGAGGAAGCTTTTAGCCCGCAGATCAATCGTTTCAGGCAGGAAGGTATTTGTCCAGGCAAAAACGATTAAATGCAGAAAATCGCGCAAGGCAATTTGCACCAGTGAGATCAGCGCAGTGAAAGGCGTCTTGAACATTTGCAGGACAATGGAAGGCGTATTCGCTTCGGCGTGATAGCTGATTTGCGGAAAATAGACAAAACGCCAGATGGCAAAGACAACCAGCACCAGACCATACGGCAACCACAGACGCAGGACACGCCAGAGTCGGCTGCGAATTTTCCCATCACCTAAAGGTGCCAGCCACCACAGGATCAAGGGACGCAGCAGTTCCAGTCCGATGAAATACTCCATGCTCATCACGTGCAACAACGCCAGCAGCCAGGAAAGCGGCATCAGCCAGCGCAGCCGCTTTGGGCTGCGCATCGCCCAGATCATTGCCGCCAGCGAGAAGGTAAACAGAGCATAGGTGATAAAATGCGCACTATACGTGTAAGCAACCTGTTGCTGCAGGAAAGCAGGAGAAACCGCCAGCAACAACGCCATCCAGCGCGCCTGCCAGCGTGCGGAATGCCACAGCCCGCGCAACGCCAGATAAAAGCCGAGAACGCTCACCCAGCGCGCCGTCAGTGTCAGCAAGTGCGCGGCAAGCGGTGAATGTCCAACCAGATGCGTGACCAGCCAGTAAATCCACGCCACAAACGGGCGGTCGCTAAGAAAATGTTCCCAATACAGCCTGAAATTACCCGTTTGTGCCAGATAGACCATCTGCCAATCATCCCAGTAGAACCCCATACGGGTCATTTGCAAACCAAAGGCGGTCAGCAATGCCAGCCCAAGCAATGCCGCAAAGCCCGTCTCTCCCTCCAACCAGCGACGAAATTGTTTTATCATTGAACGCCCTTATCAAAAAATATCCATACGCCTATGGCGTGCATCGTAATTCAGAGCGGACTTCAGCCAACGCTGAGGTGCGCTGGGGGCTGTCGGATGTTTGCGTTTCCAACCGCTGCCACACAGCGCAAAAGAATGGCGGCAGTTTTGGCGAAGTATCCGCTGCGGTCAGCGTGCGCTGTACAGCCTCTTCCCATTTTCCAAGATGAGCGTCTGCTTCAATGAACGGCAGCCATTCTGCTCCGTTGCGCGGCGCGTAGCCTTTGGCAGCGGCTTCCTCTCCAAAACTGTGCACAGCCTGCCAGTCTTGAAACTGGCGCGCCAGGTCAGCTTTTTCATAGAAGTAGCACCAGTCATGCGGCGGTTCTGCGCCAAAGATGCGTTCCATCGTTTGCAGGTCAGCCGTCTGCCCGCTGCCAATGCGTTCAGGATGCGAAAGTCTGAACAACATCTGTTCCAGTTCGTCCACCGGATAGTCCGAAAGCGAAGGTGCGCCCTGATAAACCGGGTCCAACACACGCAAACAGCCGCGCGCTGCATTGAAATTGACTGCCAGACTTGCAGCAGTGTTGCTCGAAAACTCGATGTTGCGGATGCCATCCTTGACAGGTTCATCGGCGGTGACATTCATCAGCGCTTCCGCGCCCCACTTGCGCGAGGCATTAACAAACCAATAGTGCGGTTGCTGCGGGTCTTGCGGCAGGGCATACATCGTGTTGAGCGCAAAACTCAACGAATAATCGGCAACATAGCTGAATGGCAATTCCGGGGCAAGCAGTGCCGTGCCATGCTCCAACACAGGAACACGCCAGACCAGTTGCCAGAAATAGCTGCGCTGCTGCTCCCAGTGTAAATGAAATTTATAAATCGTGCGGGTATGGGCGGCGACCGCCAGCAGTAGAAACACGCTCAGGAAAATTGTTTTGCGCAACGGACGCTCGCCCAGCCATTCGACCACCCCCACCAAAAGCATCACCGCCCCAAACATCATTGCCAGACTGAAGCGGTCTGACCACATACCGACAATAACCTGACGATTGGTCAGCCAGACTGGCAGCCCGCCCAACAAAACACCCAGCACCCCCAGAGCGATACTCTGACGCAGGAACGGCAGGTTGTCAGCCAAAGAAGATGACTCTGCCATGGAATGTCCGGCGCCCCAAACACACAACACCGCCGCCGCCAGCCCAACCGCCCAGCCCACCCAGGTCATGGTAGCATTGAGCAGCAGTGTATCAGGCGCAATCGTGTTCGTCCAGGCGAAAAGAGTGACCTGTACGAAGTCCTGCAGTGCAATTTGTGCCAGCCGCAGTACAGCCGTCAACGGCGCAATGCGCGCCTGTTCTAGGAGCTGAAGGGCGTTTGGGTCTTCGCCGGTCATCCACTGCGGATACCAGAAAAAGCGATACGCCAGAAACATCCCCAATACGACAAGGTACGGCAGCCAGCGCTTCAATACTTTGCCGGCAGTTTGGATGAATCTCTCGCCAGACTGACGCAAAACAATCCAGAGCAAAAAAGGGCGCAGCAACTCCAAACCAGCGAAGTATTCCATTGTCAGCAGGTGCAGCAGCGTCATGAACATCGCCGGCAGGGTGAACCGCCAGACAAGTCCGGGCTGTTTTGCCGCCCGCACCATCAGCGCCAGCGAGCCGGTAAACAGTGCATAGGTAATGAAATGTTGTGAATAAGCGACAGCAACCGGCTGCTGGGTGAAACCCGGATACACTGCCAGCAGCAGTCCCATCCACTGTACGGCGCGCACCTGTTCCCGCCAGATTCCGCGCATCGTCCAGACAAAGCCTAACACGCTCAGCCAGCGCACCAACAGTGTAAAGAGATGCCAGGGCAACGGCGAGATGCCCAGCACGGGCATAGTCAGGATGTAAGTCCAGGCGGAAAAAGGGCGGTCACTGAGGAAATAACGCCAATAAGCCGCTGGCTCGTCAAAACGGGAAAGATAAATTGCCTGCCAGTCATCCCAAAAAAACCCCAGACGCGGCATTTGCAAGCCATAAGCAAGCACCATCACTGCCAGCACCAGGAGCGGATAGAACCAGGGCTTTGACCGGATGGATTGCAGCCTTTTGGGTAAGCGGAGAATATCCACACGCGCCTCGAAGTCAGCTAAAATTATACTTGCTTTCAGATTAACTTTGTGCGGCTGCTTTATTTAACGGAGGTTACATGACTGGGACAGGAACGGGGTGGATCTTACTGGCTTTGGCGGTTTGGGGCGTGGTTCATTCGCTGCTAGCTTCGTTTTGGTTCAAAGGGATAGTCCGGCAAAAGTTTGAAAAGCTATACGAACGAGGATATCGTCTTTTCTTTAACGTCTTTGCGGCGCTCAGTTTTTTGCCGATCCTGGCGCTGGTAGTGTTGCTGCCGGACGCACCGATTTATACCATTCCCCTGCCCTGGTCACTGCTGACCCTTGGGGTGCAAGGGCTGGCGCTGGTCGGACTGACGTATGGCGTGTTCCAGACGGGAGCGATGAATTTTCTGGGGCTGGAGCAGCTTATGAATCCACAAGCAGCAAGTCAACCGCGCCCGCTGGTAACCAATGGATTGTACCGCTACGTGCGCCATCCGCTCTACTTTTTCGGGCTGTTGTTGGTCTGGCTGGTGCTGCGCATGAGCTGGAACTGGTTGGCGTTTTCCATTGGTGTAACGCTGTATCTGACCATCGGCACGCTTTTTGAGGAACGCAAGCTGCGACAGGAATTCGGGGAAGCCTATGAGCAATACCGCCGTCGGACGCCGATGCTCATCCCACGACTGAAACGCCCGCCACATATTGGCTTAAGGTAGCTATGCCGCTGCTCTGGCTATCGTTGTCTTTTTTGCTGGGGATAATGCTGTCGGATTTGCTGCCGGGATTTTCCTGGCAGCTCTGGCTGGGGCTGGTCGTTGCGTTTGTGCTTTTGGGGATTTTTGATCACCGTCTGCGCCGCTGGCTGACCTTTTTGGACATCTGGCGCAAATACAGTCCGCTGGCTTCAGGTGTTCTCCTGTCAGCAGTTGCCTTTGGTGGACTACGCTATCAGCTCGCTCAGCCAGGCGTTACGCCGGCAAATCTAGCCTGGTACAACGGACAAGGCTTTGTCCGCCTGAGCGGGATGGTGGAAGTGGCAGACACGCGCGAGAAGGTTACACTGCTGCAGATACAGGCGAAGACACTGACCTTGCTGAATGACCCTGCTGGGCATGAACTATCCGTGAAAGGACGTCTGCAAGTCATGTTGCCGCCAGGCAGTGAATGGCGTTATGGTGACGCCCTGGAGCTGACCGGCAGACTGGAAATTCCGCCGGAAAGCGAGGATTTTTCTTATCGGAAGTATCTGGCGCGGCACGGAGTGTATTCCTATATGGCATTCCCACGCGTCCGCTTGTTAGCCCATGACAGAGGCAGCCTGTTACTGGCAGGGATTTACGCTTTCCGGCAACAGGCTCACCGCGTGATCGGACAATTATTCGCCCAGCCGGAATCCGGACTGCTGGCAGGTATCCTGCTGGGCATTGAAAACGACATCCCCAAAGCCTTGCAGGATGCCTTCCGAGATACCGGCACCAGTCACATCATTGCCATTTCCGGTTTCAACATCAGCATTCTGGCAGGGCTGTTTGCTTTCTTCGCCGGACGGCTGTTCCCCAACCGTTGGGTCGCCTTGAGCGCAACGGTCATCGGCATCGCATTTTATACCGTGCTGGTTGGCGCGCAGGCTTCGGTGGTGCGGGCGGCGATCATGGGCAGTATGGGATTGCTGGGACGGCTGATCGGTCGGCAGCAGACAGGAGCAAACAGCCTGGCGTTCACTGCTGCGCTAATGACCCTGTTCAATCCACAATTGCCCTGGGATGTCAGCTTTCAACTTTCCTTCACAGCAACTTTAGGGTTGGTGTTATATGCCGAACCATTGCAGGAAGGATTGAACCGCCTGCTGGCGCAACGGATCGAGTCCAATCTGGCGCGGCGCATTTCGGCGCCGGTCAGCGAATATCTGCTGTTCACGCTGGCAGCGCAGATTACCACCTTGCCGGTGATTTTGTACCATTTCCGCCGTCTTTCGTTGACGGCGCTGGTAGCAAATCCTCTCATTTTACCGCCGCAGCCGCTCGTGATGATTCTGGGCGGGGCAGCAATGCTGGCAGGGATGATATTTCTTCCTCTAGGCAAATTGCTTGGGCTGCTTGCCTGGGCGCCGGTCACTTATACGGTCCGCATGGTGGAATGGCTGGCACGCATCCCGCAAGGAGCGCGCACACTGGGTGAATTTGGTTTTGGCTGGTTGCTTTTGTTTTATGCGATCCTGTTGGGTGTGACGCTTTGGCATCGCCCGTTATGGGCGGCTCGACACAAACTTGCACCCTGGGCGCTAACAGGCGGAGCGGGTTTGCTGGCGGTTGGCATTTGGTCGCTGGCGCTTTCTGCACCGGATGGCAGACTGCATCTCGCCGTGTTGAACGTCCCCGACGGTCCGGCAGTGCTGTTGGAATCACCTTCCGGCAGAACGGTCTTCATCGGCGGCAGTTCCAGCGCCAACGCGTTGGGCAGTGCGCTGGCACGCCGCCTGCCACTGCTGAGTCAGCACCTGGATGCTCTGGTGATCCCTTCTACAGCGGCGACTCCGATGAAGGCATTACCGGGGATCATCGAGCGTTTTTTGCCCCAGATAGTGCTGTGGTCGCAAGAGAAAGCAAGCAGCGCTTCAGCTCGCAATGTAGCACAGGCACTGGAGAAACAAAACATCACGGCCCAACGATTGCAAAACGGTCAGATACTTCAAGTGGACGAGCGGATCACATTACATGTTCTAAATGCCTCACCGAAAGGCGCAACCTTGCTGCTGGAGTATGGAGCATTTACCGCTTTGTTACTAGGAGAGCAGGAAACCGAAGCGCCACAGTGGGTCAGTGTCCTCATCCTGACGCAAAAGGACATGCCGGCGGATGAGCAAGCCCTGCCTGGAGCGCAGGTCGTCATCCATTGCGCTGCGGTAAAAGGGACAGAAGCGCCCAATCGTGTGACGTGTTCACCTGCCGGCTGGGTGGAGGTTATCACGGATGGACGTCAGATGTGGGTCAGTCGGGGAGAGTAAAGGAAAATGGGAGTAAAACTGCTCTTAACTGGCACTCCAGGGTGCGGGAAAACCACTCTGCTGCGCAAAGTGCTGGCGCAATTGCCGGCGGAGACAGCCGGCGGCTTTTACACTCAAGAGATACGCACCGATTCCGGGCGCGTTGGGTTTGAAATTCTCACCCTCTCCGGCCGGCGGGCAACACTGGCGCATGTGAATTTGAAAAGCAGCCGGCGGGTCGGCAGATATGGCGTGAACTTGAACGCAGTGGATGAAGTGGCGGTGCCGGCACTACTGGAAGCCCAACAGATGGGACGTTTGGTCGTCATAGATGAAATCGGTCCGATGGAAACATTTTCGAGGCGTTTCTGTCAGACAGTGGAGGCAGTTTTGTGCAGCCCGGCAGCAGTGTTCGGTACAGTTGTTCTGCGCCCGACACCTTTCGGTGACCGTGTGAAGGCACTGCCGGGAGTGAGGTTCATTCAGGTGACCCCGCATAACCGGGATGAGTTGATGGAAGAAATTGTGCGCCTGCTTTTGGGGTAAAATGAGCTGCGGAGGAACGTTCGCAGATGACCGGTCATAGTCTTCCTTTGGGTAAATTGCCGGCAGAGATGCTGGCAGAGATGCTCGCAGGTGCGCCGCAGGACGACGAGCGGGTACTGTTGGGACCGGGTATCGGACTGGATTGCGCAGTGGTCTCGCCTTCAAGCGATTTGCTGGTGTTCAAATCCGACCCGATCACCTTCGCCACCGATAACATTGGCTGGTACGGCGTTCAGGTTGCTGCCAACGATATTGTTACTACCGGCGCAATACCACGCTGGTATCTGGCGACATTACTGTTGCCGGAAGGAGCGACGGACGCTGCGCTGGTGGAAGCCATCCGCCAGCAGCTATTCGACGCCTGTCGTCAACAAGGCGTTTCATTGATTGGCGGTCATACAGAAATCACTTACGGGCTGACCCGCCCGATTTTGATGGGAACAATGATCGGCGAGGTGCCGCCAGAGCGTTTGATAACGCCGCGCGGTGCTCGCGCCGGCGACGTTCTCCTGCTGACGAAAGGTGTACCCATTGAGGCGACGGCGTTGCTGGCGCGCGAAGTTCCGGATCGGTTGAAAGGCATTCTGAGCGAAGCAGAGCTGCAGGAAGCGGCGGCGTTTCTCTATTCTCCCGGCATCAGTGTTGTCCGCGAGGCACAGATTGCCATGCGTGCAGGACGGGTTACCGCCATGCACGATCCGACCGAGGGCGGGCTGGCAGGCGCGCTCTGGGAACTGGCACAGGCAGCCGGGTGTTCATTGCGGGTGGATGTTACGGCTGTGCCGGTGCCGCCGCTTTCCAGAAGAATTTGCGCCGCGCTTGGATTGAACCCGCTTAGCGCCATTGCCTCCGGTGCACTGCTTATGACAGTCGCCGCAGAAGATGCTTGCATTATTCAAAAAGCCTTGCAGAATGAAGGTATTGCCTGCGCCCAGATTGGTTATGTGGAGAAAGGCGAAACGGCTGTTTTTACCACAGAGGGGATAAAACTGGCGCGTCCAGAACGGGATGAGATTGCCAGAGTCTTTGAGACTAACTGAAGATTTCGCGGTTGGTTTCAGGGGCTGCGCGCAACAACGCATGGCGGGTTCTGGCGGTTTCTTCCTCGCTCTCCATCTCCCCCACCAGGAAGGCGGTCGCCTGTCCCATTTCATCGTTCATCACAATGCGCAAGTAACTTTCAGGACGGTAATCGCTCACCCGAATGACCCGCAGACATTCAGCAAGCTTCTCGTCCACTTCGATAAACTCGCGAGTGTGGCTGGGTGTGCGATAGAAAAATTTGTAATTAAAGACAGTGGCGGAATCGTCCAGATAAACCGCCAACGGATAAATCTGCGCCTCCAACAGGTCTTGAAAGAAGTGTGTGCCAAGCGAAGGCTCCGGCTCCGGACCAATCCCCTTGCCCGCCAGCTCAACCAGCGCTTTGGCGTTGTAAATATCTCCGTAGTCAATCGGCACACCCAAATCGGTATTTGAACTACCCCAGCGTCCCGGACCGACACAGATGAAGAGTTTATCGCTCAATACAGCATTCAGGTGACCGATAGCGCGCGCCAGTTCATAACGATCATTCAGGGTGGGCAGACTGAAATAGGCTTCCGGTGAGATGAAAACCACATAATCCACACGCCGGACGTATCCCTGCGGGACAACAAAATGGGTAATAAAGACGATGTCATCCTGCCTCAAATCGGTCGGCAGCGGTTCCTGCTCAGTATCCAGCAGGTGGCTTTGAGGACGGCATTGCAGAATGTTAATGCAGATAGAGGGTTGACCGCTTTGTAAATTGTTCAAGTGCAAGGTAAATTCCACGTCTACCGGCGTACGATAACAGCGCTCCAGAGTTTGCAAAATATTGCGCATCTGCTCAGCAAACGGCGTGCGGCGCAGCAATTCCTCAAAGGTCAAGACCAGCTTGCTGGGATCGCCATCCATTACGGAACTGCGCAACGAGACGAAGTAACCATCTTCATCCAGTTGTGCCAGATAACGCAAAGGCGGATAACGTGCATTCAAAACATCGTGAACGGGCAGCGTTTTGAACCGGTTATCCTGCAGGTCTATGACATCCACAAATTGCTGTGAATAACGGCGAATGGCTTTAGGATTCGTAGAAGGGCGCAAAGTGGGATGGCTGAGCGCAATCAAACGCGGGTAATCGTTACCAACGCGATCCACTGCGCGGGTTCCCAGCCCCCAAACCAGACGAACAAAGCCGTCCTCGCGGCGAATTTGCGGTGTCCAGCGGAACAGATTACGGCTAAAAGCCACACCGGCAGCATGGGGTAAATAGTAGTGCTTGAATTGCTCACCCTGAACCACCTGAAGCAAAACCGCCATACGCTCGTCATAATCCTGCAGCCCGTGATGGCGGCGGTAGAGCAAGGCGTTGGGGTTGAGCGTGGAGGCAAAGACGCGGGCAATAGCTTTTTGCAAATCGGTCAGGTTTTGCTGGGGTGTTCCCTGATTGGGCAGGAAGATGCTTTCGTATTTACCGGCGAAAGCTGTGCCAAAGTTATCCTCCAGCAAACTGGATGAGCGGACAATGAGCGGCTTCTTGCCAACGATTTCCAGTATTTCCCTGAAGCGTTCGACAATATCGCGCGGAAATTCGCCGTTCTCAAAATCTCTGACGATTTCCGGATATTCCTGGCGCATTTGCGCTTCGCTTTTATACTTTTGGTCGTTCCAATGCACCAGGTTATTGATCTCCATGTAGGTATAAAATTCATCCGAAGCGATATAATAAGATTCGGTGGGGGCAATGCAGGCATCCAACAACCCCTGCGCCTCCTTTTGGATGATGCGCAATGCCAACAGCATCCCGGCTGCCTTGCCGCCAATACGTCCACCACCGATTTTGCGGCGCAGGATTTCCGCAAGATCGGAGACAGTGAAATATTCTTTAGCGATATTGATGTAACGTAACTGGTCGCTGATCAGCGTGCGAATCAGCACCACTTTCGCCTCTTGCAAGCGCGGTTCGTATTGAGCGCGTTCCTGTGGCGGCATGCGCTCGATGGTCATTGCCTGTTCCAGCACCAGATCCACAGGCACCAGTTCTGGATTAAGGGAGAGCAACATTTCCTGCGCCTGCGCGCCGCGTTCGTTGAGCACTTGATCAAGGATACGTTCAAATTGTTCGTAGGGAAAGTGTTCACTAAAGATAAGATCGGTCAGATAATCGCGTACGTTTGCCAAACGCGTTTCCCAGATATGCCATTCTTCCTCGTAAGGATTGACCAACCCCTCGCGATGCTGCGAAGCGATTGCCAGCTCACGTACATCGTTCTCAAACAAACGCGGGTTGACAATGCCGCGCAAAAAAAGCTCATTACGCATTTCCTGGCGGACGCGGCTGGCAAGGATAGGATATTGCGCCAGAGTCTGGTAAATGCTGAGCAGTCGTTCTTTAACAACCGGTAAATCGCTCATCTCATGCCGCGTATCGGCGGCTATCAGCCAAGGTGCATGGGCATAATCAGGTGAACATAGTTGTCATCCCCTGCCGGCTTAATCATAGCAGGCGTATTGTTGGCATTTGTCTGTAGAACAACCGAAGGGGTCTTGATCACTTCCAATACCTCGCGCAGGAAGCGCACATTGAAGGCAATAACCAGTCCGGGGCCGTCAACGGTTGCTTCAACCGAGTTTTCGCTGAAGCCAGTTTCTTCAGATTGAGCGGTGATCTCTACTTTACCCGGTTGAGCCTCGCCAGGCAATATATTCAACCGTACCACGTAATTGCCATCACGGGCAATAATTTCCGCCTGACGGCATGCTTTCAGGAAAGCGGCGGTGGTCAGGGTAGTGCTGGTCTTAAAATCGCGCGGAATGATGGCTTTGTAATCCGGGAAGTTTCCCTCAATCAATAGAGAAGACAGCTCGGCATCTTTCATGTGAAAGATAACCTGTCCGCGGCCAGAGGGGACGCTCATCGTCATCACCTGTTCGCCATCGGTGGCAATGCGCGCCAGTTCCTGCAATGCCCGTGCCGGGATCACTGCCCGAATGGGAGCAGACAACGGCTCAGAGAGGGCGGCTTTGCGCACGGAGATGCGGAAGCCATCGGTTGCCGCGAGGGTAACTTCGTTATCGGCTGCAGTCATCAGCACGCCCTGTAGAATCGGGCGGGCTTCGTCGGTGGAGGCAGCAAAGGCAACCTGCTGAATCATTTCCTTGAAATTTGCAACGTTCAGGGGAACTCCCTCCTGCGGCGCAGCAACTGGCATTGGGGGAAATTCCTGGGCGTCAATGCCCTTGATGTCCGTATTGGACATACCGCAGCGCACGTTCAGGGAATGCGTACTAGCATTCAAATCGAGGCGAACAGTATCATCAGGCAACTGGTTAACCAAATCGGAGAAGGTGCGCGCCGGAACGGTGATGGCTCCTTGTTCAGTGATTTGTGCGCCGATCCAGCAAGTGATACCCATTTCCAGATTGGTTGCTGAAAGACGCAGCCGTCCATCATCCGTAGCAACCAGCACGTTCGCCAGCACCGGCAGTGTACTGCGCGGCGAAACCGCCCGCGCGACCATACTTAAGCCATGCGCTAATTGTTGTTGCGAAACAGATACCTTCATGGTCACCTCGATTGGGGAAGATTTCGTTGTTATAATTATACATTATCCCAATATGTTTGCGGTATTGTGGGGGAGTGGCTAAATACTGGGTTAGACAAACTGAAAGACATGAGTAGGGTAGTTGGGGGGTGTCTGTAACATAGATGGTTGGTTTTGACAAATAGGCGAGCTCCGAGTAAGATGATAGATACCACCATCACAACGGAGATCGCCATGTCGATTGTTGTCCTGCAGCTGCCAGATGTCAAGCGCAAAACAGAAACT
>DAOTYY010000011.1:0-31605 GCA_034434695.1 Anaerolineaceae bacterium
ACCATCCAACAGGGAGGACAGCCCGGTCGCGGTGGTTTGCCCAAAGGCGCTTATCAGATAGTCGCTGTACAAGTCCAGGAGTTTGCCGTTTTTCATACACCAAGTTTACTCAAATCTGCGTAAGGTGAGTAAGTTAAACAAACTTCGCCTAATTAGCATAAACTGAGCATAGTAAAATTATTATTGTCAACCTCTTTTCTTCTGAGAACGGCTAGAAAATCCCTTCAGCGGCTTTTTGAAATCAGCAGAACATGCCAGGTATAATTCTTCTTGTGCGTGAAAAACAGCAAGGCGATTGTTTCATACTGAGGCTGTCTTAAGCACGGAACGGCAAATTGAGGCGTTCGAATTGTTGCTTCCGTGAGAAATACAAGATGAACTCTGTAAATGCCGCAAAGAGGAGGCATCGTGCAAAGTGATTATTGCATCGTGTTGATCACCGCTCCAAACCGTGAGAGCGGACGGCAGATTGCCCGGCGGCTGGTCGAGGAACGGCTGGCAGCGTGCGTTAACCTGTTGCCGGGAATAACCTCGTTCTATCACTGGGAGGGTCAACTGAACGAAGATGAAGAAGTCCTGCTGATTTGCAAAACCCGCCATGAGCACTTTGAACGCTTGCAGATAGAGGTCAAAGCCATTCATCCTTATCAAGTGCCAGAGGTTATCGCACTGCCGCTGACGGATGGACTGGAAGCTTATTTGCACTGGGTAGATGAGAGCGTCAGAAGAGATTAAACATGCCAGCCATTGATAACAACCCATCGCCGGAAAACATACGGACGCCGTTCCCCAATCATTCCTACTGGGTGGTGCCGGGCAAATTGCTGGCGGGGTATTATCCCGGCGATGCTGACCCACAGGTGATGGATACCAAGCTGAACGCTCTGCTGGATTGTGGTGTGACGGTGGTGATCAGCCTGATGGAAGCAGACGAGGACGATCTCTTTGGGCGCACTTTTCCACCCTATCAGGACCGCCTGCGCGAACTGGCATGGCAGCGCGGCAAACGCATTCGCTGGCAGAGGATGCCGATTCGCGATTTTGACGTACCTTCAGAGACAGAGATGACTCGCATCCTGAACACCATTGACCAGGCAACTGAACAGGGCGAGACAGTGTATGTACATTGTTTGGGCGGCATTGGACGCACCGGCACGGTGGTGGGCTGTTATCTGGCGCGGCATGGCATCGCCCGCGGCGAAGCGGCGCTGAAGAAGATTCAGGAACTGCGGCGCGGGCTGGACGATTACCGCACCTCGCCCGAAACCGCCGCCCAACAGCAGATGGTGAAGCGGTGGAGGGAACACCAGTAAACCTGCTGACCTAGCGGAAAAAGCCCCCTCGAACATTCGCCCGTTTCGTATCACCCGGCAAACCAGCACCAACAAGCTAACTGCCATTCGGAACAAAACATTATTGCAGGCGATCGGCGAAGACAGCACAGGCGTGGGACTTGCTGATGGCGCAACGATTGGCTGAAGCTGGCGCTGACTGCCGTTTGATTCTGCCTGTTATTCCTGTGGAAGCTCAAAACTGCCATCCGCAGCGGGAGAGAAATCCATCACCCGCCTTACCGCTTCCAGATTCAAAACGCCGTAAATATGCGGAAACAATTCCCCGCCCCCTTCCAGGTTTTCCAGACGCACCTCTGCTTTCAACAATGTCGGGTCAATCTCCAGTAAGACCAACCCCATACGCCCGCCATAGAAGCGGCCAGCGACGGGGACAACCTGCTCTCGAAAGGAACAGTGAATAAATCCATCCTCTGCAAAGCCTGCCGGGACGTATTGTCTGGTCTGCTGCGCCTGTTGCCAGGCATCTTGTTCGGCGATGTGGTATAAGAGGTTCATGCGTTCATCCCTTTCAGTGGATGGCTATGGCTCACTGGCGACAAATTTCTTTTTGTCCGCGGCGCAAATCAGTTGGATGACATTCTTCCCCGAAGCCGCAGCCAACGGCACACTGCCGCCCGGCTCCACCCATTGCCCTGCCATGTAGAAATTACCCAGACCCGGCAGGGTTTTTGGCAGGCTCTGGATCAGCATCGGCATTGTCTCTTTGGTCAGCAGCCAGCCGCAGGTTGAACCCATCCAGTTGACGGTATAACGCTCATAGCTCAAAGGGGTGGCTTCGTCCACCATTTCCACATCAGCATCGATTCCGGGATGCCAGTTTTCGAGAAACCCCCGCAGAATGTCTGAAACCTGGCGTTGTTCCTCATCGTATGGGCGCCGCCCATAGATTCTCTGCCAGTATGCATAATGAGTGCGGATAATGACCTCAACCACCGATCTGCCCGCCGGCGCCAGCGACGGGTCAAAGCAATAGTGCTTGATGCCGATTTCGCCGCGCGGCTCGCCGGCAACCAGCACCGGCTCATCCAGCAAATACGTCACCCAATGGGGATGCGCCGATAAATCACGCCGTACACCCAGCGAGATTTGCATCATGCTGTGCATGGGCAGATGCCCATCGTACATGCGGCGGATGCGCCGGTCGGCGAATGCCCCGCCGAGCATATCGAAAATTGTGCCGCGCCCATCGCAGGCAGAGATCACCACATTCCCGCAGTGAACTTCATCGTTGTACAGGCGTACTCCCACCGCGCGGCGATTTTCGACCAGAATTTTCTCCACCTGTGCTTTGTAACGTATCTCGCCGCCCAGTTCCACAAAACGCTTCTCAATGGCACGGGCAAATGCCAGCGACCCGCCAGTCGGAAAACCTGCATTACCGGTGTGCATATACGCCAGCAGCGACATCCCCATCATCACTGGCGCTTCCTCCCAGGAGAACATCTGCGCCACCGCACGCCTCAAAAAGGGATACTTGAAGCGCGCTGCAAACTCACCCGCTGAAACTGTCGCCCAGCGCAGCATGGGCAACAGGTAAGGGAACATTGCCATCCCAAAAGCGCGCCAGTCCTGCGCATTCATCAGCCTACGAGGTTTGTGGTACATGGCGGACATATCAAAGCGGGTAAACTGCCGCACGCCATCGCAAAACCGGCGAATCAACGGCCCATCGTCAGGGGAAAGCCCGCTCATATGTGTTTCAAGTTTATCCGGGTCGGTATAAACGATAAACGTATGTTTGCCATCGGTGATGTGCTGATATTCGTCATGGCTGAGCATCGGTCGGTCTTGCACTGCACCCAATTCCCGCCACATCCGATGAAACGGCTGCCCTTCGCCAGAGCCAAACAGATAGTGGATACAACCATCAAACACGTAGCCTTTGCGCTCCCAGGCGGTGCAAAGCCCGCCGGGCAAATCGTGCATTTCAAAGATCGTGGCGCGGTAGCCATTCATCCGGGCATAGCAACCTGCCGCCAGCCCGGCAATCCCCGCGCCGATAATGAGGATGTGCTTTTCCATGACAGCATTGTATCAGTCTTATTCAGTTTTGGAAACCTCATTAGGCTAAAGCAGTTTCAAACCGCTGCCTTGAAATGAACAGCAACCAGCGGCAGAATCTGCTCGGCGAATCGCTCGGCGCTGAGGCGCGCTTTGCCCTTTTCGTGGCTCCATTGCAGCGCCAAGCCGTAGATTGTCCAGCTCGCGGCGGTAGCAGCCGTTTTGAGGTCAATCTCCGCTCCTACCTGTTTCAGCCACAACTCCAACAACTCCTGAATCTGTTTCCTGACCTGATTTTCTACCAATGACTCGAACTGGCTGTCTGAAACCTTACAGTGTTCATCGGATTGTGCAATGAATTCGCAGACGGTCACGATCAGAGCACGCAGGTTTTCTTTGCTATAGCGGCATGCATTCAAGGTGCGCTTTTCCAGTTCCTGACGGAAAGCGTGTTGGACGGTATCTTCCAGCAGGGCATATTTATCGGGAAAATGTGCGTAAAACGTGGCGCGGTTGACCTCTGCTTTTTTGGGTAATATCCTGTACCGTGATGGATTGAAAACTCTTTTCGGCAAGCAATTCCATGAAAGCCTGACGGATCAATCTGCGCGTACGCTTAACACGTGGGTCAAGCTTTTCTTCAGAAGAGGCTGTTTTCAACATTTCCAATCCTTTGTTGTTTTTACAACATATAGCCTCATTTGGTGGTTGACGAGGTTATACAACTATTATTTAATAAGCAACGATCATCTTATAATCAACGCGTGTATAGTAACACAATGCAAAAAGAAAATCAACACCCAAAAGTTTCAAATAAACTTACAAATAACCTGTCGGAGAATATCATGAGCACCCAATCAAAACTTACCCCAAATCCCGCTTACGCGCGCTTAGCCAGCGACGAGCAAATTGAACGCACTGCCAAGGCGCTGGAATCCAACGGCATCCGCGTCTTCATCGCTGCAAACGGTGAAGAGGCAAAAGCCAAACTGCATGAACTTATCCCCGCCGGCGCAGAAGTGTTCACCGCCTCGTCAACCACCCTCTCACAGCTTGGGCTCACCGATGAGATTGACCGTCCGGACGGGCGCTACAACTCGGTGCGGGTGAAACTTGCCGGCATGGACCCCCAGACACAAAGGCGCGAGATGATCAAAATGGGCGCCATTCCCGAATACATCGTTGGCAGTGTTCATGCTGTAACCGAAGACGGCGCCGTGGTCATCGCTTCAAATACCGGCAGTCAGCTTGCCCCATATGCAGCGTCCGCGGCGCGCGTGATCTGGATTGCCGGCACACAGAAAATCGTCTCCAATCTTGATGAGGCATTCAAGCGCATTCGCGAATACACCCTTCCGCTGGAGGACGAGCGAGCCTTAAAAGTATATGGCATGAATAGCTTCATCAGCAAACTGCTGATCGTACACCGCGAAGTCATGCCGGAGCGTGTTACCTTGATACTGGTCAAGGAAAATCTGGGGTTCTGATGACCTTATTTCAGATTCCCCGACCTGTGGCTATCTCGCCCCACCGCATCCCTATGGATACCAAATCAGGCTTTGTCCATCTCAAGGTCACCAGTCTGGAGAAACAACTGGCGTTTTACCGGCAGGTGATCGGATTGGAAGTCAACTGGCAAAGCGAAAATAGCGCCGGGTTGGGGACTGCCGGGCGCTATCTGGTGCGCTTGACTCAAATTCAGAACGGGAAACGCTACCGCGGCGTGACTGGGCTTTACCATTTTGCCATTCTCTTCCCCAATCGGCGCGAACTGGCGCGGGCAGTGGCGCGTTTATTTGCCCTGCGTTACCCAAACTACCCGACCGACCACATCATGACCAAGACCACCTACCTTGATGACCCGGAAGGAAACAATATTGAGTTGTACTGTGAGTCGCCGGAAGACGGAATTTTCACCCTTGAGAATGGCGAGCTGCTTGCCCGACGCGCCGATGGAACGCCTAGCAACGGGCGAGAACCGCTCGACCTGGAGGAATTGTTTGTTCATTTGAATCAGGAGGACCGCCTCAATGTCCCTGTTCCGCCGGAAACGCGCATCGGGCACTTTCACCTCTACGTCTCCAGCCTTGAAACAACACGGCGTTTTTATCACGGTCTGCTTGGTTTTGATGATATGGGGACAGCACGCCGCTTTCAGATGGGTACTGTATCCGCAGGCGGCTATCACCATCACATTGGTTATAACACCTGGCAGGGGGAGGGCGCGCCGCCTCCCCCGCCCGATGCATTGGGCTTGTTGTACATCGCCTTTGACCTGCCCGATCTGACAGCGCTGAACGAAACTGCCGGGCGTCTGGAGACCGCCGGCGTTCCTTACGAACGCATGGAGGACGGGCTATTCCTGCGCGACCCCTCTCAAAACGGAGTGTTCCTGCGCGCACAGGCAGAACAACTTAAGCCTGAGTAAAGTCTGGCAATTTGTGGGGATAATCTGGAATATAATTTTAAGTATGTCAATTGAAGCGCGTCTGATTCTCGGTGATTGTCGGGAGAAACTGAAAGACCTCTCCGATAATTCCATTGACTTAATTTTTACCTCCCCGCCTTACGCAGACAGCCGGGCACATACCTACGGTGGCATCAAGCCAGACGAATATGTGAAGTGGTTTTTGCCCATTTCAGCGGAATTGCTGCGCGTGTTGAAGCCGACCGGAACATTTGTATTGAACATCAAGGAAAAGGTGGTCAACGGCGAGCGTCACACATACGTCATCGAGTTAATCCTTGCCATGCGCCGTCAGGGCTGGCTATGGACAGAAGAATTCATCTGGCACAAGAAGAATTCCTACCCGGGCAAGTGGCCCAACCGCTTCCGAGATGCGTGGGAACGCCTGCTCCAATTCAATAAGCAACGCCGTTTTCACATGTATCAGGAAGAGGTCATGTTGCCAATGGGCGATTGGGCTGAACGCAGGCTGAAGAAGCTCAGCCCGACCGATATGGTGCGAGACCCCTCGCGCGCCGGAAGCGGATTTGGCAAACGGGTTGCGAATTGGCTTGGCAGGCGAATGGTGTATCCCACCAATGTTTTGCATCTGGCTACGGAAACCAAAAACCGCAATCACAGTGCGGTCTTTCCAGAAGATTTGCCCGAATGGTTTATTAAACTCTTCACCCGCAAAGGCGATTGGGTGTTAGATCCATTTATGGGCTCCGGAACAACGATCCGCGTGGCTCAACGCATGGAGCGAAACGCTATCGGTATTGAAATCCTGCCAGAGTATTTTGCTCTGGCACAGCAGGGCATCTATCCGCTGATTGAAGTCATGCCCCAGCAATTAATCTTGCTTGAAGAGGGGAAAAAATATGACACCGCTAAATCTGAATGATGTGGTCACCTTTGTAGAACAAAATATCGGTGAATTTCACTCCAGGCGCATCGCCAGCCTGCGTTCCCTCAGACTCAAACAGGTTTTGAAACGCAAAAACCCATATCTGTTCAAAGCCAAATACATTCAGGACGCTCATGACTTGGTAAAACTGCTTTTAGATGCCCATCTTTCTTCACAAGAAGAAACGATCTTTGGGAAGTTTCTGGAAAAGTTAGCCATATTTGTTTGTTCACAGGTATATGGGGGACGAAAGTCTTCTGCGGAAGGAATAGACCTGGAATTCAGACAAGGGGAAACGTTATATTTGATTTCTGTCAAATCTGGCCCAAACTGGGGTAATAGCAGTCAGGTCAAGCGCATGGTGGATAATTTCAAAAAGGCACAGCGCATTTTGCGCACCGGTCAGAACAACATCCGCGTTCAAGCAATCAATGGTTGTTGTTATGGCATTGATCAGCAGCCAGATAAAGGGGATTATCTAAAATTATGCGGTCAGGCATTTTGGGAATTCATCTCTGGAAATGAACGTCTATACCTGGATATTATCGAGCCGTTAGGTCACTGCGCCCGCGAACGCAATCAAGCCTTTCAGCAAGAATATGCTCGCATCGTCAATCTGTTCACGCAAGATTTCATTCAGGATTTCTGTGCCGACGGAGCAATTGATTGGGAGAAACTGGTGCGCTTTAATTCGGGAAAAGCAGTAATGTAGTAAAGCAAACGTGCAGAAGTAAGCGTGATTGAAAGCGGCAAATTTGTCATCCTTGCCGATTTTCAGTATAATTGTTTTGAGCGTGGCGGGAAACGATTGCTATGCGGCTTGACGAGATGCGTGTCCTGGTGGTTGACGATGACCGCACAATACGGCGCTATCTGCGTGCTGCGCTATCCAGCGCGGGGTATCAAAGCATGGAAGTTGCCAGCGGGAAGGAAGCCCTGCAAGTTGTTCATGCTTACCGCCCACAGCTTATTATCCTTGACCTGATCCTGCCGGATACAGACGGCATTCAAATCACCCGCCAACTGCGCGCCTGGACAGAAGTGCCTATCCTCATCCTTTCCTCCAATCAGGATGAGAGCGACAAAATCAACGCTCTGGATGCCGGAGCAGATGACTATCTGACCAAACCCTTTGGCGTGGGCGAACTGCTGGCACGCATTCGTCTGGCAATGCGCCACGCCGCTCGGACAGAAAGTCAGTCAGCCTATCGCTTTGGCAACCTCACGATTGACCCTAGCCGCCGCGCAGTTATCCTGGACGGCTGTGAGCTGGCATTGAGCCGTCCTGAATACGAAATTTTGCGACGGCTGGCAGAACACCCCAATCAGGTTGTTTCTGTTGAACAACTACAGGAAGCGCTGGGCGGAAGCAGAAGTGAAAGCGCGGCGCGTATGGTCGCAGCCATCATTAACTTACTGCGCCAGAAGATCGAACCCGACCCCCAATCTCCTGTCTTTCTGTTGAGCGAAGCGGACGGCGGCTATCGTCTGTCTGTCTCGTCCTGACGCCCTGCCGTTCAGGTATAATCAAGGCTGTGAGCTTCAACGCCCCGCTGTTCCTTTTCGTTTTCCTGCCCGTTTTTCTACTCGTCTATCTGCTGGCTGGCGGACGTCTGCGCAACGGCTGGCTGTTGACCGCCAGTCTGGCTTTCTATCTCTGGGCGGCACCGCTGTATTTTCCTCTCCTGCTCTTGACCCTGCTGCTCAACTTCTGGTTTGCGCGTCTGGCAGGGCAGAGAACAGCGCGTCCGCTGGCAGCGCGGCGCGCGCTCTGGCTGGGTATCGTTTTCAACATCGGCACGCTGGCGTTTTTCAAAATCATCGTGCGTTACTGGATGGTATTGGCGGCTGAAGCCGCTCTGCCGCCTTCTCTAACGCTTTACCTGCAAAACCATTTGACCTTCCCACTGGGGTTGTCGTTTCTCACTTTTCAGGCAGTGGCTTCGCTGGTGGATGCTTATCAGGGACGCGGCGAGCGCATTGAACGCTTTTTCCCCTATGCACTGTACCTGCTTTTGTTTCCAAAGCTGATCGCTGGTCCGATTGTGCGCTACCGCGAAATCGCCGGGCAGATTGCCGACCGCGCCGTGACCGCACAGGGCATGGCAGACGGCGCACGGCGCTTTATCCTCGGGCTGGCAAAGAAAACTCTCATCGCTGATATGCTCCGCCCGCTGACCGATTACGGCGTGTTTGCCCTCTCTGTCCCCAGCCTGCCTGCCGGCAACGCATGGCTGGTTTTGCTGGCTTATACCCTGCAAATCTATTACGACTTCAGCGGTTATACCGATATGGCAATCGGTCTGGGACGCATGGCGGGCTTCAACTTTGCGGAGAACTTCAACTATCCCTATATCGCCAAAAGCCTGAGCGAATTCTGGCGGCGCTGGCATATCACCCTTTCCGGCTGGTTTCGCGAGTATATCTTTTACCCGCTGGAACGACGGCGGCACGGCAGAGGCGGACTGCGCCAGTCGGTCAATATCCTCATCGTCTTTGTGCTGACCGGTCTTTGGCACGGTGTAACGCCCAACTTCATTCTCTGGGGCGGGCTGCACGGCACCGCCATTGCACTGGAAGCGGGCAGCCCTGGCAAAATCTTGAAACGTCTGCCCGTCGTCTTTCAGCATCTGTACGCGATGCTGATCATCATGGTCGGCTGGGTATTTTTCCGCTCCAGCACACCCGCCTATGCGCTGGGTTTCCTCAAGTCCATGCTTGGGCTGACGGAAGCGCACACCCCGCCTTTTTCCATCCTGCCGCCGCCGGAGGCGCCGCTCTGGCTGGCGATGGCGGCTGGAGTGATCTTCTCACTGCCAGTCATCCCCTGGCTGAAAAAGCGCTGGAGCAGCCTCACCGCGGAACGCCCTCGTCTGGCAATAGCGGGCGGTATTTTTCGGGATGCTGCTCTACTGGGGTTGTTGATTGTAAGCGTCTTTGTCCTCTCGGCGGCGACCTATCAGCCTTATATTTACGGAAAGTTTTGATGCCGAAACAAAAGCCCGTGCTCTTCGTCCTGCTCTTTCTGGCGCTGCTGGCAGTGCCGCTGGCTGGAGGCGGTTTACCTGATCCGCAAAGCCCGCTTGCTTCCCCTGGCAGTATCCGCCAGCAGCTCAAAACGGCGCTTGAGTTTCCCGCCGCCTATGAAAAACAATTCGGCGAACAATTCTGGCAGCGCTCGCGTCTGCTCACCCTGTACTATGATTTTCTTTATGACGCTTTGGGTGTGCGGGTGTTTCCACAGGTACTGGTTGGGCTGAACGGCTGGCTGTATTACACCGGCGAGGGCAATCTGGATGATTATCAGTGCGTTCAGCCATTTCAACCGCAAGAACTGGCGCGTCTGCGCACCAATCTGGAACGCCTGAACGACCGCCTGAAGGCGCAGGGGCGTTCTTTGCTGGTGGTGATTGCGCCCAACAAAGAACGCATCTACCCGGAACACCTGCCGCCGTTTATCCATCGGAGCGACCGCCCCTGCCGCTTTGATCAGCTCATGCAGGCAATGCAGGACAGCCCGGTTGCCATCCTCGACCCGCGTCCGATCCTTTTAGATGAAAAAGCCGATCACCCCGTTTATTACCGCACGGATACGCATTGGAACGAGCGCGGCGCATTTCTGGTCTATCGCGCCATGCTGGAGAGAATGGCTGCCAGCGGTCCAGTTTTACAAGCCTGGCAGGCAGACCAATTTGAGCTGCGGCAAGAGACCATCCGCGGCGATCTTTCCCATTTGCTGCTGATTGACCCGCCGCTGAGCGAAACCGCTGAAACCTGGCATCCGCGCCAGCCCTATCCGGCACAATTTTTGTCCAATCAGCCCAACGGTTGGGTGGCGAGCGAAATCAACGGTTCAGCTCTGCCGAGGGCGGTCATGTTTCGCGACTCCTTTGCGAATAGTCTCATCCCCTTTCTTTCGGCACATTTCAGCCGCGCCGTGTATATCTCCTCTTATCTGGCAATCCCCTATCTGGTGGAGATGGACATCATTGAGCAAGAACAGGCGGATGTGGTTATTCTGGAAGTCGCCGAGCGCTATCTGGCTAGACTGGCAGAAGAGCCGTCCGGGGGCTGGTAAAGGCTGCTGCGGGGCTGGAATTCGCTCCAGCACAGCCACCGCTCCCGCCGCACCGCCAGCGGGCGCAGCGGCAATGTGTCCTCGCTTAACGGCTTGCCCAGCAGGTTCCAGCGCTGTACGCCAGCGATAAGCTGATTGCCCTGTAATTCCAGACGCGCCGCTTGAGGCAATAAAAAGGCGCTCACCCGATCCTCGCCGGCATCATACAGCAGTGCGACCGGCTTCTCATTCAATTCATCGTGAATCAGGCGGCGCTCCCGCAAAATCTCCAGCGGATAGGCGCGGATCACGCCCAGCGCAATCAAGCCAGCCACTTCAGCATATCCATCCAGCCGGCGGTCGAGCGGTGAAAGCCCGCCCAGCCGAACGCGGCAGGCAAGCCGACTCAAGCGCTTGCCAGAGAGATAGCCGGCGTGGACATCCGCAGGCGCCATTGCCACCAGGGTGTTCGGATGTTCGTCCCGCCAGCTCTCCCACGTGCAAAGCACAACATCCTGCTCCTCCAGCCCGGCGACATGCAGTGCGCCGATTAACGTCTCACCGCTGGCGTGCTGCCAGAGGGTTTGCGTCTGCCGGTCACGCAATACCAGATTGCGCCGCCAGAAACCGGCAGCTTCAAAGGTCAGCATCTGTCCTTTGGCGGCTGCTCGATAGACCCGCGCGCTGTTGCAGAAAGCACACCAGGCGATGAGCAGAGACGTTTTACCTGCATTATCGTTGATCACAGGGTGATTCACCAACAGCCTCAGGGGATAGGCAATCGCTACATCCTGGACGACAATCCCGACGACCCGCTCATCATGAGAAAGAGAGGCAGCAGACGCCGGAATATGGTTCGGGGCATCCAGCACACGTAACAGCAAATTAGGCTTGAGAAAAAACTGCAACACCGCCAGCACCAGACAAATAACAAACACCAGCGCAGTGCCCAAAGTGGGCTGTGCCGCCAACGGCGCGAACGACCACAGCACTGCAAATAGAGCAAACAAAGGGCGCCAGCGCTGTGGACGGTATAGCGTTTGAATACCGACCCAGGGGAACAAAGCGATCAACAGCGGTCCAAAAGCGCCAAGCACTGCCAGCACCAGCGAAAAGACGATCATTGCAGTCATTATGTCCATAAAGCTATCCGTAAAAATCTTGATAGTGATAGAGCAGTACGGCGGTGGTTAATTGCAGCGCCAGAAGATAATAAAACCCCATCTCTTTTTTGCGGAAAAGGGTTTTGGCTTCTTCGGCAGCAAACAGGGCAAACAAAGGCACTAAAAACAAAAACAGGCGCTGCGTCTCCCCGTTGGTTGAGCCAAACACATTCATCATCAGATATGTTGCCAGCAACGCCAGCGCCAGCGCGTCCAGCGTTACCGCCCGGCGGCGCAGAAAAGCCAGTCCCGCCCGTCCTATGCGGGAAAGTGTCAGCAGAATCAATGGGAAACCGCAGTAGGCAACCTGTTCAGCGCTGTTCAACTCCAAAGCATTCAGCGCCCTTTCCAGCGGTGTGTTAAACGTATGGGTGGTCTGATGATTAGTGATGGCGCGGCTGAAACGCAGAACCGGATTGTAGTTCAACAACGCGCCCAGCGCCAGAACCAGCGCCAGCAGTCCTGCCGCTAACCCTGCCAGCGCCAAACGCCGCTGAGGCAAGAGAAACCAGCCCTCTCTCCGCCGCCAACCTTCCAGCACGATCCACAAGACAGCCAGCGGCAAAAGCGGTAAAAGCGAAAACGTAAAATACCATGCCAGATACATCGACGCGCCGGCAGCAAAGCCCCAGCGGAAAGAAGGCTGGTGCAGGGAACGCTGAACCAGCAGTAAAACCAGCACAAACAGCAGTGGATACAGCACTTGATCCAGGAAAAGGGGGATTAGGATCACATTCGGTGCGGTGATATAAAGCAGTCCCGGCAGGAGAGCATCTTCTTCCGGCTGGATTAGCTGCCGCGCCAGAAAGAACAGCACCGCCGGCAACAGGAAGGCAATCAGCGGATAGAGGCGAGCCGCCAGACTGGTTTGGGCGGCAAAACGTCCTTCCGAGGTGGTTTGCGGCTGAAAAGCATCTGCCAGCCGCTGGGTCAGCAGGTAGGGCACAAGGACACCGGGCGGTTTGGTGCCCAGATAGCGGTCTGTGCCGTAGCGAGCTTCATATTCCCGCAAAGCTGCAAACATGGGCGGTTGTTCGGCGGCGGCGCGGGCATAGCCGTTGAAAATCGAATCGGCATATTTCAATCGAATATTCTCAAACCCGCCGCCTTCGACGAACCCGACAAAACCCACCTGTAAGATGTAACCCAACGCCACCAACAGCGCCAGACTGCGCCAGAACGGGCGCGGCGCACGCACAATCAGCGCAGTCGCCAAAAAAAGCGCCGCCGCAAGCCCCGGCAAAACCACAGAAGCCCCGTCTGCCAGCGGCTTTTCGGTAAAGTACCACTTCCAAGCGCGGATGACGAGGAAAATCTTAAGCTGAAACACCAGCACAACCCAGTGAAAAAGCGCCAGTGCGCCAGCCAGAACCACCAACAGCGCTCGATAGACTGTGCCATCCCGCCAGCTTTGGGTATATTGTGCCGGATAAGAGAGGTAAAGCCCGATAAACACTTGCAGCGCTGCCAGCCCCGTCCAGCCAACCAATGGATAGGCGCGCTGAAACAGCGCACGTCCAACATCCACCAGCCACGTCCAGAACAAGGGGTACGGAAACAGCCAGTCCTGCAGGCGATAGGATAGCGGCGTGGCAAACAAAAGAACGATCCACAAAGTAGAGACAAAAACGATCAGCAGAAGAACGGTGAGTGCAATCAGATTTTCGCCCTGTCTCAGGCGGGCATCCAGACGTATGCACAGGTCACTTGCCCGGCTCTTGCCGCGCTGTGCAGAATACGCCAGCACGCCCAGCCCCAGCGTCAACAGCAAGGCAACGCCAGCCAGCAGCAACCGTCCGGCGGAGAAACCATAAAGAACAAGATTTGCGCTCAGCAAGACAAAACTCGCGGCTGCTTCCGCAGCCGAGAGCCAGAGGATTCGTTGAAAACGGGTGGTCATTCAGTCAGTCGCGCTCAAAGGTGTACACAAAATTAGCGGCATCTTCACGCTCGATCCAGCCATCCTTGCGGTAAAAACCGCGCCGATACGATTCGCGCTTGCGGATGTTGATCAAAGACAGGCGGTGACAGCCGCGCGCTTCGGCTTCCCGCTTCACTTCGGTTAGAAGCTGACTGCCGGCGCCCTGTCCGCGCGCCCAGGCGTGAACAAACAACTCAGAGATATATCCCTCCGGCCCAGGCAGAAAAAGGTAGGGCAGCCAGTGCACCGAGATATACCCCACCACACGCTGATGTTCATCCAGCGCCACATATACCGAGTGGCTATCATCCGACAGGCAATCCTGCAAGTGCTGAGCTACCCGCTGACAACACTCTCCAAAAGGCAATTCGCTCAGATTGGTGAAATACTCAACCGAGCGCAGTACTTCGGCAATGGCGCCGGCATCTTCAAGCGTTGCTCTTCGAATGGTAAAACCGCCGTTCATCGCTACCTCCTGAAAGGAGACCCCGCTTCAGGCACGGTTCACTTGATTTCCACGATTTGTCCGCCAGTCATCTGCTCCAAATCAGCGGGTGTCAGGCGAAACACGGCATGCGGCGTGCCGGCTGCCGCCCAGATTTCCTCATATTGAAACAGGTCTTCATCTACAAAAGTCAACAGGTGCCAGTCATGACCGACCGGCGGCACCCCGCCAATGGCGTAACCGGTGTGGGCGCGCACAAATTGAGCGTCGGCTTTTTCCACCGGCTCACCAACGTAGGTAGAGAGGCGTTTTTCGTTCACGCGGTTGCTGCCACTGGCAACCACCAGAAAAGGAGTATCGGTGTGCTTGCCGCGAAAGACAATGGATTTGACAATTTGTCCCACCTCACAACCGATGGCGGCGGCAGCCTCCTGGGCAGTGCGGGTGGAAGCAGGCAATTCGACCACCTCCAAATCCAGCCCCAGTTCGGCAAGAGCCTGCTGTACGCGTTTTGCGCTGGCACTTAAATTTTGTGACATCGTTCGTTCTTCTATTGCTCCCTTCTATGCGGATAAAGTATCTTCTAGGGGTGGAGCAATGCGCCGGGCGAGGAAAATATCCGGTTTGCCAAAGCCGTTGGCATCCGGCAGTACACCCGCCAGCACAAATCCCAACCGCTGATAAAACGTATAGGGATGGTGCTTCAGGTTACGGATGCGGGCGAGATGCGCCAGTGGGTCAGGATACAAATCAATCCCGCCCAGCGAGGTGCGTTCATCCTCGTCATCCGTCCCCACCCAGAGCGTCACCCCGCCGCGCCCTGCGGCGAGTCGTGCCACATCCTCAACCAGTCTTCTGCCGATGCCCTGCCCGCGCCGATTGCCGGCGACAACCAGCGGGTGAATTTCCCAGACAAAGCCGTTGTAGAACGGCGCGGCGGCGATCCAGCCGACGACGCAACCGTCTTCGTCCAGCGCCGCCCGGCTGATGCCATCTGGACGCAGAGAGGCGCGCGCCTCTGCCAGCGCCGCCTGCAGGTCGCTCCACGGGGATTGAAACATGTGGCTGAAGCCCTCGCACAACAGGGCAGCCGCTTCATACAGTAAATGCTCTTCTGAATTCAGGTCAACGATTTGCATTGCATTTCTCTGTGTCAATTATAGCAAGGCTAAGAGCAGATTTGAATAGTGAAACTGTATCCTTTCTTTACCCATGTTATTTCTTGCCGTGCCAAACACTGGTAAGACCCGGCGGGGCTGCGCCGTTGTGGCAATGAGTTCACTTGACACATCACGCCCAGCCGCATATAATTTGCATTACCTTCCTCGATAGCTCAATCGGCAGAGCGGGCGGCTGTTAACCGCTAGGTTCCTGGTTCGAGTCCAGGTCGAGGAGCTGTTTGTTCCTTCAGCGTTCTTCCCGCAGGTAAGCGCCTTGCGGGAGAATTTGGTCTTAAGCCCTCTGTCGAATTAACCTATTGTTTACAAAGTCGTATCACTTTTCTTAACATTCCCTTTATTTGCCAATAATTTTGCAGTGGTACGATAATGACAGATATCAAAACCAGTTTCACAGCAGCAAAGACATCCGTTGAACGCCGCTGTGGCGCCGTTAACCAAACCCTGACGCGGCAAGGTCATTTCAGCCGTGAAAGTAGGACTTATGCCGGCAATCGACTCTAACATTCAAAAAGAAGATAACTGGCAGTTGCTCCAGCAGCCCGACCGTCCAGCGGGCGGCATGGACCCCCGCTTTCAGCTTCTGCTCTCGGCACTGGATATGGGATGGCGGATTGAAGAGCCGGTTTACCTGCGCCCGCGCTGGAGTGAGAACGGTCCACGAGTGTATCATTTTATCCTGCGGCGTTCCCTTCTTGAGTCGCCACGTATGATCAGTGTGCCAGCTAGTCCGGCAGTGGAACGCTTTGTACAGAACGAAGGTTTACAGGTATCACAATAAAGCAGGGGCGAGCTGCTCTACAACAGGATTCACGTTTTTTCCTCCTTCTCCTTAAGGCTGTGTCTGCGGCGGGCACAGCCTTTTGGCTTTTTGTTCCCCCTCACTCCATCGGTTTGGGGCGCGCCTCGCGCGGCGAAAAGCATTCAATCAAAAGGCATGAGCTGGTAAACTTTTCAGCCCTCGGTCTCCAATATACGCACGACACCGTTACCTTTGACGGTGTCCTTGCCAATTTGAACAATCTCTGCCCAAACTATCCATTCAACTAACTCATGCCATACCTCAACCGGCGCCTGATAGATCGCTCGTCCAACCAATCCACTAATCCATGTCTCGCGCCCGCTGCGGCTGGATGAACTGGAAAGTTCCACCCATTGGGTATGATTTTCCGTCAAACTTACTTGCCGGGCAAGCTGGCGAAGCCGCACCCGCTCATTATACCCGCGTTGATACCCCTCAGCGTACACTTCTGCCAGCTCGTCTAACCGCTTGAGCAATGCGTCAAAGAGAGCTTCAAAACGCGGTACTTTCAGCAACCGATCCTCATATACAACTCTTAAGGGCGTTAGGAAAGATACTGTTAGGGTTTCGCCACCATTCAGCCTTTCCTTCATGCTTTCTGCACAGCGGACTACGTCTGAATGTTGGATGCAGCGATTCGGTAGCCGAATGACCGCTTCATTCTCACTCCAAATCAGCGTAGACTGTCCGTCCAGATATTCAGAAGATGCCCGTTGTAAGCTAAAACGCCCGCGTCCCTTACCCACACCTACTTCGCCAATCTCTCTAACCGCCAGCAAAAAGTACGGCAGATAATCCTGCCCTTTGCCTATCAACGTAATGACGAACGAAAAGGGAGTTCCCGCCGGCAGGCGGGCAGGCAGATGAACGGGAGGCTGCAAAGCGAATGCCCGTCGTGCCTGCCCGGGATTCGGTTCATACAGTTGCAGCCAACAGACCGGACAATTCTCAACATGCTGCGGGTCAATGTGCATCCGCTCTGCTGGCACAAAAGGTGAAAGGGCACAAATCGAACGGTTCATAACATTCAACAGCGCACCACGCAAGCGTATCCCCGCCCGCAGCCCGCCCAACTCAAGGTCGGTAACAGAGCAGCACTCAAAGCGAAGGCGCAATGCGGTCAGCGGAAAACCGGATTGCGGCGGCTGCGAAGTAGGCAAGTTCATCCTCCCCTCCTTTCGCTGCGTCGTAAGCGCGCTTTTTCGCGAATGCTGTGAAGATCCAGCACTTCAGCCACTTCAAAGCGCGGCGGAAGAGCTCCTTTCACCGGACGCAAACGCAAAAAAGCTGGGAAAAAGCCCATTCGTCCATGCAGGTCACCAACCAGCATGAGGGCAGTAAAGTTCAACGAGGGCGGGTTAATCAGAATAGGAGCATTCTGCCATTCCTCTGCCGAAAGCTGAACCTGATCCACCATGCGCAGCACTTGGTCTTCCAAAGACTCTTGCGGATCAATCTGACTGTGAATCTCAAGCACTTTTTTTACCGGCTGACCGGTGATTTGTTCAATCTGACCTATCTGTTCTTCGGAAAGCGGATGTGAAAAATTAACGACGATCATCTGTGTGAATTCCCCTCTCAAGCTACTGGAATTTAGGCATCCTTTGCCGAATAGCGGTAAGCAAATTGTGCTTGTCCTGCTGGTTTAGAGGAGGCTTTCCACAATAGTCTCGCAGCTCAATAACATTGACCCTTAGCGCTTTTGCTAACTCCTTAAAGCGATCCTCCTGTGCCCACTGCGTGACAAGAAAGCGCAAGGCATAGGTGCCGAGATATTCGCGGGCGGCTGCGGTGGTCAGTTGATCTACTGCCTTCTTACCGCTGCCCTTTCCGCCGGACTTGACTTCAATCACCCCCACCTGATTGCCAATGCGGATGAGCAGGTCAATTTCCACCTGGTCTTTGACTCCCTCCGGACGAACATTACACAGAATTTCATCTACATGCGGCTGCAACGCTTGATACACGGCTTCCTCTAATTTCGAGTCACTTTGTTCTCGGCAAGTGTAATCGTCCAGATGAGCGCGCAGGTAGTCATCCAACGTCAGCAAGGGCAGCAAAACTTCCCCGCCGCTGGGATCTTCGATCAATCGGCGTTCTTCAAAGCGGTAATACAGCAACTTGCCCACTTGCTGTTGCCGTTCGGCTTCGGTCTGGTAATAGACACACGGCAGGTTGAAATCGGCAGCCGCCTGCGTTGCCGCCAGCGACATTAGTTTGGTGCCGCCGGTTAGGTTAAAACACCAATCAGCTTCCAGCTGGCTATTGACTCTTTGCCGCAGTTTGTCATAGATTTCTTTCAAACGGTAGGCGTCGCCGACGTTCAACAACTCAACGGCAATTTGTTTCTGAGCGCTCAATTTCTGCAGCCGCCGCGCGGCTTTGAAGCTGCCTTCGTTGCCGGTATGCACCAGCAACACCTGCTGCGGTTTGAGATGAAGAATCGGCAGCAGGTTGGGGATGGGCTGCTGGCCAATCAAACACACCAGATTCATGGGATTTACCTTTACATCCTCCGCAGAGAGGACAGGGACGGCACTCACCGGCAAGCCGCATTTGCCGCCCCGCCCAATTTTATTTGAAATACCCGTAACCGGCAGCCGTCTTTGCCCCGGCGCCCAATTCCTGCAGGCCTTTTTTCAGCCATTCCTCGGCTTTCGGCCGCAGTTGTTCGGCGTTGGGCGCCGCGGCGCGCCAGCCAACCGCAAAATGAAACACCTTATCGTCCGGCACGGCCAGAAAGCCGACCGGCACCGGGTTGTGCCAGTCTGCCGGCGCTTCTTTACCCTGATAATAAGGGCCGTAGTGCGGGTTCATGATGTCCAATTCCAGCGCAAAGGCATCCTGCGGGATGGCCTCAAAGAAAATCGCCCCGCCGGCGGCTTCCAACGTGCCGAAAACGGCGCGGAAATCCTGCGCTTCCTGCATCCTATCATTCAACAGTTTCCACTGGGTCTTCTTGACTTCCTTTTCGAAGTCTTCCTGCGCTTTTTCCAGCAGTTTATCGAGGTCATTCAGGGTTTGCCCCTGCTCACCGCTCAGCAGCAGGCTTTCGGCCAGCTCAAACAGCGCCTGTGTGCGGGCAATGCCCTTGACTGCGCTGCCGGGCAGGCAGGGGAAGCCGTAGCGGTGAAAATTGAAACCGATTTCCAGCGCGCTCTTGCGCCCTAAACCGGGAATGAAACGCCAGTCGGTTTTGAGTTGAAAGGGTTTCGCTCCTGCCGCCTCTGCCAGCGCCTGCCAGCGGGCCAGATAGGCGGACAGGACCCGGCCATCCGGCTTAACCGCTGCATCGTTCAGCGCTCTTTTTTTCCATTTTTCTTTTTGATATCCGGCTTTGTTCAAATCTGGGGCAAACCGGTCGAAAATCAAACCGGGATTCAAAACGGATTTGTTGGCAGATCTGAAAACCTCTGCTGTATCTTTTTGCAGGGGATATTGTATAACGCCCGCTGGCGCGCCGGAAGCGCCCGCCGTACCCCCGCCGGGTGTTTTTGGCGCGTTTCCTTTTTTTGCCTGGTTACCCTTCATAGATTATTCTCCCTCCAGCTCAGCTTCGGCAAAGCGTTTGTACCAGCTCAGATAGGCCAGCGCTTCAGCGGTGGCGTAGCGATAATCGGCGCTGGAAGCCTGACTGGCAATCCACTCCAGCAAGGATGCAGAAAAATGCAGCTGGTCTTTCAGCCAGCCCTCCAACGCAGCGTACAAAACCCGATGATGCTCCTCCTCACCTTTGGCCTTCCAAAATGCCACCGTTTGCCCCAGCCCGCTGCTTTGGATGCTGGCCGGCGCGCTGCGCGCCAGACTTTTTAACTCCTTCTGCTTTGTCGTGGTCTTGCCCTGTTGAATTTGCTGCCAGGCGTGCGCGGCGCGCTGCTGCTCCAGGGTGCGGACGATGGATGGATTATTTTCGCTCATGGTCAACCTCCGTAAATCCGCGCCGCCACCCATCCCTGACCGGTCGTCTCATCACCGCCCACTTGCAGGTGGCTGCCATTCAGATAATCAAATTCCCTAATCACCGCCTCAACCGTTTTGCCATTGGTATTGGTGCGCGCATCGGTGAAGAACAGCGGTGCATACAACAAACTATCGGCAGGCAGGTACTCTGCCGTCCATAACGCGCCTTTCGCCACGGTTTTCTTATCCGGCTCGATGCGTACGTGGGTTTGCACCTCGGTGACATACAGGCAGAAATCGCGGAAGGCGTCCTCGGGTAAGATGCACAGCCGTTTGGGCAGCGAATCACGCCAATACTGGAAGGCATATCCTTGCGGCAGAGCGTTACTGGCCAGCCATTGGGCAATTTTAGCAACATCCTCCTGCGGCTGCGCATTGAAACTGAAATCCTCAAGGATCACCTTGCCTTGTAGAAGGAGATCAGAACCGGGCGCAACCAGGGCAGTGTTAGCATCTTTGGGGGCGGGAATTTGCGGTAAATCCAAGGTCTGACTAGCCAACTCAACCGTGCGGCGCAGCAGCGAAAGCGCATGAGCGCTGGTGGTATAAGCAAAGACACCCTTTAGTGAACGCACCGCCAGCAGCAACAGGCGAGCATCCCCCACCGAGAGAGCCCCAGCGTAATTATTCTCCTCGCTGCCGGCTTTGCCAAAAATTTGCGCAACCTGCTCATGATCATCTTTTAGATTATTGTGTTCGCGGAAGTTCGCCCGCAGCGCCCCTTTCAAACCGGAAGCCTGCACCATCGGATACTGAGTGACCCGCTCGCGTTGAATGGGCAGGTCGGTTACTCCGCCGGCCGCCCGTCCGCTGCCGGCATGAACGGCGGTTTCAGCATATAAAAACAAGATACGGCTTTCTTTGAACATGTTGCTTATCCTCCTGATTTGAATTGAAGCGGTCAGCCATCCACCGGCTGCCATGCGCCGATGACCACCTGACCATAGCCGATTTCAGCCCCGCGCCCGGTCAGTGCCGCCGATTTCAAGCGGACGCTGCCCTGACTGCGGAAATAAAACACACTGCCGGCTGGCAGCCAGCGGCTGGCAGGTTTTTGTTTGTTTTCCAGTAAGTCATATCCACCCAGCACCTCATAACCGCTCATCGCCGCCGCAATCAGCTCGACCTGACCATCAAAGAAAATACCCCACTCTTTCGGTTTCCAGCCCTGCTCAAAATAAGCCGGACTGACAAAATAGACCTTAAAATTGGAAGGCAGGGGCTGGTCTACCTTCCAGCCCAATTGAACCGCAAATTCCTGCCGGGCGACGGTGCCGTAACGCAAGGCGCGCCCTTCGCCCCCGGCGCGCATCACGCCCTGCTGGGGAAAATCGGGGTAGCCGTCCATTTCGACCCAAATCCCCACCCCCTCCTGCGGGCGGATGAACTCGGCTTCGTACAATTTTCCGCTCTCCGTAGAGCGCCGCACCGCATCCAGGGCAATGCCCACGCGCACTTCCCGCTGGAAGAGCTGGCCGGCTTTGACGGTCGCGACCGCCTGCCCGTTGAAAAAGTAAGCCTGGAAGCTGCTTTCGTCCAGATACCCGCCCAAATCACCCTTTTGGGGGTTGCTGTTGGACGGGGAAACCAGCAGGTGCGTCAAGCCCCTGGCAGCGTGGCTGTGTTGGCGGAAGCTGACCATCTGCCGCGCCCGGATGTGTTGACCATCGTCCGAGAGGCAGGCATCCGCCGGGGTTGGGAAAAAGCGCGTCAGGCAGCCGTCCGGCTGGCGGCGCGCCAGCAGCGGCGCGCTCAGCCGCAGACCGTTGAAGTTTTCCGCATCGCCCACCGCCTGGCGGATTTTGTCCTTTTCGAGTGGAATGCCTTTATGAACCAGATAATGCGAGCGAATCACGCCCTGAATCACCGAAGGCGGCGGAGGAAAACGGCTGACCGCATGGTGATCCTCAGCCGCATTGAAGGGGCGTCCATCGCGGAAAAACAGCACATCTTCGGCTTCCATGAAATAAGCTGTCATTCTCTTCCTCCTTTCGCCAAAAAGCGGGCAATGATCAACCAGTTGATACCCTCTTCTAACGCACTTCGACGGATATGCGCCGGAGCAGGTTTAGAGCTGTATGTGTTCAGCTTGGCTTCGATGACGTCCACCCACTTCAGCCATTGATCTGCCAGCTTAACAGCTTGAGCAGCAAACTTCTGCTCGGCTTGCCGCTTGAAGCGGTAACGCACCAGTGCCCGCACAGCTTCGAGCTGCAGACTTTCAGCAACGCGTAAATCCTCCTTCAGCATGTAAGGTAAGCTGTCAGCCAGCATACCCTCGCGGAAAGGCGCAGCCCAGACAGCGTCAAAATTGGTTAGCTGGTCGGGACTGCTGCGCGCCCACAGCAGCTCACCGCCGCGCCTGTTGAGCGCCACACACAGCACATCCTTATTGCCCCAATCATCCGCCTGCACCGATTTGGCGCGCTTCTCCGCCTCGCGCAGATCGGCAAGCGCGCGTGAAAGCGGTGAAAGGTGATGAGCCATTAGTACTGCTCCAGAAAGAGTAGCTTGTATGACTGGCGCACCCGCTTTTTTATAAGCAGCGCAAAGCTGACATGCCAAACCAATCGCTTGTTGCAACGAGGCAAACAACAATACATCGTCTCCGCCGTTATACACCAGAAAACCGCCGTTTCCCGGCTTGATCACTCCGGCTGTCTGCTTAGCAAAGCTGCCCAGAGCCTGACTGAAATTGCGGTGAAATCGTTCCCCAGCTTGATCATCAACGCCTTTCATGCAATGCAACTTCTTGCCAATCCCATCCCCGTCCAGCATGATCAGGGCATAATAGGGTGAAGGGCGGGTATCCCCCAGTGCCTTGTACAGCCCGCGCAGGGTTTGCTGCGCCGGTTCCAGTTGCTCGGCCGTGAAGGTCTTGTTGTAGGAGTCCTTCATCCGTTCGGGCGTGAGTGTTTCCTCAAACAGCAAATCCAGGTCGTACGGGAAGATGGCGTCACCTTTGCGGGCGCGGTACAGCCCAAGGTCATCCAAAGCCTGTTTGTGAGCCTGCAGTGCGACAGGGGCTTTTTGACAGGCTAGCTGGTAAAAATCCCAGCCTGCGACCGTGCTGGTGGAAGGAAACTGGCGGTTCTGCTTCAGTTCGGCAAAGCGTTTGACCAGAGCGATGCTGTCCAGCCGCTCTTTGCCCCCCGGCTTGACGAGCGAGGCAGGGATGCTTTTGGATATTCCCTCCCAGTATTTCTTCGTCCAGCCTCTGGTCGGCTTGTTGGCGGGAGCCTTCGTGTGCAGCGCCGAGCGCTGACCGCTCAGGCTGTCCTTTTCCCCCTCCTCCTCGCCCTGCTCGAACAGGCGCGAGTGCTTAAGCCCATCCAGCAGGCGGCTGGCTTCTCGATAAGTCTTGGTATAATCGCTGTCCATCGGGACATAAACCCAAAACACCTGCCAAATCGGGCGCTGAACCACCTGCCGCTTCCAGATGTCTTCCCATACTTTATCGGTGAGTTCTATGTTGGAACCAGCAGCGATTTTGAACCAGTTCTGACGAGCCTGATCAGCAATTGCACGCCATTCCTGCAAGAAGGCTTGTTCTGCTCTGCTGAGCCGCTCTTCCGCTTCGTTGATCGGCAGAGCTGCCACCAGTTTGTTGGGCATGTCGTCCGGCGAGATGGACAGCGGGTAAATCAGGTTTTGCTGGCCAATAACCTGAGCGGCAGCATACGCCAGACGCGAGAGGATTGCCGAGCCGTTGAACAGGTCCTCAGCGCGGCGCGCCTCGCTGATGAAGGACTGCACCGGCGAGAAGGTGAAGATTGCAAGTGCGGTTTGAGCCATGTGAGTCACTGGTTCCATCCTTTCACCTTAATGACTTCTCCTTTATATTTCATATATTCCAACCGCCGTTTCACTTCGTCGGGATTAGTTCCGCGAATTAATTTAGACGGAAGGTAAGTGAAGAGAAAATAATACTTTTCTTCTACGTTCAGCACTTTTGCCCAAACTGGCGAAGCCTGTCGTGGGTTGACACCTCCCAACCAGTTTTGGCTGGGGAAGCAGCGCATCAGCTCGGCTACGGCTTCTACCCCATTGCTGGCATTGATTCGCTCTGACAGACGAATTTCGGCATTCATGGCTGCACAAGGAAATTCAGTAGGGGCTTTTGGCAACCTGTCCACAATGCCGATGTTTTTGCAAGCAGCCAAAGTCTGAGCATGCCGAACTGATGAACAGATAACGATCTTAACAAATCTTGCCACTTCAGATTCTTGTTTTGGGAAAACCGGCACTAATTGTGAGTCACTGCTCTGTACCACTTGCAAACCGCCCATACCGCGTCGAGAACGCAAACCAATCCCGCCCAAAGTCAGCGCCAGATTGAGTGCCATGCAGGCATTCGCCCAAACCACCTCCGGACAAGTTGGGCTGGCGTTCATTGTCAACCAAAACGTTTGATTAGGATTGAAAGCATTTCTACTACCTGAGTTCTTATGTGGCAGAATAGGGTACGGCTTATACCTCAAGTTCCCACTGATCCGCAGGTTGATTGGCGAGCCGCTTTCTGTACTGCCAAACACAGCCGACTCCAACGCACGAACCGCCTCCAGGTTTTTATCCCCCACCACCCCGCCGAGCACAGCGCGGTACCAGTAGCGCATCGCCCCGCGAAATGAAGGCGGACGCAGTTCCGGCGGCTGACCGCGCGGCTCGCTGCCACCTAAAAACAGCGGCGTTACCGTCATTAACTCGATCTCTACCTTCCTCATGCTTTACTCCTTTTTTCTCCGCTTTAGAATACTTTACCGCAAGGCGTGACCTGCCGCTACGGTCAAAATGACCAAAATCTTTAGGAATTTTTTCCTATTCTTCCTCACGGAACAGCGGCGCAAACTCAGCAATAAACACCGCTCGATTGACCGGCATACCCAGCCACTCTTCACAAGCACGGTACACCCGCGAAAGCTGATTTGCCACCGTGCGCGGCGACTTACCCAGCCGGCGGGCGAGAGCAACATTATCCAATCCCTCCCGCACCAGCAGCCGCGCTGCCTGCTGCTCAGCCGGAGTCAGATATTGCTGCCAAAAATCACGCTTACGCCGTTTCATCTCCGCTTCGGCATACGCTGGCGGATTGAGCAGCGTTTCCCAAGGGTCTTCCGGCCCTTCCAGCAGCAACCGCGCCGCCGCTTGCTCCCCCCAGCGCAGAAACGGCACTTGGATCACCTCATAGCGGTCTTCTGCTGTAGGGTGCATCCGCTTTTCTATCCCATCCCAAGCTGCGCTGGAAATCATATGCCAGATGCGATCCTCGCGGCTAAACAGCAACTGCGCCGCCACCATTCCAAAGACCGCCATTGTCTTGCGCCCGCTGACCAAACTGAGATGAACAGTCTGTCCGGCGCGCCGCGCCGCACGGATTTCGCAGTAAAAGGCGCGCAGCAGCGCCCAGATGTCACGGTCAGAGGCAATGTCCGTCACCGCACGCTGCTCATCACTCAGCGGACGCAAGCGCAGACGCACTGCCGGGTAGGCTGTCGCAAACTCAGCCGCAAGAGCCTCCGCCGCCCGAACAATGTACCCCGCTTGCGTGTGAATGACCACTACCTCGCCAATTGGATATGCCTTCGCTAGCAGCCAATCCAACAACCAAGTAACCCCTTGCGGCTCACTGCCCAACGTGGAAATCAAAACATGTTTCATCAAGTCCGCCGACAAAAGCAAAACTTTTTGAACATTTGATATTATTTCACTTGACTTGGACTGGCAGGTATCTTTCCAGCCCCAATTTAGTCATTAATTCCTATACCTTTTAGGTATTTCTTCCGTTTCATTCTTTCTTGATAAGATTATAATAAAAAACAACACCTGAAGGGGTCATTTTTTGCTTTGCAGGGTTTGCTTCTAAAAAAAACAAGGAGGTGAGATGAAATCAAATCTGGACTATACTGGTCATCCTTTTTACGATGTTGGATTGGCAACCTTGACCGCCTTTGCCCGCAAACAGCATCCGTCGCAATTGGAGCCGGAAGACCTGCAGGCGGCTGCCGACTATATGAAGAAGAACTACGTGGTCAACCCGCTCAAGTCCTTCCTGACGGTGGCTTTTCCCAATTCGGGTTTCACCCAGCCGGCTTACGAAAAACAACCCGAAAAGCGCGTGATTTATGCCAATGCCACGCTGTACGCCTTCAATGCTCCCGCCGGCAGGGAACTGGACCCGCTCAACAGCCTGCCGGCTGCCGAAACGCGCTACGATGTCAAAGGCGAACTGCCGCCCGGGCGTGCTTTCCGCCAGCACCTGCCCCTGCTCACCGGCGAAGGGGTGATCAATTTCTTCCCCTACGGCGACGCCGGTCTGCCGCTTTCCGGGGTGAGCATGCTGGCCGTGCAGGCGCTGCCGCTGGGCTGCGCCAAAGTGGCCGGCCGGCTGCTGGCCGTCCACAGCGATTCGCCCGTTCTACTGCTCTACTTTGCCCGTACCTTTTTGGAAACCAACCGCCGGAACATTCAGTTAGCGCAGACCGCCGCTGATTCCAAACTGCCCGAAACCAGCCCCTATCAGCCGCGCACCCTGCTGATTGATCTGCTGCTCGCCGCCGTCCGTCAGGCGGAAGACCGCGCCGCCGACCAACCCATCACCCTGACCGCCTACCATTTCACCAACAGCGGCCAGGGCGCTGAGCTGCAAATTTACCCGCTCCCCCTCGAAGTAGGCGCTTTCCTGCGCGCCGCCGCCGGCCCCGCCTACCGCCCACAGTGGGAAGCCCTGGTGCAGCGCGGCTGGCAGCTGACCCGCAGCGGAAGCGAGGACCAGCCGCGCTACAACCGGCTCTACGAAGACCTGTTCAGCCTGCCTGATGCGGCGCCCGTCTTCATCCGCCGCTACTTCCTGCGCCGCCCGGCCAGGCCCAAAGACAAACTTGACCCCACGGCAGGTTACGATACCCGCCGCGAGGCAAACCTCATTTCCTGGTCGCTGACCGAACTCTTCTTAAGAAAGGTGATGCAAATGGAAAAAGAACGCATTGACTCAATCCGCTCGCTGGGCGATCAGCTCGCCCAATATGTGCTGCAGAGCAACGACCGCTCCTTCTTCAACACGTTTTGGATGGCGCGCAATTACGCACAGGTGCGCGCCGCGCTGATCAGCGCCTCGGCCCGCGAAGTGCGCTCCGGACGCAAACCGCTCATTTCGCTGGATCAGTTTCTCGCCGTCTTTGAAGTATATGAGGGCAGCCCCAACGGCGACTGGCGGCTGGGGCGCGATCTGGTGCTGATTCGTCTGCTGGAACGGCTTTACGAAATGGGCTGGCTGCAACAGCACGCCGAAGAACTCCCCGAAGCCGAAGAAGATGCCGCCCAGGAAACCGATTAACCCAAAACACTCAATCCTTTCACCCATTCACAGGAGGAATTCAGCCATGTCTTTCGTCACCGGTTTGATTTTGATTGACGCCCCCGCTTCAGCCCTCAACAATCTGGGCAGCATCCCCGGCAGCCTGACCGATAATGCCGTCGGCGTGAAAGCCATCAGCACCCGCGAAGGCGCCTACCCCTACGTTTCGGCGCAGGCCTTCCGCTACTGGCTGCGCGAAACGATCCGCGAACAGGTTGCCGAGTGGAAAAATTCACCCGTCTTTCGCGAAACCAAAATTGCCTACACCGACGCCAACCCCATCCTCTACTGGGATGACGACCTGTTCGGTTACATGCGCGCTCAGTCAACAAAGACCGAAGCCGTCAACGCCCGCGAAGCCAGCGGACTGTTGGCAAATGCTACTCCAGTTGAGAAAAAGAAGGGGGTGAGCCGCGTTTCCCCCTTCCGCGTCAGCACCCTGGTTTCGCTCGGCCCGGTTCGCCTGATCAACGACTTCGGGGTCATGGCGCGTCAGGAGGGCGACCCCGTCCTGCACGAGCATCAGTTCTACCGCGCCACCCTGCAGGGGCTGTTCTCGCTCGATCTCAACGCGGCCGGCACCTTTACCTATGCCGACCGCACCGGCTACCTTAATCTGGATGAGCCGCGCATCCGCCTGGCAGAACAAAAGCAGCTCCAGCACCTGCCGGCGCTCAAAGCCTACCGCCTGCCCACTGCCGAACGCCTGCAGCGCGTGCGCGCTTTGTTCGTGGGGCTGGCCGCGCTCAGCGGCGGCGCCAAACAAACCCTGCACTACACCGATGTCAGCCCGGATGTGGTCTTTCTGGCGGTGACCCGCGGCGGCAACCACATCTTCGGCCACATCTTCGCCAGTCAGGGCGAGCGCGCCGCCCTCAACCTGCCCGCCCTGGAAGAAGCCCTCACCGTCCACCGCGAGGACATCCTCTCGGATGTGTATGTCGGCTGGGTGCAGGGCTTTCAGGATGCCGAACGCAGCCGCCTGCTGGACGCCCTGCAAAACAGCCCGGCCATGGCCGCCTGGCAGGGCCGCCTGCACGTGGATCACCCCCGCCGCGCTTTCGAGGCGCTCAGCTCGGCGCTGGAAAGCCATCCCGAGTGGCTGGAATGAACCGCGCAGGAGGCACGCCCATGCGCGTCCTGAAAATCACTGCCGAAGGGCTGACCACGTCCTTCCGCTACCCCTATTACATGATCGGCGTGCAGCCCACCTACGAAATGCCCCCGCCCGCCACGCTTTACGGCCATATTGCCGGCGCACTGGGCGAGTGGTTCGACCCGCGCGGCGTGCGCTTTGCGGTGCGCTTTTCCTACCGGCGCAAACACACCGAACTGGAAACCACCTACATCCTTTCCGCCGCTAGCGGCAGCCTGAAGGGCTTTCCCAACACCCCCAAAACGCTGGAAGGCGAAGCCAACCCTCTCAAACGCGAGATCCTCTTCTTTCCGCGCCTGACACTGTACCTCAACCGCCCGGAATGGGAAAGCGCCTTCCGCAGTCCGCGTTACGCCGCCTGTCTGGGGCGCTCGCAGGACCTGATCACCTACCGCAAGATAGAAACGCTGGATTTGCAGCCGGTACAGGCAGCTTATTTTGAAAACACGCTGCTGCCCTACGATTTTGTTCGTTTCACTGCTGCCGGGCAAAGCACGCTGATGCCGCGCTGGCTGGATACTACCCACAACCGTCATCCCATCTTTGAGCGCTACCTCATCCTGCAGCGCCGCATTCATACCCGCAACTTAATGCTGCCCGCCGATGCCGCCCTGCCGCCCATTTATGCCGACCCCGGCGAGCCGCGTATCGAAGATGACCCGCTCGGTCTGGTCTTTCACTCCTGGGTGGAGGATTGAGCCGTGCTGCCCCCCTGCCAGCCGCAAGGTCTAGACCATCTCTGGGCAAAAAGCCCCCCGCCCGGCAGCTGCGCCGGTCAAAGTCTGGCGGAGCATACCTGGCAGGTATTGTCCCGGCTGGCAGAGCTGATCCGTCTGCGCCCCCATCTGCCGCAAACGCTGGGTGTACCCCGTTTGTGGCACATCCTCTTCTGGGCAGCCTGGCTGCACGACTTCGGCAAAGCCGCGCAGGGCTTCCAGCAGGCTCTGCGCGGCAAAGTCCGCCGCTGGAACTACCGCCATGAAGTGCTCTCGCTGGCCTTTGTGGATTGGGCTGCCGCTGGTCTGAATGGTGATGAACAAACTCTGCTCGCCGCCGCAGTTGCCACCCATCACAAAGACTGGCACGAACTGGACGATTACCGCACCCCGCCGGACGAAGACAGCGACCCGCTCCCCGCGATGCTTAAGGAGCTCGACCCCGCCGACATCCCCCTCCTCTACCGCTGGATCGAAACCTGCGCCGCTGCCTGGCGGGACGCGCTCGACCTGCGCCCCTGCGGCGTGGAAATTCCTTCCCTGCCCGAATTGCGGCAGGCGCAGGCCGGCCTGCAGCCCAAAAGCATCCGCCGCCGCCTGCAGGCCATTCAGCAAACCGTGCTGGAATGGGAACAACAGGCCTACCGCGCCGGCAGCAGCGAGGAGATGGCGCCGGTTTTCCGCCCGGCTATTTTGCTGCGCGGGCTGATGCTTCAATCCGATCACCTCGCCTCGGCAGGCAGCGATTCGCTCCCCGCCCCTTTGGAAGATCCCGCGGTTTTATTGAGCAAGCTCCAGCACCTCTCCTCAAACCGTTTCCAGCTATACAGTCATCAGAAAGCAGCCGCACAAGTGCAGGGCAGCGCCATGTTAATTGCCCCGACCGGCAGCGGCAAAACTGAAGCCGCTCTGCTCTGGGCTTCTGCCCAGCATCCGCCGCGCCTTTTCTATACCCTTCCCTTTCAAGCCAGCATGAACGCCATGTATGACCACCTCAACCACCTTGTACCTGCAAGGGTTGGTCTGCTGCATGGGCGCAGCAGTCTGGCGCTCATGCAACGACTCATGGATCAAGCCTACACACCGCAGGAAGCCGCTCAGCTGGCTCGCCAGCTCAACGACCGCGCTGCCCTCGGTTACTACCCCCTGTGCATTTTCAGCCCCTATCAGATGCTCAAAGCCGCATTTCAGCTCAAAGGCTACGAAACCCTGCTGGCTGAATTTACTGAAGCCGCTTTCATCTTTGATGAAATCCATGCCTACGAACCCAAACGTTTGGGAATGATTGCCGCCACTATTGAATTTCTGGCCCGCTATTATGGCGCCCGCTTCCTGATCATGTCAGCCACCTTGCCGCATATGCTGCGCAGCGAACTGAAGCAACGGCTGAACAACCCGCCCCTCCTGCGCGCAGAGCCGGAGCTTTACCGCCGCTTTCAGCGCCACTGTCTCCATCTGCTGCCTGGCAGCCTGCTGGATGAAGAAAACCTGCAGCGCATCTGCCGCAGCGTGCAGGCGGAAAACCTGCGGGCGCTGGTGGTGTGCAATACCGTCCAGCGTGCCCAGCAGGTCTGGGAACGGCTGCGCTCCAGCCTGCCGCAGGGCATTCCCCTCTTTCTGCTGCACAGCCGCTTTTGCATGCGCGACCGTCTGCGCCACGAAAACGCCATCCTCCAGGCGGCCGGGCTGGGCAGCCGCCGTCAGCCGCTGGTGGTGGTGGCCACTCAGGTAGTGGAAGTCAGCCTCAACCTTGACCTGGATGTGCTCTACAGCGACCCCGCCCCGCTGGAAGCCCTGCTGCAGCGCTTTGGACGGATCAACCGGCTTGGCCTGCGTCCCCCGGCCGCCTTGTACGTCTTTACCCAGGATGAAAAGGCCTTTGGTTACGTCTATCACCCCCGCGAGCAAATCTCCCGCACGCTCGACCTGCTGAAGGAACGCACCGCCCCCGCCAGGACCAACGGTTTGCTGCTGGATGAAAGCGCCCTGCCCGACTGGCTGGATGAGCTCTATCAGGACAGCCTGCTGGCGCGTTGGGAACAGGACTTTGAAGCCTCATTGCAGGAATTTGAGGAAAACTTCCTCGCCGCCCTCAAGCCCTTTCATTCCGATCAGGCCCTCGCCGGGCAGTTCAACCGCCTGTT
>DAOTYY010000012.1:0-9335 GCA_034434695.1 Anaerolineaceae bacterium
GCCTTACTGTATCCTTCCTTTCCGTACTTCTCCCAGAAACCTTTACTTGTTTCATATTGACGAGTTACATGGGCAACTTTCAACGTATCGAGGTGGTCGAGTATATAACTAGCTTCATCCGGCATCGGAGAGCCTCCTTAAATACTTCATCATAGAAAGTATAAAGCATACATTTAATCTTTAACAGGAGAAATTGCATCCCTTCCAGACACATATGCTTAAAACACATTTCATATAAGGATGTTGCGGTAGCTGCAACAGCATGGTTGTATACTTACTCTAGCAAAAATGATTGGAAAATTAATGAAAATATAACTTAGAATAGTCCTTAGCGAGAATACTGAAATGAACCGGGGTGAAACAAAAGCCAGACGACTGTTGCAGGTTGAAAGTCTACTTTTAGCACATCCGGAAGGATTGAGCCAGTCGGAAATAGCACGGCGATTGCAGGTGGATCGGGCTACCATCAATCGATACCTGGCAGATCTTCCTCCCTACATCTATATGGAAGATGATGGTCGGCTTAAGATCGACCGCAGTGCAGATCTTATTCATATACAATTAAACCTTCATGAAGCTTTGGCAGTTCATCTTTCTACTCGCCTTCTTGCAACCCGGATGGATCGGCAGAACCCAAATGCGGCCTCTGCCCTGCGAAAACTCGGATTGTCCATGAAACGGTGGGCAGGTCGAATGAGCAAGCACATCCTCCAATCTGCAGATATGATGGAGGAGCAGAGAAAGAACCAGGACCAGCGGTATGTACAGGTTTTGCAGGACCTAACAATTGCGTGGGCGAACTTAAAAAAGGTAAAAATTTGGCATCGTAGTGAGAGGGTAGGGAAAATATTCGAATACCTTGTATCCCCCTATTTTATCGAGCCCTATGCAGTAGGACAGACAACTCAGCTTATTTGTTTCAGTGAGCCGCCCGGAAAGTTGCGGACCTATAAAATCGAGCGTATCGAACGGACAGAACTCAGCAAGGAATCTTATGAAATACCGGATGACTTCGATCCACGGGAGCTGTTAGCCGATGCGTGGGGAATCTGGTATACCGACGAAGAGCCTATAACCATAAAATTGAAATTCCATCCCAGGGTCGCTCATCGGGTACAGGAAACCCGTTGGCATCGATCCCAACAACTGATCGAACAGGAAGACGGATTTCTTCTGTGGATTGCTCAAGTTGCAGAGCCGAAAGAACTGCTTCCCTGGATTCGCGGTTGGGGAGCGGATTGCGAGGTACTGGAACCGGAGTCACTGCGCAAAGCGCTGGAGCAGGAGGCGAGGAGGTTGGCGGAGTTGTATAAGATTGTACTGCCTGCCGAACGCAAAAGCCAGTATTATGCCCATACCAAAGACGGCACGAATGAATACGAATGGCAACCATTGGTTGAGCATTTGACCCGGGTGGCTGAGTATGCTGCTGGATTCGGCTCTGATGCGGGCGTTACGGAACTGTCGAGGATCGCAGGGATGTTTCACGATCTAGGAAAGTATTCCAAGGAATTTCAATCGCGGTTGCGCGGCGCAAAAGTCAAGGTGGATCATGCCACCGCAGGGGCGAAGGAATTGCTTCAGGTTTTCAAAGGCACGCCGCAAGAACCGCTTGCTACCCTGCTGGCGTATTGTGTCAGCGGGCATCACACGGGGTTGCTTGATTACGGCAATCCGAGCGACCTGCCTGGCGATAGTACACTGATGGCGCGCTTAAAAACGAATGTATGTGATTACAGCGCCTATAAAAGCGAAGTGGATGTTTCGGTGCTGGAGCTTCCGCAGCGGTTGCACCTACGCCCGCTAAAGGGTCAACTGGGCTTTTCATTCGCATTTATGACGCGCATGGTGTATTCGGCACTGGTAGATGCTGATTTTCTGGAAACTGAAGAATTTATGCAGGGGAAAAAACCGCGCGGCGGACACGAGGACATCCCAACCCTTCGTGACAAGTTAAATGTCTACCTGAAAAAATACGATAACCCCACTAGCGATATCAACCGCAAGCGAACCGAAACACTAAAGGCTTGTGTGAATAAATCGGAGAAAAAGCCTGGCTTTTTCAAACTGACCGTGCCAACAGGCGGCGGCAAGACCTTGGCTTCGATGGCGTTTGCGCTCAATCACGCCGCCGCACACGGCATGAAGCGCATCATCTACGTCATTCCCTTCACCACCATCATCGAGCAGAACGCGGGCGTCTTCAAGGAGATTCTCGGCGAAGAAAATGTGCTGGAGCATCACTCCAACTTCGATTGGGATGCACAACAGCGCGAGGCAGCAGAGCAAGCTGACGACCGCACGCACAGCATCTATGCCAAACTCAAACTAGCGGCGGAGAATTGGGATATTCCTGTAGTCGTCACGACCAACGTCCAGTTTTTCGAGTCGCTGTTTGCCAACAAATACTCACGCTGCCGCAAACTGCACAACATCGCCAAAAGCGTCATCGTCTTCGACGAAGCCCAAATGTTCCCGCGCGACTATCTGCGCCCCGCTATGAGCGCGGTGTGGGAACTGGTGACCAATTACGGCGCGAGCGCGGTCTTCTGCACCGCCACGCAGCCCAACCTGGAGCGCTTCCTGCCCGCTGGCACGCCTGTCACGGAACTCGCGCCCAACCCACAGGAGTTGTTCGACTTTTACAAGCGGGTGGAGGTCAAGCCGCTGGCGGAAAAACTGCCCGATGACGAATTGATTGCGCGGCTGAAGGCGCGCAAGCAGGTTTTGTGCATCGTCAACACGCGCAAGCACGCCAGCGGATTGTTCGGACTGCTGGAGGGCGAGGGCAATTATCACCTTTCGACGTTGATGTGTCCCGCGCACCGTCGGCAAAAGTTGGCGGAGATTCGCCAAAGGCTGGAAAACGGTCAGGTGTGCCGCGTCATTTCCACGACGGTGATGGAGGCGGGCATTGACGTGGACTTTCCTGTCGGCTACCGCGCCCTCACGGGGCTGGATTCCATCAATCAGGCGGCGGGGCGCGTCAACCGTGAGATGAAGCGCGGCGTCAGCGAGATGTTCATCTTCGAGCCGCAGTCGGAGTTCATCAAGAAAACGCCGCGATACATTTCGCAGGCGGTGGAGGTTGCCCGCGCCGTCTTGCGCGACCATGCCGACATGCCGATTTCCATCCCCGCGATTGATGCGTATTTTGGGCGGCTTTACTCCCTGCAAGACCCGCAGGCATTCGATGTCAAGGGCATCATGGAATACTTCGATGACAGCGCTGGAAAATTCGAGTTTGCAAAGGCGGCGCAAGCATTCCAGGTCATCGAAGACCCGACCGAGACCGTGATTATTCCGTTCAACGAGGAGGCGAAACATCTGATTGAAGAACTAAAATATACGCAGTATCCATCATCCATCCTGCGAAAATTGCAACCCTACACGGTTTCGATTTATCAGGGCGAGTTCGAGGCGCTCAGCAGCAAGGGCGTAATTTTGACCATTGCGGAGGAATATGCGATTTTGAATCCAGAGCATTTCAACGAATACTACTCGCCTGATAGAGGCATACTCGTCCCCGAAAGCGGTGGCGGGGAGGGGTTGTTTTTCTAGCCCGTAGGACAAACCTTCGGTTTGTCTATGCAAATCACAGGTTTGCGTCACAAAAATACGAAAGGAGGTTCATTATGGGATACGGTATCACCATTCGCGTGCGCGGAGCCTACGCCCTGTTCACCCGATCAGAAATGAAGGTGGAAAGGGTCAGTTACGATGTCATCACCCCATCGGCGGCGCGCGGCATCATCGAGGCGGTCTATTGGAAGCCCGCCATCCGTTGGGTGATAGATAAAATCCACGTCCTGAGCGAAATCCAGTTCACCAACATCCGCCGCAATGAGGTGAGCGAAAAAGCGTCTGTGGATAATGCCATGCAGGTTATGAAGGGAGCGCAAAAACCGCTTTACATTTCCGCAGTGGATAGCCGTCAGCAGCGCGCTTCGATGGTTCTGAAGGATGTAGATTACGTCATCGAGGCGCACTTCGAGTTGACCGACAAGGCAGGTGCGGAGGACACTGAAGAAAAGCACTACAACATCGTCCTGCGCCGCCTGCGGCAAGGACAGCGCTTTCACGCGCCCTGTTTGGGAACGCGCGAATTCGGCGCGACAGTAGAACTCATCGAGGACAAGCGCGACATCCCCAAAAGCCCGCTGAAGGGCGTGCGCGATTTCGGCTGGATGCTCTACGATTTGGATTTTTCCAACCCGCGCGACATCCGCCCGAAGTTTTTCAAAGCCCAAATGGTGGACGGCGTGATTGACCTGAAGAGCGTGGAGGTGCGGCAATGATTTTGCAAGCACTCTATAGCTACTATCAGATTTTGCTCAATGATCCTGATGTAGAGATTGCAGAGCCTGGTTATAGCAATGAACCTGTCAGCCACGTGGTCAACTTGTCCCTGCAAGGCGATTTGCTGGATATCATTCCTTTATACGTTCCAGTTCAAATGGGAAAGAAAACCGTTGAGGTTCCCCGACGCCTGAATGTGCCAGAGCGAGTCAAACGTGCTGGCGTTAGCCCCAAGCCTAATTTCCTTTGTGACTATAGCGCTTTTATGTTGGGCGTTCCTGAACAAAAAGAGAAAGATAAGCAATACGGCTTAAAGCGTTTTGATGCCTTCCGTAAGCACAATATCGAAATCTTATCGAAAGTAGACAGCCCAATAGCCCGAGCGGTAATTGCATTTCTACAAAAGCACGACCCGCAAAAAGCCAAGGAGCATCCAGTTATTGCCCGCCATCTGGAGGCGCTTACACAAGGCGACAATCTAATTTTTCAGGTGGAAGGCAAAAATGTACTGGATGACCCCGAAATACAGCGAGCTTGGGAAGATTATGCACTGGGACGGGAAGCTATTGAAATGCAATGCCTGGTGACGGGCGAGATTGAGCCTATTGCCCGACTGCATCCAGCTATCAAGGGTGTACGAGACGCGCAGACAAAAGGAGCGTCTCTGGTCAGTTTCAATCTGGACGCTTTTACATCGTATGGAAGAGAACAGGGTTCAAACTCACCAGTCAGCCGCCGTGTTGCTTCAGGCTACGGTGTGGCGCTCAATTATCTGCTTTCCAACCAGAATCCGAATCGCAAAATCTATTTGGGCGATACCACCGTCGTTTACTGGGCAGAAAGTGCAGATAAGCGTTATGCCAGCACGTTCCTGGCTTTCATCAATCCAGAATTTATCGAAGAATTGCCCGATGAAGAAGGAAAGGGCAAACGCGATAAAAGCGCCGAGAAAGTTATAAGTGATGTGGCTGAGAAAGTGGAACAAGGAAAAGCGCTAGACCTTGAAGCGTTGAGACGACAAGGTTTGGATGAGAACACGCGTTTTTATGTGTTGGGGCTTGCGCCCAGCGCGGCGCGGCTGGCGGTGCGTTTCTTTCTCACCGAGCCGTTTGGCGTGTTCGCCGAGCGCATCATGCAGCACTACGCAGACCTGAAAATCGAGAAGGAATTCGCCAATCAGCCCGATTACCTTTCTCCCTACCGCATTCTGGCGGAGTGCGTTTCACCCAAAGTGACACGGAGAGATGATGAAGTGAAACAGTCATGGTCACTTTTAGGCGGTGCATTGATGCGCGCCATTCTCATGGGGACACCATATCCTGAAGGATTGTACGCCGCTATCCTTAACCGCATTCGTCACGATAGCAATGAAGCCAACGACGAGGGTAGAATGTGGAACGTTAAGATAAACTATGTGCGTGTAGCATACATAAAAGCGCACCTGTTACGCAAATATGGTCGGTATGACCAAAATAAATATAAGGAGGCACTACAGATGTCACTCAATGAATCGTATACCAATCCAGCCTACATACTGGGACGCTTATTCGCGGTTTTAGAAAAAGCGCAGAAAGATGCATTAGGACAAAATATTAATGCGACCATCAAGGACCGTTATTTTTCATCAGCCTGCGCTACTCCAGCCACTGTGTTTCCCATACTTTTGAGACTATCACATCATCATACTACGAAAGCGGAATATGGGGGAGTATCGGAAAAAAGAATTCAATCATTATTGAATATGCTGGAAGCTAAACCTTTCCCATCCCACTTAACTCTAGAGGAGCAAGGGATTTTTGTTCTGGGGTACTATCATCAGCGTGCGGCTTTTTATGGAACCAACAGCGAATCAATCGCTGAAAATGAATCAAAATCTTAATAAATAGAGAGGAGAAAGGAGTATGAGTAATCCACTTAAAAATCGGTTTGAATTTGTTTTATTGTTCGATGTTGAGAATGGAAACCCCAACGGTGACCCCGACGCGGGCAATATGCCACGCATTGACCCCGAAACGGGCTATGGCATTGTCACCGATGTCTGCCTGAAACGCAAAGTCCGCAACTATGTGGAAATGGTCAAGGGCGATGCAACGGGCTACCGCATTTACGTCAAGGAAGGTATTCCGCTGAATGCCAACCACGTCGAAGCCTACAAAGCGGTCAACCTGCCCACCGATGACAAAAACTTTAAAGCCAAGCCTGATGAGGTACAGCGCGCCCGTGCCTGGATGTGCGCCAACTTTTTCGATGTCCGCACGTTTGGTGCAGTGATGAGCACAGGGCTGAACTGCGGTCAGGTGCGTGGCCCCGTGCAAATCAACTTTTCACGCAGCATCGACCCTATCGTCCAGCAAGAAGTCACCATCACCCGCCTGACAGTCACCCGCGAAGAAGAAGCCGAGAAAGAGCGCACGATGGGACGCAAGCACATCGTCCCCTACGGCCTGTACCGCGCCGAGGGCTACGTCTCTGCCAAACTTGCCAACGACCCGACCAAAGGCACGGGCTTTTCCGAAGAAGACCTGGAACTGTTCTGGGAGGCGCTGCTCAACATGTTTGAGCATGACCATTCGGCGGCGCGCGGCAAGATGGCGGCGCGGCGGCTGATTGTCTTCAAGCACGAAAGCGACCTGGGCAATGCGCCTTCGCACAAGTTGTTCGAACTGGTTAAAGTTAATAAGAAAGAAGGGATTCAGGTGCCTCGAAAATTTGAAGATTACATAGTCACCATTCAACGAGATATACCGGATAAAGTTGAGTTGATAGAAAAGGTATGATGCAAAGATGAACCCGGAATACACCCCTGATGAACTCCTTCCTCTTTCTGGAATACAGCACTTCCTGTTCTGTCGAAGGCAGTGGGCGCTTATCCATGTGGAAAACCAGTGGAATGAAAATATTTTCACCGTTGAAGGAAAGCTGATGCATGAACGGGCGGAGGATCCGTTTTTTACCGAATCCAGGAAAGATACAATTGTTAGCCGCTCTGTGCCCATTGCCTCGTATAGGTTGGGGTTGTCGGGGGTGTGTGATGTTGTGGAGTTTAAAAGAAGTGAGGAAGGAGTGATGCTTCCCGGTCATGAAGGATACTACCTACCTGCACCGGTGGAGTATAAACGGGGTAAGCCCAAGAAGGATCCGGTAGACGAGGCGCAGGTATGCGCTCAGGCGATGTGTCTGGAAGAAATGCTCTCTGTGCGCATTCCTTTCGGGTATCTGTACTACGGACGAACCAGGCACAGGGAAACTGTCGTATTAACAGAGGAGTTACGGAAATTGGTACAGAGCATGGCGGCAGAAATGCATAGTTATTTTTCTCGGGGATATACCCCCAGGGTAAAAATAACGAAGGCATGCAGGTCTTGTTCTCTTGCTGAAATATGTTTACCAAGACTCCAGAACCGTAATCAGAATGCTTCAGATTACATTCGCCAGTATCTTGAGAGTATGTAACCCATGAAAAAAATTGGGAATGTTCTCTACATTACGAACCCTGACGCATACCTTTCTCTGGAAGGAGAAACGATCAGAATCAAAATTGATGAACAGAGCTCAACCCAAATACCTCTGCACAATATCGAAAATATTGTTTGTTTCTCTTACCTGGGGGTAAGCCCCGCTTTAATGGGTGCTTGTGCGGAACGGCACATCGGTCTTTGTTTTTTAAGTCCTAATGGTCGATTCCTGGCGAGGGTGATTGGAGAAACCCATGGAAATGTTCTTCTCCGGAAAAAGCAATATGAAATTTCAGATAATAAAGGGGAAAGCGCTCAGCTTGCAAAATCCTTCTTGATAGGGAAAATTGCGAACTGCAGGAAAGTCATTGAACGGGCATTGAGAGATCACGCTCTGCTTGTAGATGTGGCAAAGCTTACACAGGTATCAAATTTTCTGAAAGGGATCCTCCTTGCCTTGCCAGAATGTAATTCAATAAATGATCTCATGGCCTTCGAAGGGAGTGCCGCTAAAGTTTACTTTGGGATTTTTGATCAATTAATCTTACAGCAAAAGGAAGACTTTACATTTCAGGAACGTTCCCGAAGACCGCCGCTTGATAATACCAATGCGGTACTTTCATTCCTATACGCGATACTTTCTAATGAGGTTACATCAGCGTTAGAAACTGTTGGTTTGGACCCTTATGTGGGTTTTCTTCATCAAGAGCGTCCGGGTCGTCCCTCTCTTGCCCTGGACGTTATGGAAGAGTTGCGACCGTTATTCGCAGATCGCCTTGCGCTCTCCTTGATCAATCGAAAGCAGATTAATGGTGGGGGTTTCAAGAAAAAGGAAAGTGGGGGAGTGCTGATGGATGATGACACCCGTAAAATCGTAATTCAGGCATGGCAAGAGCGGAAAAAAGAAGAGATTGTCCACCCATACCTTAAGGAGCGTATTCAATTCGGTTTAGTACCACATGTTCAAGCGATGCTCCTTTCCAGGTATTTACGAGGCGATCTGGATGCATATCCTCCATTTTTATGGAGTTAGGAGGCTTTTCATGATGGTTTTAATCACTTACGATGTGAATACTGAAACGGCAGAAGGAAAAAGGAGACTCCGGCAGGTGGCCAAGCAATGCCAGAACTATGGCCAACGAGTACAACATTCGGTATTTGAATGCATAATCGATTTTACCCGATTGAAGCAATTGCAATGGAAGCTGAATAATCTAATAGATAAAGAGAAGGATAGTCTTCGTTATTATTATTTAGGGGATAATTGGAAAAACAAGGTAGAGCACATAGGTGCAAAACCAAGTTTCGATATGGAAGGATCTTTGATTATTTAGTATGCCACATAGTCAGTTCTTTGAAAGCGAACCTTAAGTGAACATGGTTTACATGATAGGTTCGCAAGTAGAGAGGGGGATTTTTAACTTTTTTTTTAGAGGTATTAGATATATTATCCCATAGAAGTATAGACAATATTACACAAAGTGCTCTATATATAGTGCTGGATGAAAAGCCATACGCTAAAAGTTGCGGTCGCTCCCCCCATGGGGAGCGTGGATTGAAACCATGTACGACGAGTACGAC
>DAOTYY010000013.1:0-17392 GCA_034434695.1 Anaerolineaceae bacterium
CCATCCAACAGGGAGGACAGCCCGGTCGCGGTGGTTTGCCCAAAGGCGCTTATCAGATAGTCGCTGTACAAGTCCAGGAGTTTGCCGTTTTTCATACACCAAGTTTACTCAAATCTGCGTAAGGTGAGTTAATAAAACTCTTATCAAAAATTAAGCATAAATTTACATTCTTGGGAGATAATCATCTTTCGGTAGAATAGCGTGTATAATTACTACTTTGTGGTCAACCTTTGCTTGAAGAGAACCTCGCCCTATGATATTGAGAATCTCATTTCCCTGAATCCCAAAATTCTACATGGAGGTGAAACTATGAAACGTTGGTTTGCTTTGCTTTTAACATTGACCATTGTTTTTGCGCTGGCAGCGCCATCCGTTGTCCTGGCGCAGGATGAGGCACCCGGCAAGGATATCACTTTCTTCACAACCTACCCAAGCCAGGTGGTTGGGATTGGAGAAACGGTGACATTACCTTTACGTTTGCGGACGACAGCCCCCGCCCAAGTGATTTCCCTGTCTATGAAAGAGGTTCCAGAGGGCTGGACGGCTACTTTCCGCGGTTCCGGACGCGCCGTTGAGGCAGTCTATGCTGAAGCGGGTGTGGATGCGACCGTGGATTTGCGACTGGAACAACCGGCAAATGTTGCGGCAGGTACTTACAAGTTTGTCGCAGTTGCAAAGGGCGAGCATGGTTCAGCAGAATTGACCATTTACCTAACCATTCAGGAAAAAACTTCCCCAAAGTTGACCTTAAAGACCGAATTACCTACTCTAAAAGGCACCCCAGGATCTACGTTCCGCTATTCGGCTGATTTAAAGAACGAGGGCGGTGATGATCTGACCGTGAACCTGGTAGCAGAGGCGCCGGCTGGTTTTCAGGTTAACTTTAAAGTGAGTGGACAGGACGTGACCAGTTTCCCGCTGGCTGCCAACGAGAGTAAAAGTTTGAGCATTGAAGCACAAACTGTCAGCGTGTTGGAGGGCGGCACATATCGAATCGTTGTCCGTGCTCAAGGTGGTGTTGTGGATGCCACGCTCGAGCTGACAGCAGAGGTAACTGGACAGGCAACATTGCTGGTGACTGCACCAGAGGGTCGGCTTTCTGGACAGGCATATGCTGGTCGTGAGACACCTCTCAAGGTGATAGTTGCCAATAATGGTACCGCTCCGGCAAATGCCATTGAACTGAGCTCGAGTACACCCAGCGGGTGGACAATTGAGTTTGATCCAAAGAAAATTGACACATTGGATGCTGGGCAGCAGGTTGAGGTGACCGCTAAGGTTCGCCCGCCGGAAAAAGCTGTTGCTGGTGACTATGTATTGACCGTGCGCGCTCGACCTGCAAACGGCACGACACAATCCGCCGATTTTCGCATCACGGTGCTTACTTCAACCCTGTGGGGTGTAGTTGGGATCGTTTTAGTAGCGATTGCGGTTGCTGTTGTGGCAATGGCTGTCATGCGCTTTGGTCGTCGGTGATAGCCGACAAAGGAAGGTGGGGCATGAATGATTTGGTGATTGAAACCAAAGACTTAACAAAAAAATACGGCACGTTTACTGCCGTAGATGCCCTCAACCTGTCAGTCAAACATGGTGAAGTCTTTGGCTTGCTTGGGCCCAACGGCGCTGGAAAGACCACCACGATCCTGATGTTGCTTGGGCTGACTGAACCGACCAGTGGCGAAGTGCATGTGTTGGGGTTAGACCCTTCTCGTCAGCCGCTGAGTGTCAAGTCGCGTGTTGGGTACATGCCTGATCTGGTGGGCTTCTATGACGAGTTGACCGCTGAAGAGAACCTGATTTACACTGCAAAGTTGAACGGCTTGAATCGTCATGAAGCATACAAACGTATTGCGGATGTTCTTGAACGTGTGGGACTTCAGGACGTGGCGGATCATAACGTAGGGACATTTTCGCGGGGTATGAAACAACGGCTGGGTGTAGCAGATATGCTGCTAAAGCGCCCGCAAATGATCATTATGGATGAGCCTACGCAGGGTTTGGACCCGGAAGGGGCGCGTGAATTTTTGCAATTGATCCGCACTCTGAAAGAGGAAGGGATCACTATCCTGCTTTCGTCCCATTTGCTGTTCCAGGTGCAGGCGGTTTGCGACAGGGTGGGGCTGTTCCACCGTGGCAAGATGGTGCTGGAAGGTACTGTGCCGGAACTGGGAAGACGCGTTCTCGGACGTGCTTACCGTATTCACATCGAAGCGGAAGGCGACCAGAAGGCGATACAGTCTGCTTTGCAAAAAGTTCCTGGCGCGGTTCAGGTAGAGCTTGCTGACGGGCGGTTATATCGGGTGGAGGCAGAACATGACTTGCGCCCGGCGGCGGCAGAAGCAGTCATCACAGCCGGTGGTAAGTTACTCAAACTGGATGTGGAAACTCAAAACCTGGACGAAATCTATGCCCAGTATTTCAAGGAGGTGGAACATGGCAACTGAAATCGCGCAGGTAGCGGGCAAACGCGAGCGGGAAGGTTCACCCTGGACAGGTTTATGGGCAGTGGTTGCCAAAGAAATGGCAGACCATCTCACCAGCGCGCGTATGCGCGTCCTGGAAATACTGATTGTGTTGACGGCTGCCGGAACAATCTATGGCGCCATGCAAAATATTCGCTCTACAATTGGACAGGACCGCTTCCTGTTTCTCAAGTTGTTTACCACTGCACAAGAACCATTACCCGCTTTTGTCGGGTTCATGGGGCTGTTGGTGCCGCTGATTGCGATTGCACTGGTGTTTGACACAATTAATGGTGAGTTCAGCCGTCGCACGCTTTCTCGCATCTTGGCGCAACCGATTTACCGAGATGCCCTTTTGTTGGGCAAGTTTTTGGGTGCGCTCTTCACTCTTGCGCTGGTGTTTACGGCGATCTGGTTGCTCATCATGGGGCTTGGATTGTGGGGGCTGGGTGTGCCGCCTAGCAGCGAGGAGGTGGCGCGCAGTTTTCTCTTCCTGCTGGTAACCATCTTTTACGGCGGCATCTGGCTGGCGCTGGCAATGACGTTTTCCATCGTTTTTCGTCAACCGGCAACTGCGGCGTTGGCTTCGCTGGCAGTCTGGCTGTTTTTCATGGTCTTCTGGGACATCATTGCCGGTGTGCTGGCACAAACTCTGGTTCCGATCCGATTTGGGTTTTCTGAGGAATACCTGAAGCAGGCGCAGCTTGAGTTGGGTTTGACGCGCCTCTCGCCGACGACGCTATACGCGGAGGCGATTTTGGCGCTTTTGCAGCCTTCCATCCGTTCGCTGGGATTTATCCTACCCACGCAATTACAGGGTGCAATTTTGGGCTCACCGCTGCCGCTCAGTCAGAGCTTATTGTTGATCTGGCCACATTTGACCGGTTTGCTGGCAGCGACCCTGCTGTTGTTTGCACTGGGGTATACTCTATTTCAACGACAAGAAATCCGCGCCTGAAATGAAATAAGTAGTGACAAAAGCGCCATCAGGGTGACACAAAATTGTCACCCTGATTTTTTATGTGGTGAAAATTTTAAGATTCTGCTTATTGTGACATAAAGCTAAAAGTTTTGTATAAACAAATGAAAGTGCTTGCATGAAAGCAGTTTATATTGAGTTGTCTTAATGGCAAACAACAAAACTAAAAGATGAGTCTGGACGGGTGGCAGCCGAATTGCTGCCAGCCCGTTTGTCGGACCACTCTCGATCCATTCAGCACATTGAGTTGTCTTTGGAAATTGTGGAACGGGAGACTGTTTGAAATGGGTTGGCTCTGAAAGGAGGTGATGGCTCAAGTATTTGGTTATCTGCGCAGCTTTGAATAGAAACGGGCAATCGTATTTGCAAATTTTAGTAAACAGACGCAGCAGCGTCTGTCGGGGAATTTGTTACGCCTGTATGGGCTGGATTTTCGTTTTACCGAGTTACTTTCAAAAACTGAGTATTCGGTTGCAGATTTTGTTCTTCAGCCCTATCAACTGGCAGTATTTACACCCGTCGAGAGCTGAAGTCAAAAAGAGACAGAGGGTGGCGGCTTCCCGCGCCAGCCTCTGTCTTGGTCAAAAAATCTTTTGCGGGGGCTATTGTACTTCGCTCAACTTCACCGGGCGGTGTTCATGATAAGACTGCCAGGCTGCTTTACCAATAAGGACCGGGATACGCCCATCTATGCCGGTAACAGTGGGTGTGGTGTTCTTCTGAATAGCTTCTACAAATTCTTTCATCTCAACGATGAAAGACTCGGTATAGCGCTCTAAAAAGAAATAAAGTGGCTTGGCAGAATGTACCCCTTCAGCATTGTAATACGCATGTGTATCCGGAGTGTTGTTGGCGACGGCGACCATACCACCCGAACCAAACGCCTCTACGCGCTGGTCATAACCATAAACCGCCTGACGGCTGTTGTCAATCGTGCCGATAGCGCCGCTGGCAAAGCGCAAAGTGATGACTGCCGTGTCAATGTCCCCAGCCTCACCGATACGTTTATCCACCATCACACCGCCGGCAACAAAAACCTCCTCAACTTCGCTGCCCGAAAGATAGCGCGCCATGTCAAAGTCGTGGATAGTCATATCCAGGAAGATGCCGCCGGAGACTTTGATATACTCAATGGGAGGCGGCGCGGGATCGCGGCTGGTGATGCGCAAGATGTGTAACTCTCCGATTTTGCCTTCGGCAATCATCGTGCGCACTTTGCGGAAATTGGGGTCAAAACGGCGGTTAAAACCAATTTGGAGTTTGACGCCTGCTTTCTCCACTGCTGCGAGCGCTTCATCAATCTTTCTCAAATCGTGGTCAATCGGTTTTTCACAGAAAATATGTTTGCCAGCCTGAGCGGCTTCAGTGATGATGCGAGCGTGCGTATCGGTGGAGGAACAAATGGCAATAGCGTCAATTTGTTCATCCTGCAGGATTTCGTGATAGTCTGAAACTGCTTTTGGGATATGCAGGCGCCAAGCGGTTTCCTGAGCGGCGTTCAAGGCAACATCTGCAATGGCGACCACCTGAGCGTCGGGCACGCGCGTTGCCAGATTTTCAGCATGGATTTTACCGATGCGCCCTGCGCCAATGACTCCAATACGAATAGGATTCGGTGACATATGGTATTCTCCCTGAGTAGTCAAGTATTTATCCGGCTTCATGAACGTAAACCGGTCTGCCTTCATCCAGCGACATGGTAGCGGCTACGCCGATAGCGGTGGCGGCGCGCGCATCCAAACCGGTTACTGGCGGCTCACGATCTTCGAGGATACATCTGACAAAACTACGGATTTCTTCAGCATAGGCATTGCCAAAGCGTTCCATAAAATATGGCACGGTATCATGAAGAACGCCTTGACGGGTGAGGATGAGGGTATCGGTCATTTGCATTCTGCCAATCATCAAGCCGCCCTCTGAGCCAAGGATTTCGGTGCGGATGTCATAGCCATATACCGCATTGCGACTGACATCCACATTTCCGACTGCACCATTGGTGAATTTGAGGTTGATCACGGCATTGTCAATATCGCTAACAGATTGTAGTTCGGGATAGACCAGACAAGCGCCTTCGCTATAAACGCGTTCTACCTCACTACCCATCAACCAGCGCGCTAGATCAAAATCGTGGATGCCCATATCAAGGATCAGCCCACCGCTGTTTTCACGTTTGGCAAATTCCAGGCTGGTGCGTTTAGGATCGCGCCCAACTGCTTTGAACATAACTGGTTTGCCAATGACGCCTTCATTTATCTTTTGTTTTGCCATGATATAAGCAGCGTCAAAACGACGCATGAAACCCACCATCAGCTTGACGCCAGCGCCTTGAGCAGCGGCGATGGCTTCGTCACAACCTTGCAGGGTCTGCGCTAACGGCTTTTCGCAAAAGATATGTTTGCCGGCGGCGGTTGCCGCTCGGATGACTTCTAGATGAGTGGCGGTTGGGGTGGTGATAACCACTGCGTCCAGTTTGATTTCGTCGAACATTCGGTGGTAGTCTGTGAAAACGTTCGGGACATTGTAACGGGTGGCTACTTCACGGGCAGTAGTTTCATCCGTATCTACAATCGAGACCAGATCAACCTCAGTGACATTGAACGCTAGCGTATGGGCAAAAACCTTGCCCATACGTCCAGCGCCAATCAATCCAATGCGTATTGTCATTTCAATTTACACCTTTTGTAGTGTCTTGATGTCATTTGCCGTATTTTTCCCAGACTTTACCGAAGATGACATTTTCATCCGGGATGACCGGGTCAATGGGTTTAGCGATCCAGGTTGTGTTGATAAAATGTTTCCAGGTGATGTTCTCACTGACGATATTGCCGCCCCAGGTACCGCAGCCCAAGGTGAGCGAGAAGGGCATACCGTTGACATAGTCGCCGCTATTCGCATAGCATTGAGGCTGGCGGACCATCATGCGGCTGACACGCGCTTTCATGCCCAGTTGCAGAATGTGGTCCTCATTAAACGAATGAATACCGCAAGAATGTCCTCTGCCACTGTAGGCAGTCAGGTCCTGGACGTAGCGGATAGCCTCCTCAAACTCTCGGTATTTCCACAAGGTGATCACCGGAGAGAGTTTTTCTCCGGAGAATGGATCGGCAGGACCAATTGCCTCACCTAACACCATCAAAAAGGTTGTGTTTTCCGGTGTGGATAAGCCTGCCATATCGGCAATCTTCTTTGCGGGTTGTCCCACAATGTTTTTGTTCAAGTGCTCGCCATCGGGCCACATGGTAGTTTTGAGTTTTGCTTTGTCTTCAGCGCTGCACAGGTAGCCGCCATGTTTTTGAAGTTCAGTAATCATTGCATCAAAAATGCCCTCGTAGATAACGGCTGAGTTTTCGGTGGAACAGGAAGTTGCGTTATCAAAAGTTTTGGAAAGGAAAATCTTTTTAGCAGCGTCGGCAATATCGGCGGTTTCGTCCACGACGGTGACTGAATTACCTGCGCCCACGCCGTAGGCAGGTGTGCCGCTGGAATAGGCGGCTTTGACCATTTGTGCGCCGCCAGTAGCGACAATCAGGTCAACCATTTTCATTAACTGTCCGGTTGTTTCAATGGAGGGTTCCTGTAATACTTGCACCAGGTCCTCCGGCGCGCCTACCTGGCGCAGCCCGGCACGCATGAAACTAACGGTCAGCGCAGCAGTCTTTTTCGCAGAAGGATGCGGCGCAAAGATGACCGCATTGCGTCCTTTGAGAATGGACAAACCATTACAACAAATCGTGGATGAAGCATTTGTAACAGGAGTTAAGGCGCCAACGATGCCAACCGGTTTGGCAATCTTGATCAAACCCTTGCGCGGATCTTCTTCAATGATGCCTACCGAACGCACACCATGCAGGTCACGCAGGGTGCCGAGCGTTTTCTTCTGGTGTTTGAGGACTTTATGCTCATACACTCCCATTCTGGTCTCTTCAACAGCCAGCTTTGCACAGGCTTCAGCGTTTTCTTTTTTATACACCTGCCAGCCTACTGCTGCAACCATTTCATCTACTTGTTCCTGTGACCAGAATTCAACCACTGCTTGCGCTTTACGCGCTCGTTCTATAAGTTCCTGTAAATTATCAGCCATTTCTAACTTCTCCTGTTCTATTCAAGTCCTGTTGCAGGTTAATTGCCGGTTACCTGTTCAGGAAAAGAAAACTTATCAATTTCCGCCAGTTTGACCGGGCGGTTTTCATCGTAGGATTTGCGCGCTGCCAATGCCATCACGACTGGCGCACGTCCATCCAGCCCGCTGACAGGGGTGGGTTTATCGTTCAGAACGGCATCTATGAAACTCGTCAATTCGCGGATGTAGCTTTCTTGATAACGTTCGATGAAGAAATACAACGGTTTATCACGACGAATGCACTCATCTGTGCTGATGATCGCAGAATTGGGATAGTTATTTTGAATGGCGATGGCGCCTTTGCTGCCAAAAACTTCCACGCGTTGATCGTAGCCATAGACGGCTTTTTCACTGTTGTCAATCGTTCCCAATGTGCCATCCTCGAACTTTAGCAGGAGCAATACGGTATCCAGATCGCCGGCTTTACCGATTTCCGGGTCAATCCGCACGCCGCCGGCAGCATAAATCTCCACCACTTCTTTGCCAATCAGATAGCGCGCCATGTCAAAATCATGGATAGTCATGTCCATAAAAATACCACCAGAGGTTTTGACGTATTCTGGCGTGGGTGGTTCCGGATCACGGCTGACGATGTGCAGCAGATGCGGTTCGCCAATTTCGCCGCTGACGACCGCCTGGCGAACACGAGCAAAGCTTGGGTCGAAGCGGCGGTTAAACCCTACCTGAAGCTTGACGCCGTGTTTTTCCACCAGCGCCAAAGCCCGATCAATTCTTTCCAGTGAATAATCAATCGGCTTTTCACAGAAGATGTGCTTTCCGGCTTCGGCGGCTTCGCTGGTGATTTGGGCGTGCGTGTTGGAAGAAGAACATATAACGACGGCATCAATATCTGGATGGGCAATCACTTCATGATAATCTTTCACTGCTTTGGGGATACGGCAGCGTTCGGCGGTTTCAAGAGCTGCCTGTTCGTTGATGTCGGCAATCATCAATACGTTGGCGGTGGGTATGTGAAACGCCAGATTTTCCGCATGAACTTTGCCAATCATACCGGCGCCGATAATTCCGAGATTTAAGCGTTGCTTTGTCATGTTATCTCCAAAGAAAAGATTTTTACAGGGCGGCAGGCGGTGCAGTGCTTTCGCGGACAACCAGAGCGGGTTGCAAGAGGTAGTCCTGGATATCCTCACCGCGGAAACTATTCAGCAGCATCTGCATAGCCATCTGCCCCATCTCCACTTTTGGCTGATGAATGGTGGTTAAGGCTGGGCTGACGATCTCACACAAGATATTGTCATCAAAGCCAATCAGGCTCAACTCTTCTGGCACGGAAACTCCCAGTTTACGACAGGCAAGCAAAGCGCCCGCAGCGACAGTGTCGCAGTAACAGAAGATAGCTGTTACACCAGCTTGGATCAGTTTTGGCGTCAGCGTTTGTCCGACTCGGATGTCACCTGCCATGTCTTCGTTATGGATGGACACATCAAGGCATATCCACTCCGGCTGGGCGATGATACCATGCTTTTGCAGGGCAAGGAAATAGCTTTTCATCCGCCGCCCATTCGACCCCGGACGGTTGCTGACGCCGATATAACCGATTTTTTGGTGTCCTAGTGCAATCAAATGTTCCATTGCCATACAGCCACCCGCATAGTCATCCACACTGACCGAATAGAGATTTTTATATTCTCCTTCAGCCTGATTGTTGATCATGATAACCGGAATCTGAATACGCTCCAGGCGGCTGGCGTAGTCAGCACCAATCCGTGACACCGCCAGAATCACCCCGTCCACCCGCCGGCGGTTGAATGTTTCCAGAATCTGGATTTCCTGTTCTGGATCGTTGTTGGACATTGCCAGAAAAACGCTAAAGCCAGCTTGACGGGCAGTTTGTTCAACACCCGAGACTACTTCCATAAAAAAGGGGTCGGCAATAGTGGTGATGATCAATCCAATAGAATGTGTCAGGCGGGCTTGCAGGCTTTGTGCCAGTGCATTCGGGGTATAGCCCATCGTTCTTGCCAGCTCCTGAATCCTTGTGCGTACCTCCTCGCTGATTAACGGACTGTTGTGCAAGGCGCGCGAAACAGTGGAGAAAGAAACTCCCGCTGTCCTGGCAATATCCTTGATTGAAACGCGTGGCTCAAGCGGCATAGCTTAAGAGCCTTTCTATTTCACAATGCCACCATCAATTTATGCTTGCCCGCTGTTTTCCTCATTCTCTCACAATCCTATCGAACGCAAATAGTCGCGGTTGCGTTTGGCACTCTCCTTTGGAGTACCCATTCCAGGCAGAACATCCTGCTCAACCAATACCCAGCCGCTGTAATCCCGCTTGCGCAGCCATTCCAAGACGCCGGGAAAGTCCACGCAACCTTTACCCAGCTCGCAGAAGACACCGTGACGTAATGAGGTCAAGTAAGGCAGGTTCTCCTGGCGTGAACGGGCAGCAATCCCCGGGTGACAATCTTTAAAGTGCACATATTTGATGCGTGAGGCATATTTCTCTAACGCTGGAACAATCCTGCCACTCGCATATGGTGAATTTGGACCACTGCCAAAGACAAAATGACCTGTATCAAACACCAGATTGACCAGCGATGGATCAGTTAATTCCAGGAAGCGGTCAATTTCTGCTTCGGTTTCCACATAACCGGCACAATGATGATGAAACAGAGCTGGCAAACCGGTTTCTTCCAGCACCATTCTGGCGACTTCCTGAACGTTTGCCGTGAACACTTTCCATTCTTCCGGTTTCAATGAAATTTGCGGTGTTGCACGTCCGGCGTATTGGGTGCGGTCTGGCTCGGCAGCATTGTCATCTGCGAGGATGATGTAGGGCTTATGATTGGGGAAAGCCGCCGCAAGCAAACGCGCGGTTTTGAGCGCTAATTCTTTACCCTCAGCCATACGGGTTGGGTACTTAAAGGCAATGCCAACATAAGCACCCAGCATAGTCAGGTTGCGCGATTCGATTTCCTCTCGCAAGGCTTCAGGGTCAGTGGGCATGAAACCCCAGTCACCCAGTTCAGTAGCGGTGTAGCCAGTTTCCACTAATTCGTCCAACATCTGGGTATAGTTGACCGGATTGGCTTCCAGTCCCTCAAATTCCAGCGTTCCCCAAGAGCATGGAGCATTGCCGACTTCTATTTTTCCCATAATGATTCTCTCCTTGATTGTTTTTGATGATGGTTGTCTTAACGCTGCTTAGAAGAAATATCGCTCTTTCTTAAGCATTTCAACATACTGCTGTCGTGCCTTTTGCACTTCTTCCATTTGAGATACTTCGGCAACTGCCACGTCCCACCATGATTCATAGCCGGGCACCTTGAGGTCAACATTCGTATGCACAACAATCACAGTGGTACAGTCTGCCTTTTTAGCATCAGCTAACGCCTTTTTGAATTCTTCCAGTGTATTGGCTTCAAATGTGATAGCGCCAAAGGCTTTGGCGCTGGAGACGAAATCCAACGGTAAATAATCACCGGTATAGCCGCCCGTTTTCGGGTCGCGCATTCGGTAAGAAGTGCCAAAGCCGGCGCTGCCCAAAGAACGGCTGAGACTGCCAATACTGGCAAAGCCATGATTTTCAACCAGAATGTAGTTGACCTTGATCCCTTCCTGAATTGAGGTGGTGATTTCAGAGGGCATCATCAGATAGGTGCCATCGCCAACCAGGGCGTACACCTCACGCTCTGGCGCAGCCAGCTTGACGCCAATTGCGGCAGGAATCTCGTAACCCATTGTAGAGTAGCCATATTCCATATGATAGCTTTTCGGGTCGCGCGAACGCCAGAGCTTATGCAGATCACCGGGGGCGCTGCCGGCAGCGTTGATAATGACATCTTTGGGCTGCATGAACTCGTTCAAAGCACCGATGACTTCGCTTTGCGCCGGCAGACCTGTGCTGCCAAGATGGTAAAGCCGCTCCACTTCAGCGCCCCATTCAGCGCGTCCTTTGCGGATTTTATCGGCGTAGGCGGCTGGAACTTTGTAATCCTTCAACGCCTCCCTCCATGCTTCCAGCACCAGTTTCGCATCGCCCACCAGCGGCAGGGCAGAATGTTTGTATGCGTCAAACTCGGCAACGTTGACGTTAATGAAGCGGACATCCGGGTTTTGGAAAGCAGTCTTGGAAGCGGAAGTAAAGTCTGAATAGCGCGTGCCGATGCCAATCACTAGATCGGCGGTATAAGCCAGTTGATTGGCAACGAGTGTACCGGTGACGCCCACTGCGCCGACGCTCTGTTCATGTTCGTAGTTTAGTGCGCCCTTACCTGCCTGGGTTTCTGCTACCGGAATACCAGTCATGCTGGCGAATTTTGCCAGAGCTTCGTAGGCTTCGCTGTAATGCACGCCGCCGCCGGCAATGATGAGCGGGGTTTTGCTTTGGCGGATCCATTCCAACGATTGGTGCAACGTGACAGGATCGGCAGGCTGACGGCGGATGTGCCATTGGCGCGCCTCGAAGAATTCCTCAGGGTAGTCGTAAGCTTCGGTCTGCACGTCTTGTGGTAATGCCAGCGTCACGGCACCGGTCTCTACTGGCGAGGTCAGGACGCGCATCACCTCAGGCAGTGAGGTCAAAATCTGATCTGGGCGGTTAATTCGATCCCAATAGCGCGAGACCGGCTTGAAGCAATCATTGACTGAAATATCCTGCGTGGTGCCGGATTCGAGCTGTTGCAATACAGGGGCAACGTTGCGTCGGGCAAAGATGTCACCTGGCATCAGCAATACCGGAATGTGGTTAATGGTGGCTACCGCTGCACCGGTAATCATATTGGTTGCACCTGGCCCAATGGAGCTGGTACAGGCGAATGTCCGCTTGCGGTTATTCATTTTTGCAAAGGCAACCGCAAGATGCACCTGTGCCTGCTCGTTCCGCGAGAAGTAGAAGGGAAAATCAGGATTTTCTTGCAATGCCTGACCAATCCCGGCAACATTGCCATGTCCGAAGATGCCCCAGACCCCGGCAAAGAACGGATACTGTTTTCCATCGAATTCGACGTATTGGTTTTTCAAGTAACGGATGATAGCCTGTGCAGTGGTTAATCGTTTTGTCCTCATTTTTCCCTCCTGGCGAAATCACGTGATAATTTGTTTGGGATCCACCGGATAAATGGGTACCCGCGCGTCCTTGGCACGATAATTTTCCTTTACCCAGCTATAGGTCGGGTCGTCTTCAGCAGCCAGTGATTGGGCGCTACCTGCAAGAACGTTCAAGTAGTAGGTGGTGTAACCCGGAGCGCTGACAACCGGGTGATAACCCTCCGGAATCAATACCAAATCATCATTTCGCAGACGCAAGACCACATCAATCGGGTTACCGCTTTTTTGCAGGGGGGATGTTTCTCCGGTGTAAATCCATTGAAAGGCATATCCTTCTGGTTTATCTATCTTGTAATAGTAAATCTCTTCCAGGTCTGCTTGGATGATGTTCCCGTTCTCATCCACACGATGAACGTCGTGTTTGTGAGGCGGGTAGCTTGACCAGTTGCCGCTGGGTGTATAGACCTCTACGACCACTAGGCGCTCACAATCGAAGCCAGGGCGGATAATGCCGTTAATCTGACGGGTGACGTTATCACCGCCGCGCAGTTCGACAGTGATGTCTTCCTGGCGGATGAGCCGAGCTGGATGTTCTTTGGCTGCCTGCACCCAGGCAATAGCAAACTCGCAGTCTGTGCGCGCGTTGACGGTCAATGTTGAATGAATGGGCAGATAGACTGCTTCGGGAAGACCGGCAAAGACATTTTCCCGTTTTCCAATCTCATGCCACGTCCCACGGTTTGAAATGACGTCCAACGTGCCGGAAAGCACCACCAGCGCAACCTCAAACCCATTTGGACAAAATGACCAGCTCTTTCCAGCCGACAGGCGGCGAGACTGGAAGTGGATATACTTCCAGCCCGCTTCTTCTGGCACAACCGAGACGATCACGTTGGGATCGTTTGAACGGTATGGGTGAACAACAAGATTTTCAGTTGAGTACTTCATTTTACATCCGGGTTCGGTAACATAAAATCTCGAATGACGGCAACAAAATTGTGCCAGCCTTCAATAAATGACCGCAACGTGCGCACGGTAGCACCGAAGCTGTCAAATTCTTCGATGGTCATGCCGTCTGGTTCATACGCACGCCGAAAATCAGGGATTCGGTAAAGCTGCTGGATGATTTTTTCATCCACCGGCACGTGCATTCTGGGTTGAACTTTGACATCCGATGTGTTGTACTTAACCTGCCATTCATGCGGAATAGTCAGGCTCACATCGCCGCCGATGAATTCCGTCCAATGGTAGAAATTGCGATAAGCAGCAGAGAGCAAACGGCAGCGGTAGCCGCGTTCCTGATAAATGGCATATGCTCTTTTGAAGCACGCCACCCCTGCCCATTCCAGACATTCCGGTTCAACTTCATAGCCATCGCGCTTGACCAGCACTTTCATCCAGTCATCGTTGCGCCCGACCATCATGGTGTTCACAGGTGACATCTGGCTGTTATCCAATCCCTCCGCCTCGCGCCGCTTGAGTCCTCTTTCGACTGCTTCGCCAACTGCCAGCGCCTGCGGGACAGTGAAGTTGACAGTTACATTCAAGTTTATGCCCAGATAGGTAGCTTCTTCAACAATTGCTAGTCCGGCTTTGGTGGCGGGTACTTTGACCTGCATATTGGGCAGCAAGCTGGCAAAGTGAATGGCTTGCTGTAAGATGGCTTGTGGGTTGCGATAGTTGGCGGGATCAGTCTGAATGGATAAGCGTCCGCGTCGTCTCTGTTCGCGCTCGAATACCGGAAGCAGAAGTTTAGCGCCATGTACCGCTACATCTTCAAAAATTTTCCAGGCTACAGCCGTCTCATTCCAGGTTGGATGATCCACAATTACCTGGCGGATGTGATCTTCCCACAGATACATCTCTTTCTTGAGCACGTTTAAGACGATAACCGGGTTACTGGTAGCGCCTACAGCACCGCGCTCAATGGCATACTTCAGTTCTTCCACCGAGCATGAATCGTTCCAATAGCTGGTGGGTGTTGTTTGGGACATTTCGTGTAAAGGTCCGTTGTAACTCATTTTTTTGAATACCTCCTAACTTTCTCGATCTCCTGTAATTAAGTCCGCAATATCGTCTTCGGACAGTTCGCCTTTATAGTACGTTCCTACGTTCATTCCATGCCGGATGATGGTATAACTATCTGCCACCATGTAAACATGGTGGACGTTGTGCGTGATGAAAATGACACCCAGTCCTCGTTCACGAGCATTTTCGATATAAGTCAGTACCTTACGTGTTTCGGCTACCGAAAGTGCCGAAGTTGGCTCATCCAAAATCAAAAGTTTGGCACCAAAGTACACGCCGCGGCCGATTGCAATGGACTGACGCTCACCGCCTGACAGGCTGCCGACCCGTTCGTTTGCCGAGCGAATTTCGATCCCAATATCGTGTAGCGATTGTTTACATACCTCATTCATTTTGCGGATGTCAAGATAAGTGATTGGTCCAAGTTTTTTGGTCATTTCGCGCCCGAGGAAAAAGTTGCGTGAGATGCTCATCAGGTTCACCAATGCCAGGTCCTGATAAACTGCCTCGATGCCAATGGCGCGCGCTTGCGCCGGCGAGGTAATATTGACCGGTTTGTTTTCAAAATAAATTTGTCCGCTGGTGGGCTGGTAAACGCCCATCAGAATCTTAATCAGTGTGGACTTTCCTGCTCCATTGTCCCCTAATAGTGCGCGTACTTCGGCGCGTTCTACTCCAAAATTGACATCTTTCAAAGCTGTAATTGTACCAAAAACCTTGCTGATATTTTCCATGCGGACGAGGTAGTCTTTATCTGGTAAGAGTTGATTACTGCCCATGTGTTTTCTCCACTTGGATAAATGGCAGTCGAGTTCAGGCGCGACTGCGCAGCCAATTGTTCAATATCACTGCCAGGATGATGGTAACGCCAACAATTGCTTCAAAGTTATCAGCCGGGATAAAGGGAATTTGCATTAAAACAACGCCGGTGCGCAACATGCTGATGGTCAGAACACCGACCAGCGCGCCCCAAACACTACCGGCGCCGCCGGTAATCAGGGTGCCACCGACGACTGCTGCCGCGATGGCGCTCAATTCCATGCCATCACCTGAGGCAACTCGCACTGTAGTAAATTGACTGAAAAGAAGAATTCCGGCGAAACCTGCCAGCACGCCGGTAATTATAAACAACGTGACCCGCACCCGATTGACGTTAACACCTTGACCAATAGCTGCTCCAGGGTTGCCGCCAACAGCAAAGACATGATTTCCAAACACAGTGCGTGTCAAGACAAATTGAAATCCAATCACCAACAACAACAGCCAGATCAGCGCCGTGCGAAAATTAGCACCCGGCAATACATTATTGAGAATGTCCAGACGACCATTCAAAAAGTTGTAAGCCGGGATTTTTTCAACGGTTTGCAGCATCTGACCGCTAGAGATTACCCAAAGCATGCCGCGGTAAAAATAGCGCGTGCCCAGCGTAACAATAAACGAGGGTATTTTCGTTTTTACCAAAATCAAGCCGTTGGTGGCGCCTAAAATTCCTGTGCCAATCAATGCCAGGATTGCCCCCAGCCAGGGATGTCCCGCCATTGCCAGCCCGCCAAAAATATATCCTCCCACTGCCATCATAGAACCGACGGACAAGTCGAACTCACCGCCAATCATCAGCAAGGTCACACCAACAGTCAATATACCAGACAGCGTGGCAGCATTAATGATCCCTGTGACCGAACGAAAGGTAAAAAACTTATCAACGAAAAGGGAAAAGAGAACAAAAACGATAATGAAAACAGCCAGAGGTCCGATCACCGGCGAATGGGAGACAAGATGCCGAATGCGATATTGGAATGAGCTCTGTTTCTTTATAGATGTTGCCTTTGTGGTCATTTTCTGTTCCTAGTATTGGGGGCAGGATACACGAATGTCCTGCCCCCGAGGAGCGTATCAGATTAGCGGTACTTGCCCGATAGCTCGGCAACGAGGTCCAACGTTGGTTTTATCCACAAAACCCGGACCAGTGGCGGTGACGGGCAGCGCCGGCTTGATGCCCTGTCGGTTGTAGAGCATCAGGTACATCACTGCGCCAAAGCCTTGCAGATAAGGCTGCTGGTCAATGGCGAAGAGTGTGGTACCGTCTTTGATCTTTGCAACAACCTCTGGGCTGACATCGAAGGTGCCGTGCACCACGTCCTTGACGCCTTCGGCATAGAGGAAGGCGTAGAAGGGGTTAGCGCCGCTGGGTCCGAGGGTCATGAAAGCGTTGACATCCGGGTTGGCGGCGTAGAAGTCGCTGATGGTGGTCTGGCTCTGGGCGGCGTCTTCACCCTTGACGCCCAGCACTTCAGCCTTGAGACCCTTTTCCTTGAAGGCATCAAGGAAGCCCTGGCAGCGCTTATCGAGACCGGCATGACCGACCTGATGGTTGATGCAGACGCCGCGCTTGGCACCGGCTTCAATCATCTTCAAGCCGCCCTGATAGCCGCCCTGATACTCATCCTGTCCAAGGTAGGTAAGGTAGGGAATACCGTCCTCGGCGGGACCCTTGCCGGCGTTGTATGCCATGACCGGGATACCGGCATCAATGGCTTTCATGATAGGCTCTTTGAAGAGGACGTTATCGGTGACGGTGAGGGCGATGCCGTCCGGTTTGGCGGCGACAGCTTGATCAATCAACGAGGCGGTCTTCTCCAGATCGAATTTGTCCGGACCGAGGATTTGCACCTCAACCCCCATTTGAGCGGCGGCGTCCTTGATACCCTGCTCAACAGTGCACCAGAAGGAATCCCAGGCGCAGAGGGCGTGCTGCACCATGATGAATTTGAGCGGCTTTTCGCCGGCGGG
>DAOTYY010000014.1:0-57096 GCA_034434695.1 Anaerolineaceae bacterium
CAAAAATCATCGACATCACAGAATAAAACGAGTAAACTGTCCATTGAGGGTCTCCTGGGGTTTCAACTGTTGTTGTGGTAACAAAAGTTTACTCCCTTTTGGAGATCCTCTCCTTATCCCGAACTCACGTTAAAATATTTTTTTGTGTCACTTATTGAAAATGAATACCATTTTAGAAAAGGAGAAATGCCATGAACATAAAACACCTAATATTGAGTATGTTAACCATTTTATTCGTCTTAACTGCCTGCGCCTCCCCCACTAGGCAAAGCAAAGCACCACTAAACGTAGTTGCCACTACCTCGATTGTCGGCGATGTTGTCAGGCAAGTTGGAGGTGACCTGGTAAACGTTAATATATTACTGCCAATCGGCAGTGACCCCCATAGCTATCAGCCTTCACCTCAGGATGTAGCAAAAATCTCAGAGGCAACTCTCGTTTTCGCCAATGGTGCCGGGTTGGAGGAATTTTTACAGAATTTGATAGAGAGCGCTGGCGCTGCAAACCGTCTGGTGAACGTTTCAGAGGGCATCGAATTAAAAGACTTCGGCGCTCATGAACACGAACATGAAGGGGAAGATGAACAGGAACACGAAATGCATTCACACGAAGGCGGCGACCCACATACTTGGGTTGATCCCAATAACGTAATCATCTGGGTCAAAAATATTGAGACAAAACTCAGTCAGATCGACTCAGCCAACTCAGCCATTTACCAGACAAACGCGGAAAACTACATTGCACAACTGAAGGAATTAGATGCGTGGATCCGCGAGCAAGTCAAAGCCGTCCCTGACGAGAACCGGCGGCTGGTCACCGATCATATGGTGTTTGGCTATTTTGCTGAACGTTACGGATTTGAGCAAATCGGCGCCGTCATTCCCGGCTACAGCACGCTTGCCTCCCCATCCGCTCAGGATATCGCACAGATTGAAGATGCAATTCGAGAGTTCGGCGTCAAAGCCATCTTTGTCGGCAAGACAGTTAATCCAACCATTGCACAGCGCATTGCAGAAGACACGGGCATCAAACTGGTCTTTGTCTATCTTGGCTCGCTGTCTGAAGCAGGTGGACCAGCCGCCTCGTATCTGGACTATATGCGATATAATGTATCCGAAATCGTCAATGCCTTGAAGTAAGAGAGAAAACGCTTGCACTGGCTTAAGCAAATCCAAGATTCGAACTTTGCCTTTCTGTCCCAGCCTCATCCTCACGAGGCTGGGAAACCCGTCTTGCGTTTGGAAGGCGTGACCGTTGTTTATGAGTCTGGAACGGCACTGGATAATCTTTCCTTCGTGCTTCGCCAAGGAGAACGGCTGGCGGTATTAGGTCCAAACGGCGCCGGGAAAAGCACACTCTTCAAAGTGATCGCCGGCGTCCTGCGTCCAAGCCGCGGGCTGGTCGAGATCGCCGGATACGAACCCGGAAGACACATCTGTATTGCTTATGTGCCCCAACGCAGTCAAGTGGATTGGAATTTCCCCCTGCGAGTCACAGATGTCGTCATGATGGGGCGCGTAGGCAGGATTGGTTTCTTTCGTTTCCCGACGGATAGAGACAAAGAAATTGTCCACCGTGCCCTGAAAACCGTGCGGTTAGAACCATACGCCAATCGCCAGATTGGACAGCTCTCCGGCGGGCAACAACAACGTATGTTTATTGCCCGGGCGCTGGCACAAGAAGCTGAATTGATGCTGATGGATGAGCCGCTAACCGGACTTGACATGAACGCTCAACAGGAACTGTTTGACATTCTGGATACCCTGCGCGAACAAGGGGTTACAGTCATGATCGCATTGCACGATATGAAGACAGCGGCTGAACGATTTGACCGTGTGATGTTGCTCAATCAGCGCCTGATTGGACTCGGCAAAGCAGAAGAAGTCTTAACACCCGACAAATTGTTGCTTGCGTACAGCGGTCATCTGCAACTGCTAACGACCAGCGGCAGAACGATTGCGGTGAGTGATACCTGTTGCGACGAGGGAGAGCATGACCATTTTTGATGTCATTGTTCAACCGCTCCAATATGCTTTCATGCAACGGGGAATAGCAGCAGCTATCCTGGTTGGAGTCGTTTGTGCAGTATTAGGAACGTATGTGGTTTTGCGCGGCATGGCTTTTTTTGGAGACGCTCTGGCACATGCTATTTTACCGGGCGTAGCAATCGGATATCTGATTGGCGGCGGTGCGCGCGAACCGCTTTTCTGGTGGGCATTGCTGACCGGGATCTTGAGTGCAATTGGTATTGGCACTATCAGCCGCAGTAAGCGAATCAAAGAGGATACCGCTATTGGCATCATCTTCGCAGGCATGTTTGCCCTAGGTATTGCCTTAATTTCCTCTGTTCGCAGTTATACGGTTGATCTCGCCCACTTCCTCTTTGGAGATGTGCTTGGTGTTCGTGCATCTGACTTGATTCTAACCGCCATATTTGGCGCGTTGATCATGATAATTGTTTTTCTGCTTTACAAAGAATTCATGGTGATTTCGTTTGATCCAATCCTGGCAGCAACCTTACGTTTGCCGGTGCGCTTGCTGGATTATCTGTTAATGATTCTGATTTCCATTGCCATTGTTGTCTCGCTGCAAACTGTAGGTGTAGCGCTGATGGTTGCAATGCTGGTCACGCCTGCCGCCACAGCCTCTTTGCTCACCCGGCGCCTTTCAACAATGATGGTGCTCGCTTCGATGTTTGCAGCGCTTTCGGGTGTTATCGGCTTGTACCTTTCCTACTATCTCAATCTGGCTTCCGGCGCAGCAATCGTCCTCACCTGTACCGCTTTCTTTGTTCTTGCCTGGAGTATTACTGGTCTGCTTCGCCAAAAAACACGTTAAGCATCTTATCCACGAGCAAGAGAGTGAGCAAGAAAAATAGTCTTCTATCCTTCCCTGCTCACAGCATAAGAAAAACAATCGCTACACCCTGTTTCATTGCAAATGCCCTATGTGAAGTCAAAACAATTACTCTGCCGGCGGGATATAACCGCGCAACAGCAAATCAATACTGGCAGCCGGTTTCCCCGGTACCCCCTGCAAATTCGTGGCAGACTGGATTAACTCAACAGAAACCGCAACTGCCTTGCTATATACCGGCGAAGGGTACGTTAACATCATCACAGATATGGGATCATGACGCCTCACATCTCGCGCGCTCTGTAAATCATCCTCTGAAATGAAACCAACCAGATACAGCTCTCCATCAGAAGTATGATGAAGTTCAAGTTGCATCTCATCTTTCGGCACATTGTTAATGGGCGGCTTGCCGAGACCAATGACCTGAAGATCAAAACCATGAATTTGCTCAACTGCCCATAAAGCAGTAAAGCCATAGAAGCCTTCTTCCAGGTCATAGCCACCCGGAGTTTGGCGTGCCGGCAACGGCTTCACCTGATTAAGCTTGCGTATTGCCGGAACTGACCCGGCAACCAAAACACGCTCACTGCCAATTCCCCCAACAACAAGCACGACCCGGTCTACCTGAGCATTCACCTGATCGCTTTGTGCGCGCAGGATCAAATTTGTTGCCAGAGAAAGGGGGCGATTAGCTTGCTGATATGGTTGGGTATACAGGGCTATGTTCAGTGGGCGCCTGCGTTCTGGAGCAGCTAGCTGCTTCAGGTCCTCTTCAGAAACGAAACCAGCCACCAGAATCTGATCCAGTGGGGTTACATGCACTTCCAAAGTCAAAGGACGCTGAAAAATGCTGGCAAGAGGAATGCGCCCACTGCCGCGAACCTTGAGCCCGCTGATCAAATAACTGTTTAACGCCCAAGGAATCGTAAAACCATAACTGCCACTGCTCAATTCCAGCTCACCCTGGCGACCCGGGAACTGCGTAATCGGCTGCACTCGATCAAGACGGCGCAGCTCATCCAGTGTATCTGCTGTGTTGATTGCCTTTGGTTCGGGAAGCGGTTGAAATGTCAACGTTGGAATCTTTTGAGTGGGTGTAATATTCGGCGTGTTTGAAGCTGTCACTGGCATTACCATTGGCGGCGGCGTGGGCAGGGCAGTTGAAAATGTGGTGGTAGAAGCAGTGCACCCAACCAGCCATATGCACATGACAATTAAGAAGATTAGGGCTTTGTTTATGTTCATGGCATTATCCAGGGTCTCCCAGCAATCTCTGCTAGATATTTCTCACGATTATAACTGCGAGCATTCTTTCCACTGCTGGTTTTAACCAGCCAGTGTGGGCCCACAATATATGCCTGACGCAAAGCAATCGCAGAGCCGCGCGTCACCGCTTCCCGAATCTCCTCCGCAATCCGTTCGCGTTCTTTGGAATCGTTTGTATCCACCTCTGCAACGATCACTACATCTTCGGTACCAGTTTCTTCATTATAAACACCAAAGGCGCTCACCCGTCCGGGATGTACACCTGGTACCGTCATTGCCAGTTCTTCCAGGTCTTGTGGGTAAATATTCTTACCCCCGACAATGATAATATCTTTCTTGCGTCCGGAGACATATAATTCTCCATCTGCCATATAACCATAGTCACCTGTCAGATACCAGCCATCCAGGAACGCTTTCGCAGTCGCATCCGGACGGTTATAGTAACCTGTCAACATACAGTCGCTGCGCAAAGCAATCTCACCAACATGCCGTTCGGGAAGTTCTTTACCATGACTGGAGAGAATCTTAACTTCCACATGAGGGATTGGACGTCCACAAGCCACCATTCTCACAGATGGCTTATCTGGAACAGCCGGCTTTGCCAACCACTTCGTTTGAAAAGTTTCACGATCAATTTCATCTACTGTCAGCGCTTCATCAATGCCGCCCTGGGTCACTGCAAAAACGTTCTCAGCCATCGCATAACAGGTAGCCAGCGCTTCTGGACGTAACCCATAAGCCCGAAACCGTTCCAGAAACATTTGATGACTTTCATAACGCACCGGTTCCGAGCAATTACTGATTGCCCGCCAGGATGATAGATCTACACCTTCCAGGTGATGGTCACGAATCTTTTGAGCACAAAAGTTATACGCAAAATTGGGCAACCATGAAAGCGTGCCGCGATAGCGGGAAACTGCCTGAAGCAGGCGATACGGTGCACGCACCCAATCGAACGGGGACATCATCACAACAGGCACAGCGCAAAGAATAGGCATGATGAAACCGGCAATCAATCCCATATCATGATACAGTGGCAGCCAGGAAACGATAACATCCTGATCATTCAACTTCAATACCTGACTATAACTGCGAAGCTGGTTAAACACTGCGCGATGAGAAAGCGCCACCCCTTTCTGAAGACCGGTCGTGCCGGAAGAATGCTGTAGTAAAACGATATCATCCGGCGTGCGTTGCATTCCTCCAAACATCTCAAAATCCGGTTGCTCAGGCACTCCAACTCCCTGCGTGATCATCACTGTCCGCACCGAAGTATCCGGCTTGAGTGCGGCACACACCTCCGACTCAAATTCAGCATAGGTAATAATCGCTGCCGGTCGGGTCACATCTACCAGAGAAGCCATGTCGGCGCGATAGCGTTCGGGAAGCAGCTTTTCGGTGAGGAAAGGCATAATAGAGGGAATTGCACCCCGCAAAACCGCTCCCCAAAAAGAAAATATCAAGTCGCTGCCATGCTGCAAGATCAGAACAACCACCTCACCTGGTTGAATCCCTTGTTCACGCAGGGCGCGCTCGTAGGCGGCAGCTCCATGAATCAACTCGCGATAGGAAATCGGACGATCCGTCTGTCCGGCATGTTGCAAGTAGATTACCGTTTGATCAGGCAACTCATAATAAAGGCGCTGTAATGCCCGACAAAACGTTAGGGATTCAAGCTTTCCGTTCATTGACTAACGCAACCAGTTCATCCAGGGTATCAAAAACGCTGGCATTTAACTCAGCATCATCAATATGAACTCCAAAGTTGTCTTCAATGAATAACGCCAGGTCAACCAGATGAAAGGAATCTATTAGACCTGATGAGATAAGCTTGTCCTGCGGGTTTATTCTGCGAGAAGGTTGTTTGAGGATATCGCGGGCGATAAATTCAGAAAGCACATTCATGATGTCTTCAGTCATGGTTTCCTCGTTTGATTATTGGGTAACGCCGCGCCAGACTACATCAAGCGTCTGCAAAGCGGTTAAGTTGCGCACTGGCCAAGCGCGTTTCATTGCTTCCGGATCGCCAAAGTGGTTTGGACTCCAGGTCAGATGAGCGCCATCCGGCTGTAAACCCTTATCAGGCAAATCCTGGACAGCAAGCCAGAAATTCCACAAGGGAATGTCATATTCATAAGCCAGACGAGCAATCGTTGCGTTAATCTGATGATCACCTTCCAGGTTATCTGCTTTCGTTGCTAGAATGGGAACAATCCCCTGATCAATAGTGAATTCAATTACTCGTCGCATGTTTGCCTCAAAAGTTTCCGGACGAGCAACGTCATTAGTGCCTAACATGATAAAAGAAAATGCAGGATTCTGCTGACGGTATTCGCAAGCCAGAGGGGTCTCGTTTTTCTGGCATTGAGCCGGGTCAGCCCAAAGCGGGGTCATCACCGCAGCAGCGGTAAAACCGGGTTTTGCTACCTGACTCAATCGCCCAAAAGAGCCTTTAAAGTGGTCAATAACTGGTTCAAGATATGTATAAGGCCCCAAATCGTAATACTGCGGTCCTTGATCAAAATCATACAGGAACCAGGTAGTGCGGCTTTCGCAATCGCCAATTTTAGAAAATGCTTCCGGGTTGACACCACGTTGAAGTCCATACTGGTAAATCAGACGAGCTGTTTCGCTGACTTCAGGAATCACTGGCATCATTTGCCACGCGTTGGGTGGAAGGGTAGCAGTAGGCTCAGTGACAACTGGCTTTGACTCAAGAGTAGAACTTGGTAGAGGAATAAACGACTCAGTGGCAGATAGCTGTATTGTCTGAGTTGGCAGGATTGTTTCTTTAGCAATAGGAGTGCTTGTAGGGGAAAAAGATGACTCTCCTGTCTTACAACCAGAAGCAATAAAAATCATTACAAATAAAGCAGAAACGATCCATTGGAAACGTGAAACAACATTCAATGTGTTCCATCTTTCAAAATGCAACTGTATCATGGGCAGGCTTGAGCAGCGATCCACTCCCCCACTCGCCGCGCCACGATCATCTGACCGGCAGGTGTCAAATGAATAGCGCTGTTGGTAAATTCGGTTTCTGGTAATAAATCCCATAAGTCGAGCAGACGCCAGCCTCTTTGTTGGCTGAGCTTGATCAACTGATTCCGGTAATCATCATAAGCCCAGCGCGGATAAAAGAAATTATACCGAATGTCGCTGTTTTTTCCATGACTGATCAGCATTGGTTCGTTAACAAACAACACAGGGACTCCTTCGGCTATGCGAAGTCCACTTTCCAGAAGATCAAACGCCAGTTCATCAGCCGGCAATTCAGGCGGCTGCCAGCCATGATAATCCAGATTTGCTTCCAGATCACGCGCTGCTGGCTCATAACTGCTTGAATAAAACTGGTCAATGCCGGTGGCTGCCCATAAAACACCATACATCTGCAACCGAATCAAATCAGCAAGCTCGCGCCGGCGACCAAAAATCGTACGCTGCCAGAGATTCAAATCCACCAGATCAGGGTGCCTCGGATCAAGTTTTAGACCATATCTGTCAATCAGACGACGAACGCGTATCGAGTTGTTGGCTACAATTGGAGAAGTGAACTGCCTGCTGCGTAAAAACGCCTCCAGCGTAAATGACCAGATAATCAAATCCGGCTGATAACGCATGGCAATCTCCAGAATCATGAGATCTTTCAATAGTGAGATAGTTGGGTAACCAAGATTGTACGACTTGACCCGCCGATCACAAACCGACAGATTCATGACGTTTAATTGCCCCGAAAGTGTTTGTTCAGGACGCAACAAGGTGCCCCAGACTGAAGAATCACCAATCAGCAAAACCCTATATTCATCCTCCGCCTTGTTCTTCTCATTCAGAATATGAGAGGCAAACATAGCTTCCAAGTTATACAAACTGAGATTATAAGAATGCTGTGGGTCTTCCCCAAATGGAAATCGTTCGCGGCCAGGAAACAAGACGTTATATGCGGACATCCGCCCCAACCCGTCTAAGGAGGGAAAAGCGGAAAACACCAGATTAGCCACAATCAACAGCAGTATCGTCTTAAAAACCACATTACGAAGGAAGCGAGCGGTGTACAAATGGATTCTTACCTTACCTTATTGATATTCAAGAAAGTAGAAAATATAAATTTCCTCAAACACCAATTTCTGCCCGCACGCGCAGATAACGCAGTATCTGATCACGAGTCAAGATACCCAGCACCATATTTCCCTGCACAACCGGCACCTGTGCCACATCCGCATCATCCATTTTTTGAAGTGCGTCCAACAGCGGCGTATCAGGACCGACGAAAACCAGGCGCTCATAGGGTACCATTACATCCCCTACTTGGGTGGTATACCAGCGGTTTTGTGGAAGAGCACCCATCTCACGAAGCGTAACCACACCACACAAATCTTCACGCCCGCAGCCGGTTACCAGAAAGGCACGCTGACCCCCGTTCAGGACACGCTGCTCGATCAAATCTCCCACCAGCATATCCGGTGAAATAAGCGGCGCATTGTGATTCATCACCTGCGAGACGCGCACACCACGCAGCGCGTGCTGCATACTGGTTTGTGCATATGTGCTGGCTGCCGCATTTTGCAGAAACCATCCAATAAAGATTAGCCACAAGCCATTAAAGAAATTGCCGCTAAAGATGCTAAATATACCCCAGCCGATAAATCCAAAGGCAACGAATTGTCCGCTGACCGAAGCCCAGCGCGTTGCCTTGAACGGATCATTAGACAAACGCCAGATCACTGCCCGAAGAACGCGACCTCCGTCCAGAGGAAAACCAGGAATCAAATTGAACATTGCCAATGTAAAATTGATACGCGCCAACCACTCGCTAGGCGCAGCAAGATAAGGGAAAGGGCGATCCAACAACCACAACAAGCTGAAAAAACCAGCCAGGAACAGACTTGTCAACGGTCCGGCAATCGCGATGCGGAATTCAGCACCTGCACTGGACGGCTCTTTGCCGATATGTGCCACCCCGCCAAAGATGAATAAAGTTACACTGCGCACAGGTACGCGCTCGCGCAATGCAAAGTAAGAGTGTCCTAATTCATGCAAGACAACAGATACAGCAAACAACAGGCTGGTTAAAGCCCCCAGCATCCATAAAGCCGGTACTGAAAGTTGCGGGTATTGCTGGGGTAAATAACCTGATGCAAGTGACCAGCTCACCAGAAAAAATATAATAAACCAGCTACCATGTAACCGTATTGGTATTCCCCAAACCGTACCGATTTTCATACTACCATCCATTGTATCTCCCGACTCTCGACAATTCTCTTATAACGCATCTCAACAAAATCTATACAAACATTATATAGGTTTTCTGCGATAAAAAAAGAATTTCTTCCGAAAAAGTTTATACATCTTAAGGCGTTTATTTTGTTACTGGTATAAAATAGCGAAAGTGTATGAATTACCACTTTTTCCTCTAAATACCGTTTTGTTTCCAGGTATGCCGATACAGTTACACATCTTTGAACCTCGCTATCGGTTGATGATTCGTCATTGCCTAGAGACAAACGCTGTATTTGGTATTGTCCTGATCCGGCATGGCATAGAAGCGCTTGGTCCATTACCTGAACCATATCCGATTGGCTGTACAGCGCGCATTATTGAGATTGAGCCCCTCGGAAACGGGCGTATGAATCTGATCGCAATTGGCGAAGAACGTTTTGAGATTTTGCGCCTCAGTCACGAACGCCCATATCTGATTGGAACGATAAGGGAATTTCCACTTCAACTCTCACATTCCATTGAGATCTCGCGCTCATGTCATAGCATCAGAAAGCAGGTAGTTCGTTATCTGTATCTGATCAGCAAAATTGGAGAGGAGCGATTTGCAGAGCTGGAATTACCCGATGATTCACTTTCTTTTATGTACTTGGCTGCTTCGTTGCTTCAAATACCCGAAATAGAAAAACAGCCCATGCTCGCTTGTACAACTGCAAGTGAATTACTGTATCTCTTAAGGCGAGTTTATGTGCGAGAGATTGCACTGCTTGAGCGCTTATCTGCCGTTAAAAGGGAAATGGCTGAACGTGTATGCTGGCTCAATTAGCAAGTTTGAGCAGATCAATCCCTCTCATCCTCTTTGCTAAATTCAGGCAGATACCAGATTTCTTCTTCGGGCAAGTTGTAGGCAACCTGATCCGCAGGTGTAAGGGGATCATCCATTCTTACCTGCAAAACAATTCCGGCTGTACGCACCCCATTCGGTGTCATTACTCGTCTGACTTTATAACGCAAAAAGTAGCGTTCAACCAACTCGTTATTGAGTACGTCTTTGACAGTACGCACACTAACCGATGCACGCGCTGCCAAAGTGGACATATCAGTTTCAACGGTATTACGCAATTCCCCCGTCATTGGATTCCAATAGCACATCGAGCGCGCCGCTAGAATAACCGCCATAGCTGAATGACCAATCAGTGGTAGCCACTCCGAAAAGAAATACAACGTAAGAAACATGCCTCGTTCAGGCTGAATCACACGCGCCCGTTCGGTACCGTAAGCGCGTTGTAGCATCACTTTACGGCTGGGAGTCAATGGAGGAGAAACGTCTTTTTGACCCTTATCAGCTCTTGAACGTTCAGCTTCTGAGATTGTCTCAGGCTGAAATTCACGATTCTCTGCCGGAAGATCATCTACTACCAGATGCAGTGTTACCGGTTCACCATACAGTCCTTCCAAAAGACGCGTAATACGACTTTTAAGGCGATTTTCCACCCAATCTCGTCCAAAGGCATTGTAAGCACGTAGGGTGAAAATGCTGTCTTTATAGCTTAGCGGCTCCAGTGGCTGCACCCAGGTATCAAAGGAAGCCTTAGACATCTCCATTCGCAACTGATCTACAACCATACGCCAAGCATGGCGATGATCAGTCACTTCAAAACGGAGAGGGAGAGGCTGAACAGTATGATCCACGGTTATCCTTGCCAAAGGGCGACTATAAGCTCATCGTTTCGACTGCTGAACACCTTTTTTTGTTAACGCTTGTATTTGTCCATTCAGAAAATCAACCACCAGTTGGAAATCTTCCTGTCGAATATCTTCTGAACGGCTCACACCAGTCAGTCTGGTGATGTCCATGTAAATTCCGGGATATGGCTTTACCACACCATTTTCCTGTAAAAGAGTTCCCAAAGTTGACACAAGTTGGCGGAGCTGACCCAATTGTTCGGGCGTGAGGCGTGCCTTTGGTCCGGGAATTGCTTCCAAACGGGTTACTTGCTGGCGCAGGTTGCTAAATGCGTCTCGTATCTGCTGCACTTTTTCCTCATGTGCCCGACGGATTTCAGCCAGCTCCGCTTCAACTTTTTTTGATACAGCTTCCTCAAATGCTTCTTGCTCCGCCACCATGCGGGCAATCGATTCCCGTAAAAACTGAAGCTCGCCACGTTCACTGATTCCAAAATGCTCAGCCAGCACAGTATGCACCTCATCCAGGAAAGCCCGCAATAACTGGCGGGCTTCCTCGCTTTTCACCCGCTCCAGCTCAACACCAGTCAAAAAAAGTGGAACAGCGGTTGCCATCAAACACAGGCTGGGTTGCGGACCACCGGCAGTTGTTATGAGAATCATTGCGGTATAAGGCGAAAAGTAACCCTGTTGACGCGATAGACGTTTGCGCTGCGAATGTGTCTCAAGACCAAAAGCTTCACATAACGAACTCAGCGACACGTACCCCTTGCCATCTTTGAGATCAGCAGTAAGTATCTCTCGTCCGCGAAATATCAGCTTGCGCTCACGTTCGGGGTAAAAGACGGGAGCGGGATTATTCATAACAAGTCGCCTCCATTTCCAGAAGGAGAGTCATCGTGACCCTTCCTTCGACATTTTTAACAATTAATTTTTTCTTCTTTAAATATCCAGTATATTCGGAAGAAATAATTATCCAATTAATTTCTCCACTAAATCGGCAAGCGTAGAAACTTCGCCACGTGTGGATAGTCGGTTAACTCGCGCCGTACATATACGGGTTAATATGCCAACCGTTTCGCCGAGCGACACTTTACGATTTAAGAGATTGGAGAATCTTTCTTGCCAAGCTTGCAATTCATTTATCTCACCTTGGGACAGAGTCATTCCTACCTTACGACGGGGAATAGGGGAGGGAGGGCGCCCGGGCGACCGATGTTCAAACTCAACTGGTACCTGACGAGCATCATAAAGCTGAACCCAGGCGGGCTTAGAAGCTGTACGGGGTGTCATGTTTTTATAACCTCTCGAGCTACATCAATGTTGACCATACTTTCATCACTCTGCAATAAATAATCCATAGCTAACGCGCAAAGGCGAATAATCTCGCGGGGTACACCGCCAGAATGCTCATAAAGCAGTTCAAAGGCATTATCATCTATCAATGGCTCACTGCGTCCCGCTACACGTAAGCGAAAAACAACCATTTGAAGGGCACTTGCCAGCGAAAGTGGGTTGAGTACCAACCGAACAAAAACGCGCGCATTGACCGCTTTATTCAACTCAAACAGGCTCGCTAGCTCACTTTGACCAAACGCCAGAATCTGAACTACTTTTGCGTCATAATCAAAGTTATACAGGCGATGAATTACCTCTAAAGCCTCGCTTGCCATGGATTGGGCATCATCCAGCAACACCACAACATTCTTTCCGGTTGTAAACAGCTCTACCATTTTATTTTCCAGCTCTTCCATTTGCCGCTGAAAACTACGCTGTGGAGAAACCTTTAGCTGCAGTGAAATCTGGCGCGCCGCGTCCATTGCAGACTTAAAATCCGCAGTATGAATGTAGCAAACCTGCATCCCTTCTTCGGAGTTGTACACATCATATAGCCGCCGCGCCAGTGAACTTTTTCCCATCCCCATATCCCCCATGATCAAAGCCAATCCGCGTCGTCGAGAAATTACGCCTTGAGCTTGACGGTAAACCGCCAGGTGCTCAGGTCCAAGATAGAGATAACGGGGATCAGCCGACAATTTGAACGGATCTTCTTTCAAACCGAGTCGTTCCAAGCGCGCCAATCGCCACAAATCATCGTTTAAGGGATCAAACATATTAACAACTCCTCTTTGAGTTACCATATTATTGCACAATTTCCTAACAAAAACAATGGAATTATCACAAATTTACCCCCAAACCACGAAAAATGAGCTAAAATGATTGATTTGAAAATAAAATTATGCTAACATTGATATAGTTACATGGCTCTTAAGAATTTGGCCATACTTAATTGACAAAGGTACATCATGGCGGTAATTATCACTATTGCAAATGAAAAAGGGGGAGTAGGAAAGACAACCACAGCGGTCAACCTGGCTTGTGGGCTGGCGCTGCGATTATCAGGCTTGGATGGTCCGGCAGGACGCGTATTGCTGGTGGATATGGATCCACAAGGACACGCCCTGCTTGCCACAGCCTTTGGGCAACACAGTGCCGAAGCAGCGGCCTCACTGGCAGCTCTGCTTATCCAGACTCCGCCCCCTTCTGTTCAACCTATGTTAAGACGCAGCCAGTACCATAATAACTTGTTTATCATTCCAGGAAATCGTCCTGCGCTGGTGGAAGCTGGGCGAATTTTGCCTACCCTGATGGCAAACGAAAGCCGTCTAGCGCGCGCTATTGCTCCGATCACCTCGCAGTTTTCATACATTATCATCGACACACCACCCAATACTGGAGATTTACTCATCAATGCATTGGTTGCTGCCAGCCATATCATTATACCGGTTGAGACGAGTTATTTAGGTGTCTCAGGGTTACGCGAGCTACAGCGCACCATTGAACAGGTGCGTATTCACTTCAGTCCGCAGTTAACAATTCTGGGTTATCTGCCTACGCTTTGCGATGAACAGCGTTCAGAAACTCAAGAAATTCTTGACGAGTTGCAAAAGCGCTACCGCGGTCAGGTGCTAAACCCTATTCATAAATCGGTTGATCTCGCTTATGCTCATTCTGCACACATGGATGTCTTCACTTACCGCCCGCCTCGCCAGAGGGATCAACTAGCATCCAGTTCGCGTGCGACTCGAGAGTATGCTGTTCTGGTTGAGGTGGTTTTGAGAGCCACCTGGAAACTGGCTTCTGGCGGAAAAACTTGAAAGGGAGGTTGTTAAATGTCTCCTGACCGTCGCAAACGTTCGAGCGCATTTGAGGATTTTCCTGTTGAAGAAATACCCGCCTCGGCTGGCGGACAGCCGGTTGCACCAGTTGCCGCCCGTGTGGAAGCACTACAACAAGTTGAGCGAATTGAGCGTCTCAAGCCCAGTCAGATGCTTCCCGATCGTTTCCAACCACGTCGTTTACTTCCAGCCGCTCTGCGCGTGAATTTCTTCAGCGGCAAGTTAGATTGCTATCAGACGGCAGCCGAGTGGATAAGCCTATCCAAAAATGATCCGGGTATGCGGGCAGAGATTGAACGCCTGCTGGCAATGGGTAGTTCTTTTGATGAACACGGTCAAATTAAACCTATTACAGGGTGCTGGATACCAACTCAAGATGGTCGCTACATATTTCAGATTGAGACTGGAGAACGTCGTTTTTGGGCAGCGTGTCTTCGAGCTGTCAGCGAACACTTAGAAGAAGAGCCCTTATTACGAGTAGAGGTTATAGAAAAACCTACCCGTCAGCGGCAAGTGTTAGAAAATCGCCACGCTGAACCGCCCTCGGCAGTTGGTCAGGCGTGCGAAATTGCAGCTCTCATTTTATCTGAGTTAGGTATCCAGCCGGATCCAACGCTATCTGATGAGTACGATTATTTCCGCCAAGCTCGCCTCCAGCGTATGCCAGCCGGAATGTGGGAACGGATCATGCCCATCATGCAGCTTACTCGCCCACGTATGGTTCAGTTATTGAACATCCTGCAAATGCCAACCCCTTTGCTTGAATTAGCTGATCGGTATCGCCTTTCGGAACGTGTGCTACGCGAAATTCTGGCATCCCCACGCGAGGGATGGGAACGAATGTTGCGGATCAGTATCCAAAACAACTTAACCTCTGAAGAGGTAGCTGAAATTACAACGACAGTTGGACGAACAGGGGCAGAGACCAGAAGAAAGAGTTCTCCCTCCACCGCATCAACTGCTAAAGTTGCTGTTGGGGGATTACGCCGCTTTGCGAATGCTTTACTTCACCTAGATAAGTTCAGCCAGGCACAGGCGATGGATGAAATCGCGGATGAGTTAGTAGCAGCAGGTGAGGCAGAAGGCATCATGTTATTTTTAGAAGATTTGGGTCGCGCCATTACTGCCCGTTTGTCGCGGCGTTAACTGTAACCGCGGTAACACTTTTCCTCTTCTTTTGATACATCAATCACGCTCTTCTTGTAAGACATCCCATGAGTTTTTCCCAGTTTCGTATTTTTGATGCTGTGCCTTTTGTGTATACCAATCCAGAACAAAAATCCTTGTCATTACCAGAGATAGAAGTCAAGAGGAAACGAGGGGAGAGAAAAGAAGAAAAAAGAGGGAAGAGGAGAGGGAGAGGGGGGGGGAGGGGGGAAAATATTTTGGGGCAAGTATTCTTTGAGATAAGAGCTTTCAAAAAGAACAAGGGGCGACCCTGAAATTTTATCAGGGTCGCCCCTTGACAAATTGGCTTTAGTATTCATATACTTGGCATAAATAGTTTTTCCGTCGCTTAGCTCTTGAGCAGAATGATCTAGTTTAACGTAACAATGAGCGGGTTAAATTAATCTGGTTATCAAGTCATGGCAGACTCAAAAACCGATTTTTTCGAAACCAAACAGCTTGTTCAAGCCAACCAGCATGTTTTAAAAACACAATTGTCGCAGCACAAGTTAACTAAAAAAGAGCGCGAACGCAATAAAATCAGGTTGCGTCGTGAATCCCGTGTCACATACGATTTACCACCTGTTCTTCGTTTCCGCATCAAACATCTTGCTGAGCAACACCGTTTACCAGCAAGCCAATTAGTTACGCTGGCTTTGTTGCGTTTCTTGAACGAATATGATCAGGGGCTTGTGGATCTTTCGACTTATAAGCAACCTTCTTCCAGTCCAAGATATGACTGGAATCTTGTTTTTCCTGCCAAATTATTAAAGGTGTTAAAGAAGAAATTCACTGATTAGGTGTGAGATTTCTTGGGAAATATTCTGTGTGAAACTTTTTTGGCTGGTTAATGGTCAGTAACATATGTAGTATAAGTTAGTAGTTAATGAATCGCGTGCAAATTTTGCACGCACGCGAAGTGCAATTTTTGCACGCTTTAGAAGTGCATTTTTTGCTTTTTGCCCCCCAGAGTGCAAAAAAGTCATTTTCGCCAGAATGCAAAATTTGCTGTTACGCCAATAGGTAAATTTTGCATGCTGGCAAGAATTGACTAATGAAGAAAGCGTTATTTTGGAGACTTAATAATTTCCTCAATTATTTCTTGCAGTATAATCCATTCCAAAGTTAGTATTTCGTGAAGCAATAAAGCTGCGAGAGAAGCGTATGAAAAAATACAAAATTATACTCTTACTGCTCATTGGCATTGCCTTATTTTTGATGTCTTGCTCTTCAGATTCACGAGCTGCTGCACCAAAAGCGGTCGAAAAATATCTTCAGGCTCTGGTAGAGGAAGATGCCAATCGTTTGTCTATGCTGGTTTGTAAGGATTTTGAACAGCAAGCGAGATTAGAGTTGGATTCATTTATCGGGGTTAAGGCTTCTCTCAAAAATATGAAATGCGACCAAAGCGTAACAGATGGGGATGTTGCTTTAGTAACCTGCAGCGGTTCAATCGTTGCTACATATAACAATGAACAACAGGAACTTCCTCTGACTGGGCGTACATATCGAGTGATCATGGAAGGGGGAGATTGGCTGGTATGCGGGTATCAATAGGCGAGAAAGCGATCAAAATCATCCACTGGGTATTGTTACCTGAGAATATTTGGGCGTTATTGCTTTGTTTGATCATCCTAGCGGTGGTTATCCTCACCGCTGATACTGCTCCTTTGTGGATTTATCAGGGCTTTTGATGACCCTGAGAAATATCCTTGTTTTTATTTTACTTGGTTTAGTTTTTCGCCTGTTACGACACGGACGCTGGCGTGCTCGATTGATTTTTGCTGCCAGCGTTTTGGCAGTGTACTGGTTACAGCCAGCTATGCCGGTGCGTTATCTGGACTTTTGGCTACCCACGTTGACGATTTTTTTAGCGGTTTTGGGTTGGGTGATTACTTCTATCCCTCAAACTCGTTTCGATAAAGCGAATATTTTTACATTCACCTTTACATTGTTGTTAATTGTTTTGGTCGGGCTTACCCGTTATCTTGAAATGGATGGTTTTATCACAGCCGGGCGTCCACCCCAGACAATACAGATCATTCTTGTCCTGATAGCCTTTATTGTAGTTACAATGGTACTGGTTTACCGCAGCCGCACGGACAAAGGCATCACGATTACAGCCATTGGGATAATTTTGGGTATTTTTATCCTTCTTAAATATCCACCAATGACGGTTGCTGCCAGTTCAGTAGTCCGCCAGCTTATGCAACAAGATGCAAGCCTGGCAAGTGCAAGCGATTTTCGCTGGCTGGGTTTTTCGTACCTTGCTTTCCGTCTGTTGCATACGTTCAGAGATCGCCAGCTTGGGCGGCTGCCCTCGGTTAATTTGCAGGAGTACGTGATATACATGGTGTTTTTCCCAGCGCTGACAGCCGGACCGATTGATCGGCTGGAGCGCTTTGTTCGGGACTTGAGACACACAGAACCACTATCAGCAGATGAAATGGTAGAAGCGGGTAAACGACTGACAATAGGGTTGTTCAAGAAGTTTGTTCTGGCAGATATGCTGGCAATGATTGCGCTCAACCCGTTGAATGCGGGACAAGTTAAGACCACAGGCTGGATGTGGATTCTGTTATACGCATACGCTTTTCAAATTTATCTGGATTTTTCTGGCTACACAGATATTGCCTTGGGAGTTGGAAAATTAGCAGGGATTAACCTGCCCGACAATTTTAACAAGCCATATCTAAAATCCAATCTGGCGCATTTTTGGAATAACTGGCATATGACGCTGACGCAGTGGTTTCGTACCTATTATTTCAACCCATTGGTTCGTCTTCTGCGTCGCTCCGAGCGGCGTTTTTCACCCGGAGTGGTGATTCTATTCTCCCAACTCAGCACCATGCTGCTCATTGGGCTCTGGCATGGAATTAGTTGGAACTTTGTTTTGTGGGGCGCGTGGCATGGATTAGGTTTGTTTGTTCATAATCGTTGGACGGAATGGTCAAAACCGCGACTGTTGTTTCTTGAGCAGTCTTCTTTTCTGAAAAAGGTTTATACGGCTTTGGGGATTGCGGTAACTTTCCATTTCGTTGCTTTGGGTTGGGTTTGGTTCGCCTTGCCGCAGGTTTCCCTAGCTATAACAGTTTATTCAGTGTTATTTGGAGTGCAGTAAGCGGAGATAAGGTTATGCTACTCAAAGTCCTATTAAACTGGTTTGTTCTTATTATGTTGGCTGGATTGATAACCGCCTGTCAATCGGTCGCCGTCAGTGATGATAATCAGCAACAAACCATGTCGGCGGCAATTGAAACCATCAGCTTTGGCATAACCCAGAGCGTTACTGCTCGTCCCTCGCCGAGCTCTACAGCCGTTCCAGTTTTGTTTGAGGCTTCCATTACGCCCCCAGAGACGGTTACCCCCGCCGTGTCCCTAACTCCAATGCCAACCTTTACGCCAACACCGGACACGCGTCCCGACCCGCGCCAATGGGCAAGCTGGCCAGTTGTTCCAACGGTTAGTGAAAGAGCAAAGCAGGTTTATCAAGATGGATTGAACGAAGGCAATGATCCAAAGAGTGTTTCTGTTATTGGCGACTGTCAGAGCGAACCCAACGTCTTTCTGGGAATTTACGCCACAGACCGTTATATTCTGGGGGATGACTATCAATATTTGCAGGAAACGATAGACTACTATCGGGAGAGTTTTTCTCGCCGGAGTTTTGGGGTACGCGATGGCTTAAGCGCTCCTTCTGCGCTTTCAACGCTCTGGGCAGACCCACAGAACTGCCTATCTGGTGAGACCCCGGTTACCTGTGAACTACGTGCTCATAAGCCTGCTATTCTATTTATCAATTTGGGTACGAACTGGAAACCAGGTGCTTCGGCAAAAGCGTATGAAGACTACCTGCGACAAATTGTGGAGCAAGTAATTGCCAATGGAACGCTTCCTATTCTTTCGACTAAAGCTGACAACATAGAAGGTGACCACAGCCTCAACTTGGCAACTGCACGGGTAGCTTATGACTATGATATTCCACTCTGGAATTTCTGGCTTGCAGCCGACAGCCTGCCCAATCATGGTTTAGATGCTAATCGTGAGAATATCTACTTGACGCCAGAGGGCTGGGACAGGCGCAATTTTACCGCTTTGCAAACACTGGATGCTATTCGCCGATCCTTAAACGGTTTACCGTTGCCAAATTAGGAATGCGCTCCTCCTTTCCTTGAAGATATTTTCCGGTATATTGAAATTGTCGAACGCTTGTGCTATACTCTCCTTGAGTTTTGAACGTTAACAACCGAGTGTATGAGGTTGCAGTCAGTAATCGGTGTCTGCGTAAAACACTCGCCGTAAATCTCATCCGCTTGGACGGAGCGGTCAGGCGGTAACGTGGGCGGCTGCGCCGTGCGCTGCCTGAGAAGCCGCAGCCTTTAGGCAGCGGAGAACGTCACAAAAATTTTGGTCAGAGCGTGCTAGAATGAAATTGACTGTGAAATTTCGGCAGTGTGGTTTTTATGAGCGCACAGCCAATATTTCGGTTCTTTCAGAGGATGTTCCTCTTGTTGGCGCTAGCGGTGAGCTTTGCGTCATCCACCCGTGTTGCTCATGCCCAATCCAGTGTCCGGTTTAATCACCTCACAACTGCCGATGGATTGCCACATGATATTGTGCAATGTATTTTACAAGATCACGATGGCTATCTGTGGTTTGGAACACAGCGGGGGCTGAGTCGCTATGACGGTTACTCGTTTACCAACTTTCACCATAATCGCTCTGATCCTGACTCACTGATCAATGATACGATCAACGTCATCTTTGAGGATTCTTTGGGTTGGTTGTGGGTTGGGACGGTCAGCGGATTGGATCATTTTGACGCAACGCGTCAAAAAATAGTCCATCATCCAGAAGTTTATGAGTCAATAAAAGCGATTAAAGAAGACAACGAGGGGAACATCTGGATTGGAACGGCTGGTAGTGGTTTGTTTCGATACAATCGTTCCACAAACACATTCGCGAGTTTTGTGAATGACCCAGATGACCCTTTGAGTTTGAGTGATAACCACATTAATTCGTTTTTTCTGGATAGTTCCAACGTTTTGTGGATTGGTACAGAGTATGGCGGGCTAAATGCGCTGGATATACAGAAAATGCAGTTCAAGATCTTTCGCGAATTAGCTGCGGGCAACTTGCTCTTTGAACGGATCACGGTCATCTTGCCTTCTCCAGATGGAAGACTATGGCTTGGAACCGGTAACTATCACCAAAAAGAAACAGGGGGGCTGGCTCTTTTTGACCCGCAAAAAGAAAAAGTTGTCAGATTTTATGATCCGTTGCGCTATCATCATATTACTGCTATGCTGTGGGATTCAACCCGCTATTTGTTGTGGATCGGTAGCGAAGAAGGGCTTTATCGCTTTGAGCCAGTTTCCGGTTCGCTGGAAGGGTATCAACATGATCCACTTGATCCTTTCAGCCTGAGTACAAATAGTGTTGCCGGGTTGATTCGGGATCATAGTGATAATCTCTGGATTGCTACTTATGGCGGCGGTGTCAATCAGTATGCGCGAGCGCGTCTGCGTTTTACCCGCTATACTCCTGCAAGCCGAGACTCAAATGAGAAAGAGCAAGATGCCGCTTCAGTGGGAGCGTTGCTGAAAGATCGTCAGGGAATTGTGTGGGTGGGATTGCATGATAACGGTTTGGTGCGCTTCGATCGAAGTCAAAACCAAATGAACTACTTTTATCACGTTCCGGATGATCCGTTCAGCCTGAGTCACGATCACGTTACTGCACTCCAAGAAGATAAGAAAGGTAACATATGGGTTGGCACTCAAGTGGGGTTAGATCGCCTGGATAGACGGACAGGACGTTTTGAGCATTACGTACATGAACCGGGGAATCTTTACAGCCTTGCTCCAGGTGCTGTGAAAGTGATTGTGGAAGACACTAAAGGATTTCTATGGATTGGAACTGAAGAACCTGGTACACTTTCCCGCTATGATCCTGCAAATGACACTTTTCTTTCTTTTATGCATAACGAAGAAGTGGAGAGCGTAGTATCCCCGACACATACGGCATTCGTGCCATTCTTGAAGATCGCGAGGGTAAGCTTTGGCTAGGCACTTATAATGGGTTGGTACGTTTTGACCCGGGAAGGGGAATTTTTTCACAATATCGCCACAATCCCCTTGATGCGAACAGCTTGAGCCACGACTTTGTCTGGACACTGTACGAGGATGAAGAAGGAAATTTGTGGGTGGGCACACATGCCGGACTCGATCGTTTGTCCTGGCCATGTGAACGTACAGGAGATTGTGAACCAACCTTTACAGTTTACACAACAGAGAATGGCTTACCAGACGATTCGATAGTAGCAATTCTTGGGGATGAACGACAGAGTCTTCTGTGGCTGGCGACCATGGGGGGTGGGCTGGTGGCTTTTGATCCTTCCACCGGAAGGTCCCGTAGCTATACGATCGAAGACGGATTACAAGGTAATGCTTTTATCATCGGCGCCGCTTATCGCAGTTCTGATGGCGAGATGTTGTTTGGTGGAATGAATGGGTTCAATGCCTTTTACCCTGAGCAAATTCGCGATAATCCTTTTCCACCAAACATTGTTTTGACTGCATTCCGAAAGTTTGATCAAGTGCAAAACTTTGAAGAAGGGTTAAATAATGTCAAAGAGATTCGCCTTTCACATAAAGACAGTTTCTTTGCTTTTGAATTTGCTGCATTGGATTTCACTGCTCCAAAACAAAATCAGTACGCTTATAAATTGGAAGGTTTTGATGCAGACTGGATTTATTGTGGTACGCGCCGCTACGCCAGTTACACGAATTTGCCTCCTGGCGAGTATGTCTTTCGCGTAAAAGGCAGCAACAATGATGGTATATGGAACGAAGAGGGAATCTCTGTTCGGGTGATCATCTCGCCGCCTTTTTGGCGCACCACATGGTTTCGAGTATTGGCTTTCTTGATTGGAGCTGGTATCGCCTATGTCGTTGTTAAGGAACGCTTGCGCTACGTTGATAGGTTGCGCCAGAGCGAGGAGCGTTTTCGTACGCTCTTTGAAAATGCGCCGTTAGGAGTTTGTGAGGCAGATTTCACACAATTCCCGCCCCTCCTGCAACATGCGAACACCCGCTGGTTTTCCCTTTTTGGCTGGGGAGTGCATGAGTCGGATATGCTGACGCTGCAGCGGTGCCTGCCAATCAGTATTTTGGAGCGCTGTTACTCCCAGTTGTTTCAGCGACAAACTATGGTTCTGGAGACGACTGGCATTCGTCATGATGGAAGCGAATTTCCTCTTCGTCTCAGTGCAGCGGTTGGTGCGGAGAAAGACTTGCGCCGCTGTATTCTGGTTGCCGAAGATATTACCGCTGAAAAGGAGCGCCGTTCCGAAGAAGAGGCGATTGCTGAAGAGCGGCGGCGAATTGCCCATGAAATCCATGATGGATTGGCACAGGATTTGGCTGCCCTCCGTTTGGAGGTGCGCAGATGGCAGGATTTAATTATTCAAGATCCCAATCAGGTGCGTCATGAACTTGAAGAGTTGCATCATCTTTTGGGCGAGAAAGTCCGTGAGGTGCGCCGCGCTATTTTTGCTCTTCGTCCACCTGCTATTGATGAGCTTGGCTTTTGGCGTGCTCAGCATCGTTTCTTAGAGGAATTCGCTGAACAAAATCAGCTCCATATCCATGTGCAGGTAAATGGAAAAGAGGAAAATTTGCCCTCTCATCTAGAGCTGATTGTTTTTCGCATTCTTCAGGAAGCCTTAAACAATGTCTCCCGTCATGCTCAAGCGCGTATGGTCTGGGTGGAGTTAAACATTGCCGAAAAAGTCAGTCTAAGCGTGAAAGATGATGGCATAGGATTTGAACCTGCAACTTTGCCAGAGTTGGCAAAACGTGGACATCTAGGGCTTCTGCAAATGCGTGAACGAGTCGAAAATTTTGGTGGCACATGGAAGATTGAATCTCATCCTGGACAAGGCACTACAATTTACGTTGAATTTGGTGTAAAGAATGTGGGCTTAAACTAGTTGCGATGGGCAGGAAAGCAAATGTCTCGAATTCGTGTCTTGATTGCTGATGATCACCGTCTTTTTCGACAGGGTTTGCGCCACGTCTGCGAAGCAGCCGGCGATATTGAAGTAATAGGCGAAGCAGAAAATGGTTCTCAGTCGGTGCAATTGGCGTATGAGCTTCAGCCAGATGTTGTTTTGATGGATATCCAAATGCCCGGACAAAATGGTGTTCAGGCTACACGCCTGATTACCAGTCGTAACCCAAATACACGGATCATTATCCTGACCATGTATCGCCAGGACCAGTATGTTTTTGAGGCAATTCAAGCTGGAGCACAAGGCTACTTGCTCAAGGATATTGATGAAAATGAGTTGATAGAAGCAATTCGCGCAGTTCACCGTGGTGAAGCGTTGATTGATCCAACCCTGGCTGTGCGCGTCTTAGAAGAATTTCGCCGCCTGAGCCAGGAGGATCGTGAAGATTCACAGATAGAAAAGTTGACAGATGGGGAAATGCAAGTGCTTCGTCTGGTAGCTCAAGGTGCTGATAATAAAACAGTAGCCAGAACACTCTCCCTTTCCCAGCGAACAGTTGCTAACCGATTGAGCGAAATATACCGCAAGCTTCATGTTAACAGTCGTACTCAGGCAGCGTTACACGCTCTGCGTCATGGGTGGATTCAACTTGCCCCAGAAGATCATAAAGACGATACGGGTATCCACGAAACGCCCGGCTGAAAAAGCTCTCTTGTCCTGTTAAGTACTCTTGATCAAGGATACTTTTGATCAAGAGTACTTTCTTCTTTCCTAAAAAGGGTAATTTTTACTCTTGCGGTTGGCACTCCATTATCCTACCTTCTGATAAGAGGTATTTTATCGGAATGTCAACCACTTTCGGCTTTAGCGCTTTAGCCGGCAGCTTATTTCTGACCCTGCGGTAGAACCATATCTGAGACAATAGCTGGTTGACGGCATCCCAAGAGAGGAGATTTACGGTGAGTGTTTTACGCAGATACCGATTACTGCCTGCAACCTCATACGCTCGATTTTTTAACGTTCAAAGCTAAAAGGGAGGTTAAAGAATACAGATTTCTCTGTTGTCTTTAGGCGACAGTCCCCTGCGCTAATTTCTTATGGAGGGAAAAATGCGAAAGATTCTTGCTTTAGGTTTAATGGTGTTTGTACTAACTGGTTGCCAACAAGCATTCATCAAAACAAGCCGTGGGGGTATCTGGATAGATGCGCCTCTGAACGGAGCACAAGTTTCACCTGGCACCCCAATTACTGTTGTTGCTTATGCCTCGATGCCCGGGGGGGTTAGCCAAATGACAATGTTTGTTGGAAATACTGCTACGACAACGCTTTCGCTGGAAACTGTATCGGCTGATTTGTTCCGCGGTCAGGGGGGCTGGACACCACCTTCTGAGGGTAAATATTTTATAAATGTCCAAGCTGTCGCAGCGGACGGTGTTTCAGTGAGTTCGGACCCTGTTTTGCTGATTGTTCGTGAAAACATTGTTCCAATTTCAACAACTGTGGTTGCAGAACCACTGTTGGAGTTGAGAGCAGACTCAACCTCTCTCAATGCCGGAGAGTGTACATTTCTTCACTGGAAAGTCCGAAATCTTCAGCCACAAAGCATAGACTTAAACGGGAAGCCCGTGCCCGTCGAAGGGGACGAACAGGTTTGCCCATGTTTCACCACCACGTATGATTTGATCGTCCTGGCTGGGGATAAATATGCACGGAGTTTGACTATTCAGGTCAACGGCACCTGTGAGGCACCGACCACACCACCGCCTCCTTCTCCATCCATCAAGTTTTGGGCTGATAGCACAAGTATACCGGCGGGGTCTTGCACAAATTTGCATTGGGTGGTGGACAATGCTTCTGAAGTTTGGCTTGAGGGACAAAAAGTAAATGTGAGTGGAGATTATCCAATTTGTTTGTGTACCGCAAGAGACTACACTCTGGGTGTCATTGGACTGGACGGATCAAAAATCGATCAATCATTATCAATTGGTGTAACAGGCTCTTGTGTCACCGTGACGACTCCCGCACCAGTCATCATTATACAGCCCTCTCGCACACCCACACCTACCGGCACTCCCGTGACTCCGCAGCCCCCGGCCGACAAAACACCGCCGCCGGTACCCGCCCCGCTCGAACCGGGCAGCACCAGTCCAGACAATCCTCCTGATTTCTATTGTCCGCTTACCTTGCGCTGGCAGCCGGTCTCAGATCCTAGCGGCGTTGTGTACAGCGTGGTACTTGAGAAGGAAACCTCTTCCGGCAATTGGTCACAGGTCGGCTCTTGGGATAATCTTGCCGAGCCTCAGAAAGATATTTCAGGGCAGTTTCAGTGCGACATTGGCTGGAAATATCGCTGGCGGGTACGCGCCATTGATGGTGCTGGAAACAGGAGTAATTGGTCATCCTGGCTATATTACGAGTCGCCTCTTACATAAGGAGGTGTGACATGAAAAAACGGTGGAAATTGTTCTTGATTTTGGTGGCAGCGGCTTTTATCTTGTGTATAGCAGGCGGGTGGGGATATTTGCTGCTTTCGCGATATATTCCTCGCCTGATCATTGGCTGGCACGATGCTGCCCGTCCAACGGTTACGATATTTGTTCCACAGCATGGTCAGCACTTAGCAGTTGGGGCTACAGTTTCTGTTCAGGCGCAAGGCAGGGTACCGAAAGGGCAAGTCGTACTGCTACAGCTTTGGGCAGATGGGGAACTAGTGGGTGAAAGGAGTGGAGCAGCGTCCCAACTGAATGCACAGTGGGGTTGGATGCCGTTAGCGCCGGGCGATCATACACTTGTAGCCCGCGCTTATAACAAAAGTGGCGATGCTGGTGTGGCAATGGTACGTGTGATTGCTGTCGAAGCGTCAGACATTGATAGGGATGGTGTTCCTGATGATGAAGACGCGTGTCCTCAGCAGGTCGGATCGCTTGATTTGGCGGGTTGTCCACCCGGAGCGCAATCTGATACTGAAGAAAGCAATGCATTGGAGGATGCATGGATTGCTGGCAGCTTAGAACAGAATGAAGGCGATTCTGGGCAGATGCCGGAAGAAGGGCAACCTCATACCATTGGTGAGCCCGGGTCAATTCAAGGGAATCAGCAGCGGCCGTCATTTCCAGGCGATTCGGACCTTGCACCTGGTCAGGTGGCAATTGAAGAAAATTGCGGTTTATGTCATCTATTAGAGCAACTGAACGGTGAACAGGTTTATAGTGATGTTGAGGAATGGGGCACTGGTTTGGAAGTAGAGGTGCTTAGCCTGCGTACTGCTGAGGGTATTCGTGATGTGTCTTGTTATGTTCGCATGCAAAATGATCGCTGGGAGCGCGCTCCGACAGATCAAGACCAATTTCTTAGATCCCTTGGAAACGGATTTTGGAACATTTCCGCTTATCTTGGTGGTGAACACGGTCAGAGTGTCACAGTGATGGGAGGAGAACCGCTTCGTTTTCAAATTCGTTGTCTAGGACGTTTGGGGGATATGCTGACCCCGTCGCTGCATTTAGGCGAAGTGGCTCGTGAACATGGCGCTGCTGATTGGAATGGTCAAACGTTTACAGCGCGCGGGCGGCAAGGCGCCAACTGGTTTGATGTTAGCTATCGCATTTGTGGAATTCCTTGTGAAGAAGATGTGATTCCTCCTCCGTACGGCTTACAGATCCGGCGCAATGTGGGCGTCAATACGACTTACACGCTAACTTGGCGCTGGGATGGCGATATGGCTTCCATTGATGGATTTAAGATTTATCGCGATGGACAGGTGGTAGATTTCAGCGGCGAGAAATACACCTTCCTTTCTCAAAATACGGTTGAGCCGCCTTGCAGCACTGAATATCGTTTTGAAGTGCGCGCTTATAAAGACCAGCAAGAATCGGCAACAAGCAACGCGGTTTTTTCCTCTTCGGCAGTTTCCTGCCGCAATCGTAATGAATTAACCGTTGCCAATGTCTGGATGCCGACGCCACAAAGGCCTGTTTTGAATGTAGAGTTAAACTACTGATATGATGGTGAAGAAGGGACAGCAAGAGTTTTTGTGTTGCCGCTTCAAGGAGGAAGCGTACCGGGTTGGCCTAATGACTTCCATACTAACTTTACACTTAACAATGTCATCATTAGCCCTGAGCAGGGTAGCGCCACTGTGCGTCTTGTGTATGGCGGCGATCAGCAAATGACAACCGATGGGTTAAGGTTGGTCATGATGGATGAGGAGGGCGACTGGTTTTACCGGCGGGACGTGCCTCTTAACATCGTTTGGTATCCTTCTGCTCCAGACTTGGAGATTATCTCTGTAGATCCGCTTAATAGATCTGGCGGCGGCGATTATGCTCCAGCTATTCTTGTGCGTAATAATGGATACCGCAGGTCATGGTGGCATGCGGATATCCGAGCGCAACATCCAAACGGCGGCGCGGAAATTTTGCATCTACACGATTCAAATCTGACGTATGTGGGTCCCAGGGAAACAGCGCGTATCCTTTGGGAAGGCTGGAACGAAGAACAGATAGAAGCCTTGCGTGGAACCAGAAACGCGGCTGGTAATGTCATCTCTCCAGGATACGAATTTGTTATTGATCCGGATAACGCTCTGGCGGAGCTCAATGAAGGGAATAATGTTTTTCGCGGCTCTTTGGAAAGAATGACCGTCTATTTTTCTCACTTAGCAGTTGATCATGTTTCAATTGAGAGACCCGGCGGAGTGGTTGGTGTGGGTGGTCAGTTGATTGTATTTCGTGGTGGAGGCAGGGGGGAAGCTTTAGGAGCTGTTGAATTCAAGGGATGGGCAGAAGATGAGTGGGTAGGTCCACTTTATGCACCTCATGAGGAGGGAGTAACTCTTTGTCCAGTGGCTTTGTATAGGTTCAACGACATTGCCAGTGTTATTAAAAGTTCGCATGCGTGCCTAACGAATGATAGCGTATACAGTTGCGGGGCGTACCTTGTTGAGCAGACGGAAGATCTTCGTTGTGTGGACGGTTCTTGTGCTGATGGTGAGGATTGGGCGGCAATTTGCAGCAATCTGATGCATCAAGGATTTTTCAACCCCAGTCCTTCAATTGACTTCTATTACATGCCCGGTGAACCCTTGCTTTTCTACGTGTATATTTACGATAAGGATGTGAGAGTCGGCTTTGATGATACCGAGACTATCTGCGACTTTTCACAAGAAGTGCCGGCTGAGCTGTTCCCCTCTGATCGTGAGTTGATGGTGTCTAGCGAGGAACAAGGATGTCGTGTTTACTTTTATGCGCGTTACTGATGATCTAGTTGTTGGAATCGAAATGTTGTGATAAATTGCGTGCTTTTTCTTTGGAGGAAGCAATGAAACGAATTTGCTGGTTTATCTTTTCCCTTCTTGGTATTTGGTCTCTGTTGCTGTCATGTAATCTTGGGATGACATTTCAAGCATCGCCGATGCCTGAAGAGGAAGAAACAAACGAGGTCACGGATGAATCACCGTTACCGATTGAGAAAACTGTGACCATCGCTCCCTCTATCCAATTGCAGCCTTCTGGTGATGAGCTGCCGCTGAATCCTGATCCGCCAGCAAAGGCATTGCGCTTGGTCTTCATTCACCATTCAACCGGTGAGGACTGGCTCAAGCCTGATGGGGGAAATTTACGTCAAGCCCTCAACGAAAATGACTATTATGTTACTGACACTAATTATGATTGGGGCCCGCCCGATCAGGACGTTCAAGATGGCAATCCGATTGGTTACCATACCGACATCGGACACTGGTATAACTGGTTTTTGGGTGCTCACCGCGACACCTATCTTCAGGCACTCTATTCAAACAGTCATGTTTCTGAGGCAATTGGCGAAAATACTGAGCCCGATCCGGGAGGTGAGAATACAGTTGTTCTCTTTAAGTCCTGTTTTTCGAGCGCTCAGGTAATTTATGGGGACTCGGAAGATCCTCCTCTATCAAAGGGGCAACCCAATCCGATATACGGTCAAAACGTAATGAATGATACGGTCTATACGGTATCTAACATCAAGGGATTGTACCGGGATTTGTTAGATTATTTTGTCAGCCGTCCGGACAAACTTTTTGTTCTGATCACTACACCGCCTTCTCACAATCAAGCTGTGGATGCCGAAATTGCTGCGAAGCTGCGCGCAATCAATCTTTGGCTAATACAGGAGTGGCTGAAGGACTACCCGTACTCAAATGTGGCTGTATTTGACTACCATAACATTCTTACTTCCAACGGCGGCGATCCTTATCATAATGATTTCGGTGCATCGTCAGGCAGTCATCATCGCTATCGTGATGGCATGATAGAACATATAATTGGAAACGGTGATTTTTTGGCGTATCCCAGCGAGGGGCCTGATAATCATCCAACTGTAGCAGGTCACCAAAAAGCCACCGGCGAGTTCCTTCCATTGCTAAATATTTTCGTTCATTGCTGGCAGGGCAGTGGCGGTTGCCCTTCTTCGAGGTAAGAGGTTTGGATGTTCAGTTGTGTTGATAGTGTATGCACGCTGAATATCGTTCTATTGTTGTTGGGAAAAACAGGGAGGTGATGAAAATGAGAAAACGCCTGTTGACAATTCTCGCTATCAATTTATTTTTGATCCTTGCTTGCAATCTGTTGTCTGCTTCTAAAACTTCTATGCCGGCTCCGGAAGAAAAACTTTCAACTTCAGAGGCATCTGTATTCACGCCAGCGATTTCTAACCCGACAGTTGGGAATATGTCTGTTGCGGCTTCCGGGACAACTTTTTATGTTGCTGTGAATGGAGATAACGCTAATCCAGGCACAAGGGAACAGCCCTGGGCTACACCTGGTTATGCTTCGCGTCAACTTCGTCCGGGTGACACGTTAATTATTTTAGGCGGCCGATATGTGCTCAGCGAATATGACGCTGACATTATTGCGCCACCTTCGGGAGCGGAAAACGCCTGGATCACCATTCAGGGAGAATCGGGTAATCGTCCAGTACTTGTTGGACGTGATAACTTGTCGACAGCGATCAATCTCGGCGGAGTCAGCTACGTTCGTATTAAAAATCTGGAAATCGCTCACGATGAACGAGCAAATGGCGAGAAATCATGGTTTCGCGAAGGTGTAGAGATACTTGGTGCTCCATCCAGTCATCTTGTTCTTAAAGACCTGTACATTCATCATGTGGACGAGTTTGGGATGAATATTCAGGATGTAGATGACTTACAAATTCTTGACGCCCGTATAGAATATGCTGGCTTTGGGGCATTGGGCGGTCCTGCAGGAGAACATGGAGGATGGCGCAATGTTGTCATTCGGAATGTATCGCTCTCATGGAGCGGTCATTACTATCAAGAGGGTGACGGTTCCAATCGTCCATATGATCGTCCGGACGGTTTCGGAATAGAAGCTTCTCAGGGGCCCATTCTGATTGAAGATACCATTGCGGCACATAATTATGGGGATGGACTTGATTCCAAGGCGGAAAACACCACCATTCGTCGTTCGATTGTTGCAAATAATTCATGCGACGGGGTCAAATTGTGGGGTGATAATAGCCGGGTTGAAAACACGCTTATCTATGGTCGCGGAGATGGCGATCCTACTCCAAGCCCTTGGGCTGCGCTGGTGATAGATCAAGTGGAAAAGCCTGAAGCACGTTTTGAAATTGTCAACGTCACTATGGATGACTATGTCGGACGTAATTACCTGATGTATGTGCAATATGATAATCCCTTACCGGTGCAGGTAATGCTCCGTAATGTGATTTTCAGCAGCAGGGGACCAGAGTCTCCCATTTATATAAACGCCGCAAGTAAGTTGACTGCTGATCACAACCTTTTCTATTTTCCCCAAAATGAAGTTGTGTTGACGATGGGCGATAAAACCTACACCTGTGATACTATCAGTTTTTTAGGTGAGGGAAATATCTGTGGAGATCCCTTATTTGTTGTGCCTGCTTGGGGGAAAGAGGGGGATTATCATTTGCAAATGACCAGCCCAGCCATTGATGCGGGTTCGAACAATAATGCTCCCATGGAGGATTTAGAAAAACGCTCACGCAAGGCTGTCCCGGATATCGGCGCGTATGAGTATTGAAAAAAGTCAATATCGGTGGGTGCTTTCCTAACAGGGGGATAGCGCGTATCCCTTGTGTTGTCAGGTGAGCAGGGTGGATGCTATTGGCTTTCAGGGTGATACCCTGACTTGCTTTTAATTCTTGGGGGGGATGACAGGCTGTTATTTGTGGGGAGGCGTGCTAAAATTCACTTATCCAGGCGACATGTCTGAAGCGTCCGGAGACCTGTTTTATATCAGGTTGATGGCATGATTTTCTATCAGACTAACGTTTGGAGAGAAAATTCGTATAGCCGAAAGGTTAAGTAATATGGAATCCAAATTTCTTCAATTGCTGCAAGAGGGTAAGTGTTTAGTAGCTGATGGCGCAACCGGCACGAATTTGCAGCAACGCGGGCTTGCGCGAGGAATGCCGGGAGAGGTATGGGTACTGGAACATCCCGAACAAATCCTTCAACTGCATAAAGATTTCATTGCTGCCGGTGCAGATATTATCCTGACCTGCTCATTTGGCGGCACATCCGTTCGGTTGGAACATGCAGGTCTGGCGGATAGGGCAGGTGAGGTAAACCGGCGGGCGGCTCAATTGGCTCGTCAGGCTGTGGAAGGTACCAGCGTGCTTGTAGCTGGTTCGATGGGTCCAACAGGTCAACTCTTAAAGCCGCTCGGACCGCTGGAGGAGCAGGTTGCTCAAGAAGCCTTCGCCGCACAGGCGCAAGCGCTGGCAGAGGGTGGTGTGGATTTATTGCTTATCGAGACCCAATTTGATCTTACAGAAGCTGCTATTGCAGTACGAGCGGTGCTTTCGGTTACTTCGCTGCCGGTTGTTGTATCTTTCAGTTATGATCGTGGCACGCGCACCATGATGGGAGTGCGTCCTGTCCAAATGGCAAAAGAGATGGAATCGCTTGGTGTGGCGGCGTTGGGTATTAATTGCGGTCGGAGTCTTGAGGATAACTTCAAAGCCTTGCAGGAACTGCGCAGTGTCGCCAGTCTGCCGATTTGGTTTAAGCCAAATGCTGGTCTGCCAACGATAGATGCCGATGGTCAGCCAATCTACACTGTCACGCCAGAGCAAATGGCTGCCGAAGTGCCCTCCTGGCTGGCAGCCGGTGCCCAAATCGTGGGGGGCTGCTGTGGTACCAGCCCTGAACATCTTGCTGCCATCGCTCAAACAGTTAAGAGTGTTTCACCTGGGTAAGTTTTGAGCCGCTGCAGCAAGCGCAGCAAGCTTTCTATATTGTTAAGTTCACTACCCGCGGTTTTGTGTTATTCTTGAGTGAGCAGTATGCCGGTAACGCTTTTGAACAATTTCAAATTGCAGATTTCGGTGGATATGATTTTGCGGGGACAGGGCGCAGACCCGGCTGTTATCTACACACGTCATCCACAGCTAGCGAACATCGCTGAAGTCGCCCTTCGAAAGGGATTACCTCTACTTGCTCCGCTTGCCGTTATCCGCTGTATGTCCGTCACTTCTGTTCGTCACCAGCGCGTCGAATTGGAACAGGGTGGTGTTTTGATTGGCGAGCTGCCTGCTCAAAAACTCGCTGCAGCCAGGCAGGTATGGGTCGCTTTATGCACGATTGGTGCTGCTCTGGAACGCTATGCTGGTGAAGTCTACCGGCATGATCCATCTCTAGGACTGGCTTTGGATGCTTTGGGCAATGTTGCAGTGGAAACATTAGCAACTGAGGTCTGTCACCGTATTACAGACGAAGCCCAAGCGCTCGGCTACCAGACGACTTTCCCGCTCAGTCCAGGACTGGTAGGTTGGGAGCTTGGTTCTGGTCAGCGACAGATTTTTGACCTGCTCAAACCTGATCCTATGCTGATTCGTCTCGAGCCTAGCGGGCAGATGATTCCGCTTAAGTCTACTTCGCTGGTGGTTGGTTGTGGTGAAGATGTAGATCATGCGAACAACACTTGTGATTATTGTGCGGTACGCTTTACCTGCCGCTATCAGCCTTTGTTGAATTTGTTGTGATGAGTACTGCGCCAAACGCAAAATTTCTTGTTGATCTCCAGCCAATTGGTCGTCGTATCGAGGTGGACGGTACAACCGACCTGCTGACAGCCGCCCAGAAAGCGGGCGTTGACCTGGTTGCAGCTTGCGGTGGAGTGGGCATTTGCGGCACCTGTCTGGTGCGCCTGATGAGCGGTCAACTGACACCGCCCACACTGACAGAACGGGATTTGCTCAGTGCTGATCAGCTCGCTCAGGGGTATCGTTTAGCTTGTCAGGCATCTCCGCTCAGCTCGGTGCGTTTGGAAATTCCACTTGAGTCCCTGCCTTCAGCTCAAAAGATGCAAGTTGAAGGTGAGGAGGCGATCGTCCAGATTGATCCCGCAGTAGTAGCGTTGGATGTTGCACTTTCACCGCCTGATTTATACGACCTGCGTTCAGACCTGACGCGCGTTAATCAAAAGGTTACTGGTGCTGGGTTTCATCCGCTGCAATCAGATTTAGTTTTACTCGATGAACTTTCAAACCGCTTGCGCGCTCAGGACTGGGTGGTACGGCTGGCTATTCGACCGCAGGAGGATCGTTCATACCTGACGGGCGTTTTTGCTCCTGCTACGCCGCTGATGGGATTGGCGGTAGATATTGGCTCTACCAAACTGGCACTTTATTTGATAGACCTGGAAAGTGGAGCGACGCTGGCGCGTTGCGGTGTTATGAATCCTCAAATTGCTTATGGCGAGGATGTCATCAGCCGCATTGCTTTTGCAAACAAAGCCCCTGAAAACCGAAAATTATTGCAAGAACGTCTTATCGCTACGTTGAATGAGACAATTGGCGATTTATGCCGTCAGGCTGGTGTCCACCGTGAACAGATTGTTGATGCAGTGTTTGTTGGCAATACCGCCATGCATCACTTTTTCTGTGGTTTGCCAGTTACTCAGTTAGGGTCTTCTCCCTACGTCCCGGCAGTCAGTGAAGCATTAGACGTGCGCGCTGCCGAACTCGGTCTGAAAATCAGCGCAGGTGCCCGGGTGTATTTGCCGCCCAACATTGCTGGTTATGTAGGAGCAGATCACACCTCTGCTTTGCTGGCAACACTGGCAATGTCTAAAGCAGAAAAGACAAGGGTTTTGGTGGATATTGGGACAAACACCGAAATCAGTCTAATCACCCGTGAACGGGTTTACTCCTGTTCTACTGCCTCCGGACCTGCATTTGAAGGCGCTCACATTCGTGATGGGATGCGCGCTGCACCTGGCGCAATTGAAAATGTCCATTTGCGGGATGGCAGGGTGGAGGTGATTACAGTTGGCGGGAAGCCGCCTGTGGGCATTTGCGGTACAGGAATCCTCAAAACTATCTCAGAATTGCGTCAGGCTGGGATTATTGATCGGCGCGGAACGTTGAAGAGAGATTCACCGGGGGTTCGATTGGAAAATGATCGGGCTGAGTTTCTTCTGGTGGCTGCTGCCTTGACCGGTCATGGACGCGACATTGTGGTAACACGCCGCGATGTGAATGAAATTCAGCTTGCCAAAGGCGCTATCCGGGCAGGGATTGAAGTTTGCCTGGAAGTTGCCGGTCTAACTGCGCAGGAAGTCGAGGAGTGGATCATTGCCGGTGCGTTTGGGACTTATCTGGATGTAAACAGCGCGCTGGTGATTGGCATGTTTCCTCCTCAGGTTCCGAAGGAACGTTTTCGGCAGGTAGGCAATGCAGCGGGGATGGGTGCGAAAAGGATGTTGTTATCCCGTCAACAGCGACTGCTTTCAAATGAGATTGTGCAGCGCGTGGAATATATTGAATTGACAGTTTACCCGAATTTCACGCAGAGGTTTGTACAGGCAATGTATTTAGAAGGAGCAGATGGACAGGATGAATAATGAGCTGTCTCAATCTGTCTAGCTATAGGGAGGAGTGAGATGTTCGGTCAAATCCAGAACTTAGAAGACGTGTATCGTAAACGAGATGCTATTCTGGATGTTGCGCGAATTGCCACTGAACAATATTTGAGTTCTTCCGCATGGGAAGATAGCATTCAGTACGTCCTTAAATTGTTAGGACAGACGACCCATAGCAGTCGTGTTTATGTGTTTGCCAAACACACCGAACAATATGGTCAACATTTGGCGAATCAGCGGTATGAGTGGAGTGCTCCTGGTATTCCCCCCAGACAGACGGGTTCGTTGGATCAAACTGTCTTTGAAGACCCAATGGTTATTGCTACATGGGAAGCAATCTTAAGCAAGCGCCAGATTGTACAAGGTAACGCTGAGGATTTTCCCTCGATTGAGCGTGCCTTTTTGCAACGACAGGGAGCACAGTCATTCATCGGGATTCCAATTTTTGTAGATGATCGCTGGTGGGGATTTGTAGGACTTGAGAACAATCAGAAAGACCGTTTCTGGTCTTCAGCCGAAGTGGATGCGCTTAAGATTGTTGCCAATCTGTTGGGTGCGATTATGCAACGCAAGCGGAGTGAGGAGGTCATCAGGCGGTTGTATGAATCGGAGAGAGAGCAGCGACTCATCTCACAAGCGCTGAGAGAAGCGGGTTTGAAGATGAGCAGTACGCTGGTGGAGGAGGAAATTCTTGATCTGCTTTTGGAACAGGTTCAACGTGTTGTTCCCTTTGACACTGGCGTTGTTATGATTGTGAAAGATTCTCAAGCTGTTATGGCACGCTTACGGGGGTATGAGCAGTTTGGTGAAGAAATATGTCAAAGGGTGAAAACACTGGAGTTCAGTATTGCAGAGTTGAGGAATCTGCGTCAAATGATAGAAACCCATCGTCCGGTAGTTGTTGCTGATACACTCTCCGAGCCTGACTGGAAACAATTAGACGAAACTCAACATATTCGCTCGTGGATTGGGGCGCCTATAGTGGTTCAGGGCAAGGTGGTTGCATTTCTTTCCCTGGACAAAATGGAAGCAAATTTTTATCGTCCGGAACATGCCGAGGTACTGGTTGCCTTTGCCAATCAAGCGGCACTGGCTTTGCATAATGCTCGTTTATTCGCAGAAACAGAGCGAGCGCTGAGGCGCGAGGAACGCCTGAATGAGCTGACAAGGCTAATCAACAGCCAGATGTCAATCAGTACGATTCTGCAAAATCTAGTACAACAAGTGTCCATCTTGCTCGATTCTGATTCGGCAACGATAGGCATTGTGAAAAGGGATAGTGATGAGATGGTTTTCGCTTACCGATTTAACCCACCACAGAATTCTCCTCAGACGCTCAAACGCGGGCAGGGATTGTCCTGGCTAGTCTATGAGAGCGGGCAATCGTTGATGATCGCAGATTATTCTGTTCATCCGCGCGCAGTGGATGAGTGGAAACTTGCCGGCGTAACCAGTTATCTTGCTGTGCCATTGACCGCAGGCGGCGAGAAGCTGGGGGTCTTAAGTGCATTTAACATAAAGAAAGATAAATTCTTTACAGGGCGCGAATTGCATCTCGCCGAGTCTATCGGACGGCAGGCGGGTATTGCAATTTGTAATGCGCGGTTGTTTGAGATGCTGCAAAGGCGAGCTGAAGAGAGTGAAACATTACGACAGGCTTCAATATCTATTGTTTCGTCCTTAAAACTAGACGAGGTGTTGAATACGATTCTGGAACAGCTTCAGCACGTTGTACCATACGATAGCGCAAGTATCTTTTTACTGGAAGCTCAAGGAATGCGCATGGTGGCAGCCAGGGGGGAATTTGCCGGGGAATTGGTCGGCAAAGTGTTCCCCGAAAGGGACGAATTATTTTTCGAAGCGGCGCGCACTGGTAAACCGGTGATTCTGAGAGATGCCAGCCAGGACTCTCGTTTTCATGGTTGGGGAGGAGTGAGCTATGTGAGAGGCTGGGTTGGGGTGCCGCTGCTTTTGCGAAGCGAAGCGATCGGGTGTTTAACATTAGATAGTCGTCAAGTTGGTGCTTACGATCATATCAATATTCCGTTGTTGCAGACATTTGCCAACGAGGCAGCGGTTGCTATTCATAACGCTCAACTGTTGGCACAGGTTGAGCAACTGGCCATTGTGGATCCATTGACGGGATTATACAATCGCCGTTACTTCATGGAGATTGGACAGCGCGAATTCCGGCGCGCCCGCCGGCAGGCATTGCCGCTTTCTATTGTCGTAGCAGATATTGATAACTTCAGAGTATGGAATGACGAATACGGTCATCTCTTGGGAGATCGTCTGTTACGTGTGCTCTCGGAAGGCATGCGGGGTGTGGTACGCGAGGCGGATATTCTGGCGAGAACTGGCGGAGATGAATTTGCCGTGTTGTTACCACAGACGTCATTAGGAGAAGCGGTTGAATTGGCTGAACGATTAAGCCGGGTTGCGAAAGAATCTCTAGTCGTAATTCCAGCAAAGACCGCTATTACGCTTAGCTTTGGTCTGGCGGATATTGAAGGGGAATGCAGCGGATTTGAAGATTTATATCGGCGTGCAGAGAAAGCATTGCTAAATACCGGCAAAACAGGCGTCAATCGTATTTCTTTATGGGACATTACCATGGAAGAAAAAGGAGTGTAAGTCGAGCTTCATGAAGCAGCTTTTTGAGGGTTGGTGGGATCGTTTGAAAAATAAGCAACCAGAACAGGTTGCCGCGATGTTGACGTTGTTGGCGCTGATTTTATTGTTTTTCTTCTGGTTATGGATTGGCTTGAACTGGCAGAGAAGCCTAGTGGAAAGTGAACGCCAGAATCTTGAGCTTCTAGCAAATCAATACAGTTCAGCCTTATCGGCGGCTTTGCAGTGGCGATTGAGTACATTGGAGAGTGCTTCAGCTTACGTTAAGGAACGAATGGTTCTCACAACCTGGTTATCACCTGTTGAACTGGAGGTTTTGTCTGATGCATTCTATAGAATCGAGGGTGTATTCGGGGTTGGAATTTTTTCAAAGGAGGGCAAACTGGAGTATCTTTACCCCAAGGTGATTAACGAGTTACCAGGATGTCCTTCGGCCCTTTGGAATATCCCCCCCGAGCCTGTGGAGGACGCAAAACAACATCCGCAAGTCGCTACACCGTTTCTTTTGCCAGACAATGAAGTGGGCTTGTGTATATACCAGCACATTTATCAACGCAGTAGTTATCAAGGAACGATGGCAATGGTAATGCGTTTTTCGTCCTTATGGAATGAGGCTGGACTGGATAATCTGCCCGATCATTATATAGTTGCATTGCAGGACGAAGTGGGGGCTGTCCTCTGGGGTGACACAGGCGTTCTGGGATTTCAGTCGTTTACAACCCCTCTAAATGTTGAAAATGTCGAATGGCAACTGACTGTTGCAACGAATCAGGGGCGGGCTGGTACAAACGAAAGAATGCGGTTGTATTGGGTGGGGGGAGGATTGATTTGTCTGTTGTTCAGCGGATTGTTTTATCTGGGTGTAGTTTGGGTAATAAAATCTCGTCAACAGCTTGCTCTGCAGGCGGAAACGATTCATCACTTGCAAGCTCAGTATGAAGCTAGATTTCAGGCAGTTCTGGATTCTGTTCCAGATGCAATCTATATTGAATCGGATTCCAGTCACCGCATTTTAGACGCCAATGCTGCTGCCTCAAGAATGACCGGTTATACCAAAGAAGAACTTTGCTCTATGCGCACCGATGATTTGAATATATCGCTGTCAGCGGAGTCGGTCCTTGAACGCGAGCCTGTGTTTGTTATCGAGCAAACTCACCGTAATGGAAGTCAGTTTCCGGTAGAGGTGCGTTCTGTACCTGTGAATCTGCCTGGTGAAGATCAAATCATCAGGATAGTGACCGATATCAGCGAGCGCATTCATACGCAAAAGGCACTACGGCGCAGCGAGGAATTGCTCAGGCAACGCAATGAGCGGATTATTCGTAATCAAGCTGCACTGATTCAGTTGACGCAAATTGATTATACGGATTGGGAGCGGGCATCCAGAGCGATCTTGCGAACCGCAGCCAGTATTCTAGAAGTTGAGCGCGTGAGTTTATGGCTGTTTGAACAAGGACACAAAAAGGTCTATTGTGAGCTGCTTTACTATTTGAGCGGTAATTCTTTTGAAAGTGGTATTGAGCTTAATGTAGCAGATGCCCCATTGTTCTTTGAAGCGCTTGAGGCTAACGCCATTCTAGCGGTGAATCTGGCTCAAGAAGATGAACGAACTCGTCAGTTGAATGAGATTTATTTGCAACCTTATCATATTACTTCCTTGCTGGTTGTTCCCGTGCGCCGATATGGTCGTATTGTTGCAATGGTTTTGCATGAACATCTTGGCAGTTCGCCGCGTAATTGGATGATTGAAGACGAGGACTTTGCGGCTTCTATTGCAGATATGGTGTCACTCTCTTTTGAAGCAGTTGAGCGAAAGCGGGCTGAAGAAAAGCTGGCTGAAAGCGAGGAGCGTTACCGCAGCCTGGTCGAAACATCCCCGGACGCCATCTTTTTGGCAGATCCTAAGGGCGCTATTTTATTCTGTAATATCAAGATGGCAGAAATTTTTGGATATCAACAAGCGAGTGAACTGATTGGTGCAACCATTGCTGATTTGGTTGTCTTGTCTGACCGACAGAGATTATGGCAGGATATTCAGGATGTGTTGAAAAGCGGCATGGTGCGTCAATTTGAATATAGCTTTCGGCGCAGCGATAACATCACGTTTCCTGGAGAAGTTAGTTTCTCATTTGTGATGGACCGGACTAAACAGGGAGCGTTAGGGCTTACAGGCATTTTGCGGGATATTACTGAGCGCAAGCGTTCTCAGGCACAACTCAATTTGCAAAGCGCAGCTCTTGAATCTGCCGCAAATGCAATCATCATTACTGATCGAGATGGTAACATTCTGTGGAGCAATTCGGCTTTTACCAGGCTGAGTGGTTATCGTTTTGAAGAGATTGTCGGGAAAAATACCCGTATTTTGAATTCCGAACAACAAGATCCAGACTTTTACCGCTTGATGTGGCAGAGCATCCTGAACGGTCAGGTTTGGCATGGTGAGTTGTTCAATCGCCGCAAAGATGGCAGTGTGTATCCTGAAGAAATGACGATCACACCCGTGCGGGCTGATGATGGGGGAGAGATTACTCATTTTATCGCTATCAAGCAGGATATCACGTTACGCCGTCAGCACGAACGCGAACAGTCTGTGCTGGTCTCTATTGCATCTGCGCTGCGTGCAGCCTCAACGCGCGCGGAGATGATCACGACTCTGCTTACAAATTTGCTTGAATTACTGGATGCACAAGGAGCAGCTTTTATTACACGCCTACCAGAAACAGGTGATGGATTGTGTGAACTGAGTGTGGGGGTGTGGAGCGATTGGATGGGTGAGCGTATTCCTGCGGGACAGGGAATTACCGGTCTGGTGTTTCAGACTGGACAGCTCTATTTCACCAATGATGTCAAGAATGAGCCGCTTTTATTTTATAAAGATAGAATGGGAGGGCTTGAGCGAGCAGCTTGCGTCCCCCTAAATGTACAGGGCCAAGTCATCGGGGCGATTTGGGTAGGGCGTCACAAAGAGTTTACGGAGGATGTTCTTCATACCATCTTGGGAGTTGTGGATATCGGTGCTAATGCCATTCAGAGGGCGGCATTGTATGAAGAAGCCCGGCGGCGTATCCAGCGCCTGGCTGCCTTGCATAATATTGACATGGCAATTACAGCCAGCGTTGGTTTGCAAAATATTTTGAACACTTTGTTAGAACAGGTCATGCTGCAATTAGATGCAGATGCCAGCGCTGTGTTGCTATTTAGCCAAACAGATGGGGCTCTGCAATATTTTGCCCGCAGAGGTTTTCGTTCGCTGAAACAGAGTGAAATTCGTGAAGGCTGTCGCGCAGCGCAACGGGCAGCTAGAGATCGTCAGATGTTTGCGATTCGAGATATATCGCTTGCTGGTGATGATTTGTTTGAAAACCTGCCGGTGGATGAGGAGCATTTCGTTGCCTATCATGCCGTTCCGTTGCTGGCAAAGGGACAGCCGCAAGGTGTGTTGGAGGTCTTTCACCGTCGAGCATTCGAGCCTGACTCGGAATGGTTGGACTTTCTGGAAATGCTAGCGGGACAGGCGGCAATCGCTGTTGATAATGCCATGCTGTTGGACAAACAGCAACAGGCTCACCTGGAGTTGACCCAGTCTTATGACGCCACTCTAGAAGGTTGGGCGCGCGCTCTTGAGTTACGCGATCTTGAGACACTGGAACATACTCGCCGGGTCACTGAAATGGTACAGGCACTTGCACGAGCTATGGGTATTCCTGAAGAGCAATTGGTTCATATCCGGCGTGGCGCCTTATTGCACGATATTGGCAAGCTGGCTATCCCAGATAGTGTACTGCTCAAGGCAAGCGAACTGGATGAAGAGGAATGGGAAATCATGAAGCTACATCCAATATACGCATATCAGTTGCTTCATCCCATTCCCTATCTACGCCCGGCGCTGGAGATACCCTACTGTCATCACGAGCGTTGGGATGGCACGGGCTATCCGCGGGGTCTTAAAGGAGAGGAAATTCCACTTGCGGCTCGTATCTTTGCTGTGGTGGATGTTTGGGACGCGATGCTTTCTGACCGCCCTTACCGAAAGGCTTGGACGCCTAAGCAGGTTCGCGCCTATATTCATAAACGCGCCGGACAACAATTTGATCCACAAGTTGTGGCTACGTTCTTCAAACTCTGGAAGCCAGAATAGCTGGTGTTTTTCAGTTTGTTTTATTTGTTCGTATGGTTCTCCTTATCGCCTGATATAAGGGTCTGAGTCTCTTGTACATCTGCAGATAGACATGATTGTATAGATCATCGTAGATACGATGTTTTTGCGTGTCGGGCTCAAAAGTATCTCTCAGACGTGTCATTGCTTTGACGGCACTCGGAAAATCCGCGTAGAAGCCGATTCCAACTGCAGCGTCAATTGCTGCGCCTAGTCCTGAAGCCTCAAAAAGATGTGGACGAGAAACCGGCAAGCCAAAGATATCTGCAGTAAGTTGCATCGCTGCATTGCTCTGGCTACCTCCACCAGCAACCCTCAATTCGCGAATTGGAATGCCGCTGCGCTGGCTGGTTAGCTCAGCACCATCACGTAACGCATAAGCCAGCCCTTCCAAAATGGAGCGATAGATGTGCGCTCTGGTGTGCACATCTCCAAAGCCAATGATGGCACCACGTGCTTCAGGTCCTGGATGACGCAGTCCTGGTGACCAGTAAGGTTGCAATACCAACCCTTCTGAACCGGGCGGAACAGCATTCACAAGTTCATCAAACAGTGTTTCAGGTTCAACACCGCGCTGTTCGGCAAGCTGTTGCTCGCGTAAACCAAATTCCTGCTTGAACCAGCTTACCATCCAATACCCGCGGTAAATTTGCAGTTCCAGGGTGTACATTCCCGGTACGGCCGCCGGATAGGGCGGAATGAGAGGCACAATTTCGATGTAACGTTGATGGGTTGTGTTAATTGTGGCGGTTGTGCCATAGCTCAGGCAGCCAATGTGCGATTCCAGAGCGCCGGCGCCTAATACTTCGCAGGCTTTATCGGCTGCGGCGGCTATTAACGGCAATCCAGTTGGAATGCCGCTGTCCCAACTGGCTTGTGATGTGATCGTACCTAACAGACTTGCTGGTTTGACCAACTCGGGCAACCATTGACGCGGAATCGGTGCAGCCTGCCATTTCCAGTCCCAAGGCTTTGACCAGTCCTGACGTTTGTAGTCAAATGGCAGATAGCCCACCTGACAGCCGACTGAGTCAACAAAATGTCCGACCAGGCGATAGGTCAGGTAACCCGAAAGCAACAAATAATGGCGGATTTTATTCCAGACTTCGGGTTCGTAGACGCGAATCCAGTTCGCTTCAACATCTGCCTGCAGATGTGCAACTGTCTCAGTGGCTCCCGCGATGGCGAATGCTAAACCCCACAATCCACCAATCTGAGGAAGCCCCTCTGTTCGGCGTTGGTCCAGCCAGACGATAGCTGGTCTTAAGGGTTTGCTTTGCTCATCCAGGGCAATCACTGTGGAACGCTGCGTGGTCAATGCCACTGCAGCGATACGCTCTTTTTGCACGTTGGGTTGTTGCCACAAGCCCTGACATGCCTGGCAAAGCGCTTCCCAGAATAATTCCGGACGTTGCTCTGCGAGTCCGGGTGCAGTCGAGTAATAGGGTTCAATCGGAATGCGCTGTTTGGCTACAAGGTGACCTGTTGGTGAGAACAGCAGAGCGCGCACGCTTTGCGTGCCGCAGTCGATGGCAAGGATTTGATCGGGCATCAAGTCTCCTGAAAGATAAACTAACGATAACGCGTGACTCTTGTATCTATCGTGCGCAATATTCTGGCGAGAAGTCTTTTAGGATCATATAAAACAGAAAGAAACAAAAAGACAAGTTTTGTGTGTTTGTTGCTGGTCAGACTCTTCCGCCAGCAGCTCAATAGCCATTCTTCTCGACGGGCTTTCCATCGGGTAAGCCAGTTCATCTGGTCAATAAATGTATGGAAATCCCTTTCCGGCTTTCGATGCGCTCTTTGGCGTGAACAATCAAGCGCATACAGCGTGTACAAGACATTGTCTCTGAGGTCTTGTGTGGATAAACTGTCTTTGCGCAGGCGAATCTTGTAAAGGAATTTGGGGGAATTTGTCATTGGGTATTCTTCGGCAAGACGTAAGAACAAATCAGTCTCTTCGGATTGTTTGAATGCCTCACGGTATCCTCCGATAGAGGCTAACGCATGAGTGCGAAACAGTGTGGCTCCCTGGATGAGACCGCGCAATCCCTGCCTGATTTCCCAACGGATAAGAGCAGGTGAACATGCCACTGTAGAAGTCCCGATAATTTTTTCGGTACTGCTTTCGATGTAATAGCAGTTTGCGCTACAAGCTGCCACATTGGGATATTTTAGTAACAGTCGGACCTGCTCTTCCAGCCGATTGGGTAGTGAAACATCATCGGCATCCATACGTGCCAAAAAGGGGTAATTTTTTTCTTGTGCGATTGTAATGCCCTGGTTCATTGCTGCGCCTGGACCCTTATGTTGCTGGCGGATAAACAGGATACGGTTATCATTCATCGCGTTGATGATTCCATCGCTGCCATCGCTCGAACCATCATCTATTACAAGAAGATGAAGATTGGGATAGGTTTGGGTAAGGATGGAATTCACTGCCTGTACCACGTAAGGTCTGGCATTATAGAGTGGCATAACAACCAGTACGGGCGGGAGGTCCATGAGGAGATTAATCCTTACTTTTAAGCCATATGACCCGGTATTTTTGTCTAATATGCTACTTTAGCTTTATATGCCAAGGCATATATTAAGCTTTTGAGGCTTTTTTGTTATCGGTTTCTTGTAAGCATATCTGTTCCAAGGTGTCAATGGTTTGAAAAATCAGGTTTGCTACGCTGAATCTTTCTATCACTCTTTGCCTTGTTGCAATTTTTAAGTTGTGTCCTTCCTTCTCAAGTCGGTCTAGAAGCGCAACGATTGCTCGCTTTAATGCTTCAGGTTCTTTTGGGGGAACAATCTCACCTAAAGGACCTATCAGTTGTTCGGTATCTCCCACGTTTGTGGCAACACAGGGGATACCACAAGCCATAGCTTCACCAATGGCATTTGGAAAGCCCTCCCCATAACAAGAAGATAGCACTAATATGTCTAGAGCATTATACACGCTCCGCATATCTCTTTGTTCGCCAGCCCAAATTAGGAAATTGTTAAGATTCAGCTTGTGAGCCATCTGTTGATATTCTCGCATAAGGTTTTCTGGTCCGCTCCCCACACAGACAAAGCACACATCGGTGCGTTCCTTAACTAATAAGGCTGCGGCATTCAAGAAATTGGGATAGTCTTTCTGGGGATCAATTCGAGCCACCATACCAATCAGTTTTCGATCTGTGTCAATTTTCCAACGTTGTCTTTGCTTTAATCTGCTATCTCTATCTGGGAAGAAATGCTTGGTATCAATGCCATTGGGGATTGCGCAACTTTTTTCTTTTGGATAACCGAGACCAATAGCGTGTTTCATTCCAGCATAGGAGTTAAAAATAATCCAATCTGGAATTTTGCTCAAGTGATCTTGTACCTTTTGGGTTATTTGTACTAATAGACCGTATTGTTGGGTTTCTATACTGGATGCTCGAACACCCCAAACAATTTTTGTTTTTGGAAGCAGCATTTTTGTGAGAGCAGCCACTATATTGGATATTTGCAAGTAAGAATGAACAATATCAGGTTTTTCTTTTTTAACAAACAGGAAAAACTTGATAAAAAATCTTAAGTCCCAGCGATTTCTGCGTCTCAGACTTGTTACACTAATGCCCATTGCTTCGACTTCTTTTTCTAACGCTCCACCCCCATAAATCGTGACAATTCTGGTGGAAAAATTATTTTTTTGCAGTTCTGAAGCCAGCAGACACAGTTGCCGCTCTGCTCCGCCGATGTTTAGAGAGCGAATAAGGAATAAAATTTTTTTCACAGATTTTTGGTTCGAGCGGGCTAAAAACATGAATTTTTCAACCGGGTAGTGGATAAATGGTGGACTTATGATGAAATGACGCAATTCGGCATTCTCAGCTTCAACAGAATAGGTATCCGCTTTGCCCTGGGAAACTTCATGTATACCCCCGTGATACCACAGGCGCTCATAGACATCGAAAGCATCGCTGTAGCAGCGCCTGGATTTAGCCGCTTCATCTCTTGGGCAGCATGTTGTGTTCTTTCCCAAACCATTTTGAAACCCAGATAGCAGCGGGTAACCCGATCTACAATCGTGAGGATGTAGATCGGGTTTTTTCTCCCCAATGAATGTGTGAATAGTTCGTCCATTTCCGCTTCTTTGACTTCGCCAGGAACCGGAGGGCCAGGCAGCTATGCCGCACGGGCTTTGACCCACAAAGAAACGGTGCGATGATGTACCCCGAGATGTCGGGCAATCCGGCGTAAGTTCATCCCATCCACGTACATCTGAAGGGCTTTCTGGCGCATCTCTTCGGGGTAAGCCCGCGACTTCGGTTCTGGTGTATATCTGATCTGGCAAAACATGCGGCGATAGCGTTGACTTCCACTCTCTGTTTTCCTAGCTCGGTTTTGTCGCTCTGTTCGATGACATTTTGGACACTCGATCATATCTCTATTTTAGTCTGGTTTAAGCAACCAAGCGGTGCTGATCTTGCCTTCAACTCACGTTATAATAACTCATCCCTTGAAGATTTTGGAGGTCTTGTGAGCCGAGGTACCAGACAAGTTGCTTCTTTTGTTGCTTTGATTATAGTAATTCTAACAGGATGTACACCATCTGCTTCAACCCCTGCCCCAACGCCGGATTTGAATCTGCTAGTTCAATTAGTGGCGCAGCGCGCAGTTGAGACAGTGCAGGCACAGATGACTCAGGACGCTCTGGCGCATCCTTCTTCAACGCCAATGCCAACAGAGACGCCGCCGCCAACAGCAACGCCATTACCGCCCACGCCTGCCATACCAACGGCAACAACGCAGCCAGTCGGTGACCGTGCGGAGTTCCTGTATGCTGTTACATATCCTGAAAACCGTACGGTGTTTGTTCCAAATGAAGCTATCAATATTGCCTGGGGCTTGAAAAATGTGGGCACAGTGACCTGGTCACCGGATTATGTGTTAAGGTATGTGGGTGGCGAAGCATTTACTGCACGCTACGAAATTCCTCTTGGCAAGGTTGTGCCGCCGGGGGAAAAAGCAGAGTTTAACTTCGGCGCTTTCGGTTCAGAAGAACTTGGAAAGCATACTACTTACTGGCAATTGTTTAATCCATATGGTGCTCCAGTGCCAGGTGGATATGTAAGTTTTACTTATGTTTCCCAGTAGCTCTATTCAGAACTGTTCGTGTCCCGGATAGTTTCTTGTGGAAGGGTTTGTCATGCGTTTTGGTGATTTGACATTTGAGGAAGTTCGCGAATGTGCACAAAATGGTTGGATGGTTGTGATTCCCACCGGTTGTACCGAACAACATGGACCTCATTTGACAGTTGATTTTGATACTTGGTTTGCCGAGGCAATATGTCTAGCGGCAGCCGCTCGTGCTGTGGAGTTATACGATATACATTTGTTAGTTTTATCGGCGCTGCCCTTTGGACCCACCCCTGAACATCGTACGTTTGGCTATGGCTTTATTGACCTGCCTGTAGAGCTGCATCATGAAGTGCTATTGGCAGTACTGAATTCGCTGGCTGATCAAGGCTTCAAGAAATTGATTTTGTGGCGAGGTTGTGGTCAGCATTTGCTGGCACCCGTGGTTGAAAGGTTCAATGAGTTGCGAGCAGGTCATGCGCGGGCTTTTTACCTGCCTCCGCCGTACTATCCAATCTGGATGAAAATAGGTAATCCGCAAAATCCTGGTGGACACGCGGATGCTTTTGAAACTTCTGTGGCATTGTATATGCGCCCGGAAGCAGTGCGCCTGGAACGCATCACTAACCCGCACAATAAGCCGCTGGATTGGGATACGCCTTATCTTGATTTGACCCAATATACTCAAACCGGGGTTATCGGTGATCCGACCGAAGCTAGCGCAGAGCTGGGGGCGCGCTTATGGGAAGCGGTCGTAGAGGAAATGGCGAAGGGCTTTAAACAGATTGCAGAAAGCGAACTGGCTTGATTATTCCGTTGGCGCTATTACATTTTGGTCAAAATTGGCGCAATTTTGTAAAAAAATAGTCAAATTACACTAACTTAAATTGTGACGAATATCACTAGCGGTTTATGAGATAGTTCCTTATAATTCTTGTGAACTGGAAATATCACGTATTTAAGTCCACTTTGTTTGTTTTTATCAGCAGAACCTTTTGATAGTGTTCTGACTTCTTTAGAAAGGAAATGGTATGGTTAATCTGACGATTGATGGCAAACAAATTCAGGCTGCGCTGGGCACAACTGTTCTGCGGGCGGCGCAGGCAGCCGGTATTGAGATACCTACCTTATGTGATCACGCACATTTGACGCCCTTCGGCGGGTGTCGTCTGTGTCTAGTGGAAGTTGAGGGAATCCGTACCCTGCAACCTTCCTGCACACTGCCTGTCAGTGAAGGCATGGTGGTACGGACCAACACAGAAAGGATACAATCCGCACGCCGCTTTGTCTTAACGCTCATTTTTTCTGAGCGTAATCATTTTTGTCCTTATTGCCAGGTATCCGGGGGGGATTGTGAGTTACAGAATAACGCTTTGGCGTTGGGGATGACCCATTGGCCCTTACCGCCCAACTGGCAGCCTTATGCAGTAGATGCCACACATCCTTACTTTGTTCTTGATCATAATCGTTGTATCCTTTGCCGGCGGTGTGTGCGCGCCTGCGGCGAGCTGGTTGGAAACTTCACGCTTGGGTTTGAGGAACGAGGCACAAACAGTTTTCTTATCGCAGATGTCGGTGTGCCATTAGGGGCGAGTTCGTGTATTTCCTGTGGTACTTGTATTCAGGTTTGCCCAACCGGCGCTTTAATTGAACGCACCAGTGCTTACCAAGGTCACTTGATGGAGGCTGAACGGGTGCAGTCGGTGTGTTTGGGGTGTAGTCTGGGTTGTGGCATTGAGGCTTTTGTGCGAGATAATCGCATTTTGCGCATCAATGGTGATTGGAACAGTTCGGTGATCGGCGGCGTGATCTGCAAGCAGGGCAGATTTGTTCCAATGGAAGAGAGCCGTGAGCGCATTACAACGCCCATGGTTCGTCGAGATGGAACGCTTAAGCCCGCTACTTGGGAAGAAGCCATCGCTGTGATTGCCGCTCAGCTTAAACCGCTTGCCGGTCAGAATGGGAACGGAATTGCCGCTCTGGTTTCTACTCGCCTGCCTGCGGAGGCGTTGGCACTCTTTAAACATATTTTTGCTGATGAGTTGAAAGCAGGTGTGGTGACCAGTATAGAAGAGGGGCGCCCAACTGCTGCGATTGGGGCACTTGCGCAGGAAATGGGGAAACCTTTCGAAGCTACTCTGGATGCACTCTGGCAAGCAGATTGTGTAGTGGTTATCGGAACTGATCTGGTCAAAGAACATGAGGTGGCTGGTTTTATTGTTAAGCGGCTGGTGGCTGAGCGGACAAGTGAGCTAGTCCTAATCAATGCGGAAGAAGATGGACTGGCTGATCGAGCGAGCCTGATGTTGAAACCTCGTGGTTCCTATCTGGACACGATACAAGAACTGACGCTGGCGCTCAAGCAGGGCGGTGTGCCGGACTTGCAAGAGGCAGCAGCTCTCCTCTCCAAAGCTCAAAAACCCTTCTTTATTTATGGCAAGGCGTTGGTTTCAGAGGGGGGGGTAGAGGCAATGAAGGCATTAATACTGCTTGCCAAACAAGCGGGCGGCGTTGTTTTGGGTCTCAAAGGACAGGCGAACAGCCTTGCAGCGCTTCAATATGGTTTGGATAAAGCGTTTGAGATCAAAGGTCAACGGGCAGCCTATCTTGCTCTGGGTGATGCGAATCCGTCTCAGCGGTTGATCCAGCAATTGGAAAGTGTTCCCTTCCTGGCAGTGCAAGCCAGCCATGCTTCAAAAGCGACCGCAATGGCTCAGGTTGTTCTGCCGGTTGAAATGTGGGCTGAAGTTGCGGGTCATTATGTGAGTATGGATGGTCGTCTGCAAAAGACGACGCCTGTTTTGAAAATGTCTGGTCAGGTGTATTCCAATGTTGATGCATTACAAGCGTTGGCTGGGGCACTTGGCATTTCGGATGCTGTGGACTGGAGAGCAAGGCTATCCGAGCGCGTATCTCCCGTTACAATTCGAGAATCTTGATTATTAGTAGTAGAAAGAGAGGAATGATGACTAAACCGAAAATTGCTACGGACTGGATGTGTGGTTGTGCAGGTTGTCACATGTCCTTGCTTGATATGGATGAGCGAATTATTCAGGTGGCAGAACTGGCTGACATCCGCGCTACACCGATCACCGACTTGAAAGAGCCGGATGAAAGTGGCGTGGATGTGGGAGTGTTGGAAGGCGGCATTAATAACACTGCGAATGAAGAAGTGGCAATCCGCATGCGGAAACGCTGCAAGATTCTGGTTGCTTTAGGTGATTGTGCAGTGTTTGGCGGGGTACCCGCCATGCGTAATTTCTTCAAGATCGAGGATGCATTACGTCGGGCTTATGTGGAAACAGAAAGCACTGATGGTGAGGGAAAAATCCCGGATGATCCCGAGCTATGTCGTCAAACCCGGGTACGTTCTGTTCAAGAGGTGGTACCGGTAGATATTTTTGTGCCTGGGTGTCCACCGAACGCTGATACCATTTTTTATGTGCTTTCTGAGCTTGCGCAGGGCCGCAAGCCTGAACTTAAGGACGAATTGCTGCACTGGCATTAATGGTGAGGAGATAAGAGACTATGGTTGCGCAAAAAATTACGATTGAGCCGGTAACCCGTATTGAAGGTCATGCAAAAATTACTATCCACCTGAATGATCAGGGTAAGGTTGAGCGCGCTTATCTGCATGTTAATGAGTTTCGCGGGTTTGAGAAGTTCTGCGAAGGGCGGCTGGTACAGGAAATGCCAGCCATTACGCCGCGCATCTGCGGTATTTGCCCTGTCAGCCATCATCTGGCATCGGCAAAAGCCGGCGATGAGGTGTATGGTTCCCCTGCGCCGCGTCCGGCGCATCTCTTGCGCGAGCTGATGCACATGGGGCAGATTATTCAAAGTCATGGTATGCATTTCTTTGAGCTGGCAGGCCCTGATCTTTTACTGGGTTTTGATGCCGATCCGGCTATTCGCAACGTAGTCGGATTAATAGGTGCTGATCCAGGACTGACAGTAAAGGCGGTTAATCTACGTAAGTTTGGTCAGGAGATCATTCGCATTCTGGGTGGACGCCGGGTGCATCCCAATTTTGCCGTTCCCGGCGGGGTGAACAAAGTGTTGAAGGTTGAGGAACGCGATGCGATTCTGTCGGGTGTCGATGAGGCAATTAACACCATTCAGCTTGGCATTCGGATCATGAAGGACTGGGCTGAGAAGCACCGCGAAGATATTGAGAAGTTCGCGGTTTTTCAGACTGGTTATCTGGGACTGGTAACACCGGAGAATGGGTTGGAGTTGTATGATGGCGATATCCGGCTGGTTGACCGAAACGGTGTACAGCTTGAAAAGTTCAATGACCAGACGTATCTAGATTACATTGCTGAACATGTTGAAAGCTGGTCGTATCTAAAGTTTCCCTATTATAAGAAGTTAGGATGGCCGGCGGGTGTCTATCGTGTTGGTCCGCTTGGGCGTCTCAACACAATTGACAAGATTGATACCCCTCTGGCACAAGCGGAGTTCCTCAACTGGCGCAAGTTGAACGGTGGAAAGCCTGTTGAAAACACTTTGTACTTTCACTATGCCCGCCTGATCGAGTGTTTGTTTGCTGCGGAGAAGGTGCGGGTGTTGTTAGACGATCCGGATATTCTCAGTTCAGACATTCTGAACACCCGACGCGAATTTCGCGGTGAGGGTGTTGGGGTTATTGAGGCGCCGCGCGGCACTTTGATTCACCACTACTGGGCAAACGAATATGGACAGCTTCAACGCGTCAATCTTATTGTGGCTACCGGGCATAATAACTGGGCAATGGATCATGCTGTGGATAGCGTTGCAAAGACCTATATCACCGGGCCTGAAATTACAGAAGGATTGCTCAACCGTGTTGAAGCTGCCGTTCGGGCGCATGATCCATGCCTGTCCTGTTCGACGCATGCGGTTGGACAGATGCCCATGATCGTTGAAATGTATGACGCGCATGGCGAACTGGTGCAGCGCGCCACGCGTGGCTGAATTGGAAGGGAAACGATCGTTTTTTGCCTGGCACAGTGTCAACTACTGCCGGCTTTAGCCGACAGTTTGTCTTTGGCACCGCGGTAGAACCGCATCCGAGACCATAGGCTGGTTGACGGCAGTCTAGGCGAGGTTAGTGGGTTCACAAACAACACAATTGAACTTGGATTGGGTCTTTCGATTAGCTTTCTCAATATGTCTACAGACAAAGCAATGCTGACTGGTATATCTGGGATCGATGTGGACGACAGGGATACCAGTCAGCGTTGCTTTATTGGATGTATTGCTTGAGTTGGTGAAAAGCCCAATTTGAGTGCTTTGCCTGCTGCTTGTCTTCAGAAAGCTCTTGTCCGAGGGCGAATACCATAAGGCAGGTACTGTGGACCGCTTTCTACAAGTTCTCACGATCGAAAAGGCATCAAGGTATCTTTGAATTCCTCTTTCCTCTCTTTACAAACTTGCCCAGGAAGGGAAAATTCCCTGTAGAAAGTCAGAAGACACTGGCGATTCTGAAAAGAAACGATTGACCGCCGGTTGGAACAGCAGTTAATATAATAATTAAAAACTGATGAAACAGAAAAATAACGATGGCGACTCTCGAGGAAATAAAACCGAATTGCCAGGTGAAAGGGATATTGCCGAATGACACTGTGACCATTCTCAGTGTGCAATGGCATGGCTCGAATGTTGTCGAAGTATCTTATCGGGGGACAAGCGGACATTTGGGGAATGAATTGTTGTTTCGCGATCGCGAAGCCACTTTAGAGGTCATTGCGCCTGGAACTGCCTGGGCATTCGATGCCGATCCATTTTTGTTTCGCCTGGTTTCTGAAGCCTACCGCATTCGCATGGCTTACTTGTTCGACCCCTGGCTGGCGATCCACCTTTCACAGGTGGAACCCCTTCCTCATCAGATCATGGCTGTCTATGGCGAAATGTTGCCGCGTCAGCCTCTGCGGTTCTTGCTTGCGGATGATCCTGGAGCTGGTAAAACCATCATGACCGGCTTATTTATCAAAGAACTGCTCCTGCGCGGGGACCTTCAGCGCTGTTTGATCGTCGCTCCTGGAAATTTGACAGAACAATGGCAGGATGAACTCTGGCAAAAATTCCAACTTCCCTTTGATTTGTTGACCAACGATAAAATTGAAGCGGCGCGGTCGGGTAACGCGTTGGCTGAGATGCCCCTGGTGATTGCCCGTTTGGATAAACTCAGCCGGGATGAGGACATTCAGGCGCGCCTGGCGCAAACCGATTGGGATCTGATTGTCGTGGATGAAGCGCATAAAATGTCTGCCTCGGTTTTTGGCGGAGAGATTAAATACACCAAACGATATAAACTTGGTCAGCTTCTGGCAAGCAGGGCGCGCCATTTGCTCCTACTCACCGCCACACCGCACAACGGCAAAGAAGAAGATTTCCAGCTTTTTATGGGTTTGCTAGACCCGGACCGCTTTGAAGGAAAATACCGCGAAGGTGTCCATGCAGTAGATGCCTCAGATTTGATGCGACGGCTGGTGAAAGAGCAACTGCTAAAATTCGACGGCACACCGCTGTTTCCAGAGCGGCGGGCTTATACGGTTGATTATGACTTATCGGATGAGGAAGCCGCGCTTTACGAGGCGGTCACAAAGTATGTTTCGGAAGAATTCAACCGGGCAGACAATCTTGAAGCAGAACGCCGCGGCACAGTTGGTTTTGCCCTAACCATGCTGCAAAGGCGGCTTGCCTCCAGTCCAGAAGCCATCTATCAGTCTCTGCGCCGGCGCCGCGAACGGTTGAAAAGCCGTTTGAGAGAAGAGCGCCTCTTGAAACGAGGTGGTGAAGCCAGGATAGATTTCCTGCAGAACCTGCCCCAACTGGATGCTGAAGCGATTGAAGATTTAGAAGATGCTCCTGAAGAAGAGCAGGAACAAGACGCAGAACAGCTTGTGGATCTCGCTACCGCTGCGCGAACGATTCAGGAACTTGAGCTTGAGATCGCTGAGCTGCACCGTTTGGAACAGATGGCTGACCGTGTTCGCCGCTCCGGCAATGACCGCAAATGGCAGGAACTTTCGCGGATTCTTCAAGAGAATGAGGAAATGTTTGATGCCAACGGTCAGCGCAGGAAACTGGTCATCTTCACGGAGCACCGCGACACGCTGAATTATCTGGCTGAGAAAATCAGAACCTTATTAGGACGCCCCGAATCGGTGGTGACCATTCATGGCGGGATGCTGCGCGATGACCGCCGCACAGTGCAAGCTGCCTTTGTGCAAGATAAAGATGTGCTGGTGTTGGTTGCCACAGACGCCGCCGGCGAAGGCATCAACCTGCAGCGCGCCCATCTCATGGTCAACTATGACCTGCCCTGGAATCCGGCGCGAATTGAGCAGCGTTTTGGGCGAATCCACCGCATTGGTCAGACGGAGGTATGCCATCTCTGGAACCTGGTGGCAGATGAGACGCGCGAAGGGGATGTCTATGCCCGTTTGCTGCGAAAGATCGAGGAACAGCGCCGGGCGTTGGGGGATGGCGTCTTCGATATTCTGGGAAAATTGTTCCGTGAAACCAGCCTGCGGGATTTGCTTCTGGAAGCCATCCGTTACGGCGACCGCCCGGAGGTTCGCGCCCGTCTGAACCAGGCGGTGGACAACCTGGTGGATCGTCAGCGCTGTCAGGAACTGTTGGAAGAGCGGGCGCTGGCGCGCGATGTGATGGACATTACCCGGGTACAGCGCATTCGCCAGGATTTTGAGCGCGCTCAAGCCCGCCGCTTGCAGCCTCACTTTATCGAGGCTTTCTTCAAGACTGCATTTGAACATCTCGGCGGCACAATGCACAAGCGCGAGAGCAAACGGTACGAAATCACCCATGTGCCAGCGGCGATCCGCAATCGCAGCTTTAATCTGGGGCGCGGCACCCTTCTCAGCCGGTACGAGCGGGTTACTTTTTACAAAGAAGAGATTGCCCTTCCCGGCAAGCCCCTGGCTGAATTCTTGTGCCCGGGTCATCCTTTGATGGATGCCGTGATTGACTTGATCCTGGAGCGTTACCGCTCCTTGCTCCGCCAGGGAGCCATTCTTGTGGATCAGGCGGATATGGGTGAGGAGCCAAGAGTTTTGTTCTATCTGGAAGCGAGCATTCAGGATGGTCATGCAGATAGCAATGATCAGCGCAGGGTGGTTGCCCGTCAGATGCAGTTTGTTGAAATGACCCGAGACAGAAACGCAGCGCCAGCAGGACCTGCGCCTTTTTTGGATTATGCGCCCCTTCCGGCTGAATTACGCGCACTGGTTGAGCCACTCCTCAATGACAGTTGGTTAAAAAACGACCTGGAAAACCTCGCAAGAGCGTATGCCATTCAGCACCTGGTGCCGCGCATGTTCGATGAAACCCGGCGGCAGCGCGAAGAAACTGTGGCGCGTACCCTGGCAGCCGTCAAAGACCGGCTCACCAAGGAAATCAGTTATTGGGATCACCGCGCTCAGGATTTGAAAGCCCAGGAAAGGGCAGGCAGGGTCAATGCCCGCCTGAATTCTGAAATGGCGCAGCGCAGGGCAGATGAATTGCAGGCGCGTTTGCAGCGCAGGATGGAAGAACTGGAAAAGGAGCGGCTTCTCTCGCCGCAGCCGCCGCTTGTGCTGGGAGCGGCTCTGATCCTGCCGGCTGGCTTGCTTGTCAGGCTGCAAGGGCAGGAGCTGCCCGAACCCGCCTTGTTTGCCAAGCAGAAAAAAGCCGTGGAAGAAGCTGCCATGCAGGCGGTGATGGAGAAAGAGAGAAGTTTAGGCTTCTTGCCGGTGGATGTTCACGGCGAGAATCTGGGGTGGGATATTGAATCGGCTATACCGGGCAGCGGTAAGTTGCGTTTCATCGAAGTGAAGGGACGCATAAAAGGTGTAGAGACGATCACAGTCAGTAAAAACGAAATCCTTGCCGGGCTGAATAAGCCGGAGGATTACATCCTGGCGGTGGTGGAAATCTCATTTCACGGCGAGAAAGCGGAAGCGGCAGAACCTGTTTACATAATTCGCCCATTCAGGCGCGAACCGGACTTTGCGGCAGTAAGCGTGAACTACAAATGGCATGAATTGATGTCTTTGCGTAGTCAGTGACAGGGATTGGTTTATGACCAGACGGGAGGACTCGGAAGATCGTGAAATCTTGACTGCGCCTTATGATGCATGTGGCTGTGGGTGAGCTATGTTATAATGAATGTAACTACATTTGTAGGCGCGTTTGGAGGCGCTCATGCTCACCATCGGAATCCGCGAATTGAAACAGCAGGTCAGCGAGGTACTGCGCAGGGTGCGCGAGAGCGGGTGTGAAGTGCAAATTACCTATCGCGGCAAGGTGATTGCTCTGATTGTGCCGGCTAATCGCGCTGCTAATGCGCAGGAGGAAAGCCGCGCCTGGGAAGAACTTGATCGGGCGGCTGAGGCGATCAGCGCCCGCTGGCCGGCCGGCGTTTCGGCTGCTCAGGCTGTCAGCGAGGCGCGCCGGTGAACGCCGTGCTGGATGCCAGCGTTTGGGTGGCGCGCCTGGTGCGTCAGGATGCCTTTCATGAACTGGTCAAAGGCTGGATGGAGACGCGCCGCGCCGCCGGTGACCTGTTTTACGCCCCCGACTTGCTGCTGGCGGAAGTCAGCGGTGCCATTCGCCGCCGTCTGGATGACCCGACCCTGGCTACCCGCGCCGTTGAAGTTTTGATGAACCTGCCCGCCCTGCGCCTGATGGAGATGGACCGCGAATTGCTGGTGCAGGCATCCAAATTGGCTGCCGAATTGGGCCTGCGCGGCGCAGATGCCGCCTATGCTGCCCTTGCCCAGCGCTTGAACCTGCCTCTGGTGACCTTTGACGCCGACCAGCGCGAACGGGTGACGCAGCGCATCCCCATCGCCGAAATCAACTGATCGCGGAGAAACATGACCCCTCTAATTCAACACTTATCAGTCCTATGAAAAAACTCATTGAAGTTGCCCTGCCCCTCGAGGC
>DAOTYY010000015.1:0-33257 GCA_034434695.1 Anaerolineaceae bacterium
GCACCTGAACGATCTAGTCCCACAAGCAAGTTCTGATAGAGTTGCATGTTTTCCAAAACTATGCCCGCCCCACGCGCCACACAGGTCATTGGATCTTCCGCAACCCAAACTCTGAGCTTCAGATCGTCAGAAAGTCGTTCAACCAGACCTTGGAGTTGTGACCCGCCACCCGCCAGACAAACACCTGTTTCAATCAAGTCTGCAATAATTTCCGGGGGTGCTTCATCTATTGCGTCTTTAATAGTGTCGACAATCACCTGGACCGACCCTGAGATTGCCTCTCGTATCTCCACCGACGATATCTCAATAGCTTCTGGCAAACCGGAAATCAGGTTGCGGCCGCGCACCGTCATGGTACGCTCGGATGTTAATGGATACGCAGAACCAATTGCAATTTTGACCTGTTCTGCCATTCTTTCCCCAATTAAGACATTGTACTTATTACGAATATATGCAATAATGTCTTGATCCATTTCATCGCCTGCAACGCGTAACGAGCGAGAAACAACAATTCCACCCATTGACAACGCAGCAACTTCTGTAGTTCCACCACCAATATCTACAATCATGCTGCCGCGAACCTCAGATATTGGTAAACCAGCACCCAGAGCAGCCGCGCGTGGCTCTTCGACCAGATAAGTCTCTCGTGCACCAGCAGCCATAGCGGCGTCATACACAGCTCGCTTCTCGACTTCTGTAGCTCCAGAAGGAATGCCTATCACAACACGAGGACGCGGCATGGGAACAACACTCTGCTGATGCGCTTTGCCAATGAAGTATCCAAGCATCGCCTGCGTGATCTCGAATTCAGAGATTACACCATCTCGCAATGGACGAATTGCAACAACGTTAGTCGGCGTACGACCTACCATTTCTTTCGCAGCAGCGCCAATTGCTAGAGGCTTGCGTGATTTTCTATCAATTGCAACCCAGGAAGGTTCATTGATGACTATCCCCTTTCCCCGGACATTAACCAGTGTATTGGCCGTGCCAAGGTCAATACCAATGTCTAGGGAAAATAATCCCATCAACCAACTAAATGGATTGATTGCCAAATCACACTCCTCGCAGCGATGTTAAAAAGCAATGATGACATACAAGGTTCATATCGAAAAAATTATACCATACTGAAGAAAGAGCTTTTTGGTTATAATCGTCACAATCATTGTTATTTACTCACATAAGAACAATACTATGAAACGCATTCTGACAATCTTGGGTACTCGGCCAGAAGCTATTAAGTTAGCCCCTGTTATTTTAGAACTGTTAAGACACCCCACAAAAGTTCAAAGTTTCGTATGTGTCACAGCCCAACATAGAGAAATGCTCGATCCGATACTCGAGTGGTTTCAAATCAAACCCGATTTTGACCTCAACTTGATGCAACACAATCAAGATCTAGCCAAATTTACCAGCCGCGCAATAATATCTATCAGCAATGTTCTTTCACAAGTAAAACCAGATGCGATTCTTGTTCAAGGGGATACCACCACCGCCATGGTAGCTGCAATAGCTGCCTTTTACCAGCATATTCCGGTAGGTCACGTTGAAGCAGGCCTTCGTACCGGCGACCGATATAGTCCATTCCCTGAAGAAATTAATAGGCGTATTGTATCTGTGCTGGCAACATTTCATTTTGCTCCCACCCAAAGAGCTGCTGCTGCCTTAAGAGCCGAGCAAATATCAGAGAAATTCATCTTTGTTACAGGAAACACTGTAGTGGATTCTCTTCTATGGACAATCCAGCAACCCGTACAATTGGATTTTGATTTTGATCTTGAGAAACAACGATTAATTCTGGTAACTGCACATCGCCGGGAAAGTTTTGGCAAGCCACTCGAATCGCTCTGTCTTGCTCTTCGCGATTTGGTTGAAAGAAATAATAACATTGAAATTGTCTATCCGGTGCATATGAATCCCAATGTCCAAGAGCCAGTCAGGCGGATTTTGTCCAATCATCCAAGAATCCATCTCCTGGAGCCGTTACGCTATGAGCAATTTGCACATTTGATGACAAAGGCATATCTTATATTGACCGACTCAGGGGGAATACAAGAGGAAGCGCCAATACTCGGAAAACCAACCTTGGTCCTAAGAGAAACAACCGAGCGCCCGGAAGCGATAGAGGCTGGAACGGCGGTTCTGGTTGGGATAGAGCGCGAGAGAATCATTCATGAAACCGAACGCCTGTTAAACTCTCGTGAAAAATATCAGGCAATGACAAGGGCAGGCAGCCCTTTCGGAGATGGACACGCAGCCGAGCGCATTGTGGCCATTTTGCTTTCAAAACTGTAGAACAAAATTTTGAAAATGGGTGTCTTTTATACCGGGCAAAACTCATCCACAATTTAAAGTTGGATGTATAATGTCCCTATTCAACTAGCCAATCAAGTCACGCGAAAAAACAATCGTGCAATAGGAACACTCGACTTTTGGGAGGAAACCTCTTAATGAGAAAAGATGCAATTGATCTAGAAGAAACACGCGTCGCCATAACAGCCCCCCCCGAAAAGTATCCTCCCTTAATGGAACGACACCGTGTTTTTCCGTCCATTTTTGAGAACCGCAAGCATCACAAAATACTGGATTTATCAGCCGGAATCGGATATGTCACCCAGCGCTTAACCGAAAGTTATCCGGCGACTATCATTAGCCATGACATTAGTCCTTCCTGTCTTATGCGTCTCCGCCAGTTGAAAGCACCAACCTTAAGTTTTGATATTGATAATTCTCATGCTGGTTTTCCATTCTCTTCTGAATCATTTGACGCAGTTATCTCTCTGGTAACGATTGAACACGTCCTGTTTGTAAATGAATTTCTATCAGAAATACGACGTATCCTTTGCCCAGAAGGATACCTATACATCTCCACCCCCAACTACGCTGCACCAGAATACCTGGTTGGTCCGGTATTTCGTGGTCGCTCTTTTCATGATCCTTTTACCACTTCTTCAGGATACGAGTTTTACGCGCACGTTCGTTATTACACGTTCTGCACATTAAAAGACTTTTTGGAAGCTCACGGCTTTGTTCTGGATACAGTGTACCTAACAACGCCGCAGTCTTCAGAACGCTACCTGAAATTAAAACAACGATCTAGATTTAGAGCTTCAATTTACAAAAGTTTGACCCGGCTCAAAGTTAATCTTTTGCCTCCGGAGCGAAACCCAGAACCTATTTTGTGCCTGCAAAAGACTGATAGCCAATCCTCATCAAGACATTACCGAAAGGTTATCTTATGAGGTATGAACCTGATAAAATTTGCTCTCATGATTCGCTTTCGAAGCTAATGGTGAATTCAGGTCTCCCTCCCGCCGATGTTCCAAATGCGTGTGACCTTTATGAAAGCGTGGCGTATGATGATTACTGGCGTCGCGCAGATAGACAAAAATTGAACGAGCTTGAACACGCAATCATCAACGAGCTTTTACCTCCTACAGGACAGTGTATTATTGACTTGGGATGCGGTTATGGCAGGTTAGCCGATTGTTATATAGATCGCTTTAATATATCAGTATTGTTTGATGGTTCTCGATCCTTGTTGCAAACTGCCCAAAGAATCACTGGTGGGAAAGCCTTTTATGTCTTGGGCGATATTAACCATCTGCCTTTCAGAACCGCTTCTTTCGATTGTGTGTTGATGGTGCGAACACTTCACCATCTAAATGATCCTCTGAAATGTACAAAAAACATAAGAAGGACACTATGTAAGGGGGGAAATCTGATCATGAATTACAGCAATAAACGAAATCTCCGCCGCATCATTAAATTTCTGCTTGGAGATAGATCACACAGCCCATTTTCCCGCCAGCCAGACACAACCGAAGCCAACTTTATTCATCATCATCCAGAGTTTATTCAAGAACTCCTGGAAAGTTTAGGTTTTAATATTTCCGATTACAGGGGAGCAGGGATATTGGACAAACTGGCTGGAGTTCTCCCGGCATTCTTATTTTCAATATTACCAACAGGAAAGGGGCTAGCACCAGTCTTTGGAAAACTTTTTCTGGCACCGTGGATATTTCTCAAAGCAACCGTTAACGCTGGAGAAACGTCCTTACCAGCAACGTCTATTGAGGAATCACTTATTTGTCCTCAGTGCAGTATACAACTTGTTCGATCTACATCAGGCTTTTGCTGCAAAGAGTGTCGAAAAGTTTATCCGCTTGAGGACGGAATTGTAGACATGAGAATCAGCGGGATGTAAAAGTTATCAAGGTCCTTATGAATACTGATAAGACAACATTCACTGAAGACAAACTTAATTTTGCTCATCCAGTCACACGACCGGCCGTTGTCACTCCACTGGATGAACATATGGGACTTGATATTGCTCGCTCTTTACATAAACGTGGCATTACCGTCTACGGTATTGATAGCGATCCTCATGCAGTTGGCAGGTATTCAAATGCCTGTAAATTTGTCCTAGCACCGGATATCAAGACAAATGCCCAGTCTTACCTGAAGTTTCTTGTGGATTTTTCGCTCAAACTGGGTTGTAAGCCCGTTTTATTTCCACTAAGCGATGAACATGTTCTGCTTATTTCAAGAAACCGAGATTTGATCCTGAAATATTATGAGCTGGTCATTCCAGCCCCCGAAACAATTGAAGCCCTCGCCACTAAAGTTGGATTAATAGACGTAGCCCACGAGTTACATATTCCTGCCCCCCTGACAATATTTCCCCATTCACTTCACGAAGTTGAGACAGTTTCGCAAACGCTAAAGTATCCAGTGATTATCAAACCTGGAGAAAGCCCGCAATGGCATGATCCGAGGATTGTGCGACAACTACGACGGGGAATTCTTTCGGGACGCGCTAAAGTCGTGGAATGTCATAACCCTTCTGAATTGCAGGACTACTATAAAAAGTTAGCAGCATTGAATCCAGAGCTGGTTATTCAAGAAGTTATCCCAGGTGAAGACAATCGGCTGTTCTACACATCTTTCTACTTAGATCGGCAATCCCGCCCGCTGGGTGCTTTTGCCGGTCGCAAAGAGCGTGTATGCCTGTAGGTTTTGGCTCCGCAAGTTTCGTTCATAGTTACTATGACCCTGATTTACTCGAGATGGGACTACGTGTTCTAAGGAGTACACAATATCAGGGACTGGGTGGTGTGGAATTTAAAAAAGATCCTCGCGATGAGACTTACAAACTTATCGAAGTGAATACACGCTTTGGCATGTGGGACGGGTTAGGAGCAAAATGCGGGGTGGACCTGGCTTACATTTCTTACTGCGACACATTGGGAATCCCTGTCGAGCCAGTTACCAACTTTCGCACAGGTGTCATCTGGATAGACTGGCAAAGAGATCTGCGTGCAGCCATTCAGTACTGCCGTCAAGGTAAGCTCACCTGGCGTGGCTGGCTCTCTTCTTTGCGCGGCGAAAAAATGTGGGCAATTTATAATCTGTCTGATCCACTTCCGGGAATATTCTTCACATTTCGCCTGATGGGAATTTTTTTTCAACCGCATTCTACATCATTAAACTTCAAAGATTACTCCCATTGAACAATCACTGACACATCGCCCCGATTTAGCCAATCGTCGGCGCAAATATTTCACTGCGTCGCTCATCGTGGTAAACTTGACACCACAGAACGAGAAAGGATTAGGGTTTCTTGTCATAATGTCTTCAATGTCTGCTACAGCTATTGCTTCCCCAAACATTGCTTTTATCAAATATTGGGGAAATCGGGACAATCAATTACGGCTGCCCTTAAATGGCTCCATTTCAATGAATCTGGAAGGTTTATTCACCCAAACTACTGTTACCTTCGACCCTGCCTTTGAAATGGATACTCTCACTCTGAACGACCAAGTCGCAGATCAGCAAGCCACATCACGCGTCACTCATTTCCTAGATCTGGTTCGTAAACTGGCAAATACCACCTTAAGAGCGAATGTTATCAGCAAAAACAATTTCCCCACTGGTGCAGGAATCGCCTCTTCAGCTTCTGCATTTGCCGCTCTGAGCCTGGCTGCCACTGCCGCAATTGGATTGGAACTATCGGAAACAGAACTTTCAAGACTGGCACGGCGCGGTTCTGGTTCCGCCTGTCGTTCGGTACCGGGGGGGTACGTTGAATGGCTGGCAGGTCAAAGTGACGACGACTCATACGCTGTATCCATTGCCAGTCCTGACCATTGGGCGTTGGTTGATTGTATCGTCATCGTACAAGTTGAACACAAGCAGATTGGATCAAGTCAGGGGCATCTCCTCGCCAATACAAGCCCATTGCAATACGCTCGGGTTGAAGATGCACCGCGCCGCATTCGACTTTGTAAGGAAGCCATTCTGCACCGAGATTTCGAAACTTTTGCAACCATCACAGAACTGGACAGCACCCTAATGCATGCCGTTATGATGACCTCTGACCCACCGCTTTTTTACTGGTCACCAGCAACACTGGAAATAATGACCAATGTAACACGCTGGCGAAAAGAAAAAGCCTTACCCGTCTGTTACACCGTGGATGCGGGTCCAAATGTTCATGTCATTTGTGAACAGCCTGTTTCCGAAACGATACGAGAACAGTTGTTACAGCTACCTGGTGTTTTGCAAGTGTTGAGCGCCAAGCCTGCCGGTCCAGCCAGGTTGTGCACGACCTTAGACAATCATTCTTTAAGAAAGCTCTAACCTCAAAAAATTATCGTGATTGCGCCCCAATGGCGATATAATTAGAAATAAATTCGTTTTGTTTGAAATGTGAGTAATGAAAATAAAGTGGATATGAGTTCAATTTCTACATTAATGGTTCGTATACTGGAATTTGCGCTTTGCCTTGGTGTTTTGATATTCCTGCACGAATTGGGACACTTCTTAACTTCACGCTTGTTCAAAATCGAAGTTGAAGAATTTGGTTTTGGTTTTCCACCCCGATTAGCTCGTCTATTCAGGTTGGGGAATACGCAATTCACTTTGAACTGGATACCTTTTGGGGCATTTGTTCGTCCAAAAGGAGAAAATGACCCCAATATTCCAGGTGGATTAGCAGCCGCATCACCACTTCAGCGGTTGGTTGTTCTGGCAAGTGGTCCGTTAATGAACTTTGTGGCAGGTATCTTGCTTTTAAGCATGATCTTTATTCAAGTAGGTGGACCAGATTTAACCAAAGTGCAAGTCATTCAGGTTAATAACGATTCACCCGCTGCCCTTGCTGGAATCACCGAAGGTGACCTGATCACTCATATAAATGGCGAACCAATTACAAGTATTGAAAAGCTGTCTCAACTGGTGCAAAACCATAAAGGAGAGTCTATTGTCATCACACTCTTACGGAATGGACAAAAAATTGATGTACAGGCTATACCACGCATCAACCCACCGGAAGGTCAAGGTGCGCTGGGAATTGTGATGAGTAACCCAATTGTGCCGCTTTCCTTGGGAGAGTCCGTAATTTATGGCTCTCGAGTTATGGTTGAGCAATGTCGCCAATTGATTCTACTGCCATCCCGGCTGATACGCGGGCAACTGGCTCCTGAACAGGCTCGTGTTGTCGGACCGATAGGTATTTTTGGTATATATAATCAGGTGCGCGAACGAGACATTGAAGATCAGGCGAACGCACAACCAAGCGCCTCTTCTCCTAAAGCCTTGAACACCTTATACTTGCTGGCGAGCATCTCTATAGCACTAGGGTTTGCCAATCTTTTACCTATTCCTGCACTTGATGGAGGACGCATATTATTTGTTCTTGTGGAACTTGCCATACGAAGACGTATTCCCCCTGAGTATGAAAATGCTGTCCATTCAATTGGATTCTTAATCCTCATTTCGCTTATGCTATACGTCACTGTACAAGATATCGTTTATCCAACTGTGCTTCCATAAAGCGAAGCCCAGAATATGAGAAAGTTTAGTTAGAATGAAAAGAACAAAACGAAAAGCAACAATTGAACAAGTTATCCGAGCCTTGCTTGATAATGATACGCCGTTTTCGCCTACTTGGCTTCACCGCTTTTCAGATTTAGAAGCGAGTGACCTAGAGAAATTAAAAAAGATTTGGTTTCAAATAAATCCTGAACGACGTCTAAACCTGTTGCGCGATCTGGAAGACTTGGCGGAAGCGGACACGCTCGTTTCGTTTGACAGTCTGGCACGCTTTGCCTTGGAGGACAGCGACATGCGCGTTCGCGCGGCGGCTATTGATTTGCTTTGGGAATGCGAAGATCGACATCTGGTACCGGTTTTCCTTGACATTCTAGAGAAAGATGAAAGCCCTGAAGTTCGAGCAGCGGCAGCCAAGGCTTTAGGATTGTTTGTTTATCTCGGAGAATTGGAAGAAATTCCCGAAACGATGCTGCGGCAAATCGAAGATTCGCTTCTGGACCAATTCACTTCAAACGAGCCCAAAGCCATTCGCTTGAATGCGCTTGAATCTTTGGGCTATTCACAACGCGAGGAAGTAATTCCACTAATCCAGAATGCTTATTATTCAAATGACATCCAGTGGATGTCCAGCGCCCTATGCGCGATGGGGCGATCAGCAGACCTCCGCTGGGAACCGGTTGTCCTTGAGGCGCTGGACAGTCCAACACCTGCCATCCAAGTTGAGGCGGTTCGCGCTGCTGGGGAGTTAGAACTCAAATCAGCACGGCAACCACTTTTGGAGTTGCTTGAAAACCCCGAAGCGTTGGATCAAGATGTCTATTTTGCAACGATTTGGTCTCTTTCCAAAATTGGCGGTGAGTCGGTGCGTGAAACACTTGAGGCTCTATTGGATGAAACTGAAGATGACGAGGAGATTGATCTTTTAGAAACTGCTTTGGAAAACCTTGAATTCACCGAAGATGATACGATTTTTCAAATGTTTGATTTTGATTTTTCTGACGAAGAGGACTTAAGGGAAACTTCTGAAGAAGATGAAGAAGATCATATCATGTAACAACGTTACTTTATGCGCAGTCTAGCAAGCATTTCATTAATGTTATTTTCCATCCTGCCGGCTTTTTACAATATAAGCCAATCTGTCGCTGTCCAATTCTCCGATGTTGCCGAATTCTACGAATTCGGCAAACAGATCGTTTTCCAAGTAAAAATCATATCAGACGAACAAATCAAAGAAGTCAATTTGTTCCTGGAACCTGAAGGGCAGGAAACCCGTATTGAAACTATACAGGTCAACCAGCAGGGAGAAATCATCTACGCATATGACCTGGAAAAAAATCCCTTACGACCCTTTACTCACGTAACCTATTGGTACCGTGTTATTACCTCTAAAGATGCTAAGTACTACAGTAGCAAAAATACTTTTGATTATCTGGATAATCGCTTTGACTGGCAAGACCTCGAAAACAACCAATTTCATGTTTACTGGTATCAAGGAGATCTGCCTTTTGGACAAATGGTCTTAAATGTGGCGCAAGCAGGATTAAAATCTGCACAAATGTATCTAAAAGCCTATCCTCCTACTCCGCTGCGAATTTTTGTTTACGCCAACACCACTGATCTCCAATCTGCGCTGCAACTTAGTCAACAATCCTGGATTGCAGGTCATGCAAACCCGGATTTAGGAATTATCCTTGTATCTATACCCCAAGGGCCCGAACAACGGCTTGAATTAGAGCGACAAGTTCCTCATGAAATCGTCCATATCCTGCAATACCAGAAACTTGGAGACTCGTATCAAAATTTACCCGTTTGGTTAATTGAAGGAACAGCCTCTTTGGCAGAACTATATCCAAATCCAGATTACCAATGGGTATTGGAAAGGACAGCCTCTCAAAACGCCCTCATTCCATTTTCTAATTTATGCTTAGTCTTTCCACAAGAGGCATCCGGGGCTTTTCTTGCATATGCGCAATCAACCTCTTTTGTGCGTTATTTGTATCAGAAATTTGGCGTGACCAAAATGGACGAACTGATGAAAAACTATCAGGATGGATTCGGTTGCGAACAAGGTGTGGAAACAACATTTGGTGTTTCACTTAAACAATTAGAAAGCTCCTGGCAACGAGAAGTATTGGGTATTGATTCACATCTTTTGGCGCTGCAAAATCTTGCCCCCTATTTACTGCTGGCAATCGCCTTACTTTTTCCACCGATTATCTTTAGTGTTCAATCCTCTAAAAAGTCGGGGGACAGTAAAAGCTTATGAATTCTGAGACCGCTCGCTTACATGCTATCGTTCAAGGCCATGTACAAGGTGTTGGGTTTCGCGCTTACGTTTTAGGTCGCGCCCATAAGCTGGGATTGACCGGATGGGTGCGTAACACGTACCAGGGCAACGTAGAGGTTATCGCAGAGGGACCCAAGCCGCAACTTCTTACACTTCTCTCAGACCTTCAGCAAGGTCCCGGGTATGTTCTGAACGTACAACATGAGTGGGATGAGGCGACAGGGGAATTCAAGAGCTTTCGCGTAGAGTACACCTGGTAAACACAAAAATCCAAAAGTAACAAGACTTCTTATTCTTCAAGATTCTCGCCAGCCAGAATGCGCGCCTTTTGCCACGGTGATAGATTAGTTTCTTCAGCTAGAACGCTACGTAACTCAAAAATTTGATCGCGTAACACCGCAGCGCGCTCAAACTCAAGATTCCGTGCCGCTTCCTTCATTTGCTTTTCCAGTTCGGAAATCAGGCGCTGCAATTCATGTCTGGGAAGCTTTCCATGTCTTCTGTCTGCCTGATATTCTGCCGGTCCTTCCGTTACGGCACGTGTAATTCCGAGCCGTTCAGTCAAATCGTGAACTTCCTTTACAATGCTCACTGGCTCAATGCCGTGTTTTTGATTATAGGCTATTTGTTTGGCGCGTCGACGATTTGTTTCATCAATGGCTTTGCGCATCGCCTCAGTTACTTTATCCGCATACATCAAAACATGCCCACGGACGTGACGTGCTGCGCGACCAATGGTTTGGATAAGTGCCGTTTCCGAGCGCAGAAAACCTTCCTTGTCAGCATCTAGAATAGCAACCAGCGAAACTTCAGGTAGATCAAGCCCTTCGCGTAACAGATTAATCCCTACGACTACATCAAAAACCCCTAATCGTAAGTCACGCAATATTCCCACCCGTTCAAGCGTGTCAACCTCCGAGTGTAAATAATGTACTTTGATACCCATTTCCATTAGGTAATCCGCTAGATCTTCCGCCATTCGCTTCGTTAAGGTGGTGACCAACACTCTCTCACCGCGCTCTACCCTCTGATGTATCTCACCAATTAGGTTGTCAATTTGCCCCTGAGTTGGACGTACCTCAATTTCAGGATCCACGAGTCCAGTAGGGCGAATGATCTGCTCCACAACCTGATCTGCTCGTGCAAGTTCATATGGCCCAGGCGTTGCAGATGTGTATATCGTAAATCCCATGTGTTGCTCAAACTCCTCAAACTTTAAAGGACGGTTGTCCAATGCAGAAGGTAAACGAAACCCATACTCCACCAAAATCGTCTTGCGCGAGCGGTCTCCATTATACATACCGCGCAACTGGGGAATGGTCATGTGCGACTCATCAATAAATAACAGATAATCACTTGGCAGATAGTCAATAAGTGTCCAAGGAGGAGAACCAGCTGGTCGCTGATCAAGATGACGAGAGTAATTTTCAATGCCGCTACAATAACCTACCTCGCGTAACATTTCCAAGTCATAACGCGTGCGTTGCTCAATTCGCTGGGCTTCTAAAAGTTTTCCCTGAGACTTAAAAAACTCAATGCGTTCTTCCAACTCTTTCTCAATATCTGCAATGGCTGCTTTCATCCGCTCATCCATTGTAATATAGTGCTTGGCAGGATAAATGTCCACATGCCGAGGGTGCTCAAACACCTCACCCGTCAGTGGATTAAGTGCCGTAATTTTCTCAATCTCATCGCCGAAGAAGGAAATACGATAAGCTTTACGGTCTTCATAAGCTGGAAAAACTTCCAGGACATCGCCACGCACGCGGAAAGTCCCTGCCCGCAGTTCCAGATCATTGCGCTGGTATTGGCTCTCGATGAGTTGACGTAACAATGCGTTCCGCCGATAAATATTCCCTTCATCCAATTGAATAACGACCCTTCCATAAGCTTCTGGACTACCTAGACCGTAAATACACGAAACGGAAGCAACAATAATCACGTCCCGCCGCGACATCAACGCAGTTGTAGCTGCAAGCCGCAGGCGATCAATCTCCTCATTGATTTCTGTTTCTTTTTCAATATAAAGGTCATGACGCGGAACATAAGCCTCTGGCTGATAATAATCATAGTATGAAACAAAGTATTCAACGGCATTTTGTGGGAAAAACTCCTTAAACTCTGCATACAATTGAGCTGCCAGTGTCTTGTTATGCGCTAAAACCAAAGCCGGCATTTGAAGCTGTTGAATCACATTTGCCATTGCAAACGTCTTACCTGTACCGGTAGCACCCAGCAATACCTGATGCCGCATTCCTGCACGCACACCTGCTACCAGTTTTTCAATCGCCTCTGGTTGATCACCAGTTGGTTGATATGGCGCATTTAGTTTGAATTGCATATCACCTCACTTCCATTTTTCTCAAGGAACCGCTATAGCTTTTAACACTTCCAGAAGACGTTTTTGCCATGGAAGCTCGTGTGAATTTAGCGACATCCAATAAGCATTTTTGCCCACTCGTGTTCCTAAGCCAACCGGGAATAAATCCCGTGAATTCATACCCTCTGGCAAAGGAGGATAACGAAGCACAATCTGTTCGCCCTCCACGGTTACCGAGGTTAATCCTGCAACCTCTGCAAGAAGTTTTACCTTCATTTGATAGAATAAGTTGGCAAGTTCCTCAGGCAAAGTACCAAACCGATCCTTAAATTCCTCTTCCAATGATTGCAACTCGTCTTCGCTTTGGACATTTGCCAATCTTCGGTACAATTGTAAACGCAAATTTTGGTCAGATATGTATTCTACAGGAATCCCGATCTTAAGAGGCAAATCTACATTTACCGGAATCTTAATCGCCTTAATATCCAAAAGTTCTGTTTTAGGCATCGAAAGCCCTTTTGTTGCCCTCAGCTCACGCACTGCCTGTGCTAATAACCGGGTATAAAGATGAAATCCAACTGCAGCGATGAAACCGTGTTGGCGAGTGCCTAATAATTCTCCCGCTCCACGCATTTCCAAATCACGCATGGCAATTGAATACCCGGCACCTAATTGAGTATTCTCAGCAATAACTTCCAGGCGCTCTAAACCTTCACGGGTAGGCGGCTTACGTTTATGCCGAAAGAAATAAGCATACGCACGTTGCGCACCTCGCCCTACCCTGCCGCGCAACTGATAAAGTTGAGCCAACCCGAATGTATCTCCTCGATTAACAATCAGGGTATTGGCATTTGGAATATCCAATCCTGATTCGATAATCGAAGTACAGAGCAAAACATCAATCTCGCCCTGTGTAAACTTATACATTACAGCCGACAGCTCAGCTTCTGGCATTTGCCCATGAGCAATTCCCACACGCGCTTCTGGAACCAGCATATTCAGGTGACGCTTCATAGCCTCTATGGTTTGCACACGATTATGAACAAAAAACACCTGACCACCACGTTCTAACTCTCGTAAAATCGCCTGACGTACTAAGCGAGGTGAGTAAGGACCAACATGCGTCACTATTGGTAATCGTTGTTCTGGAGGCGTATTAATCGTAGATATATCCCGAACCCCAGTTAAAGCCATGTATAGCGTACGGGGTATAGGGGTTGCTGTCAACGTCAGCACATCTACCTCGGTTCGCAGTTTCTTCAAATATTCCTTATGAGTGACCCCAAACCGCTGTTCTTCATCAATAATTAGCAATCCCAGATCTTTAAACTGAACATCCGGCTGAAGCAGACGGTGAGTACCAATGATAATATCTATAGACCCCAAGTTAAGGCGTTTCAAAATCTCTTCCTGTTCTCGCGGGGCACGAAAGCGTGAAAGCATCTCCACTTCCACTGGATACGCTGCCAGACGTTGGCGAAAAGTTTCAAAATGTTGTTGAGCCAGAACAGTCGTAGGCACCAAAACAGCAACTTGTTTACCATCCATCACTGCCTTGAAGGAAGCTCGTAACGCTACTTCTGTCTTACCATACCCTACATCACCGCATAACAAGCGATCCATCGGGCGCGGACTTTCCATATCGCGTTTTACTTCAGCGATTGCTCTCAATTGATCACTGGTTTCAACATAAGGAAAGCTTGCCTCCAATTCCTGTTGCCAAGTTGTATCTTTGCTGAATGCAAACCCCTGGGCAATTTGGCGACGAGCATAAAGCTCAAGTAATTCCCGAGCAACCTCCTGAACCGCCTCTCGTACACGTTGTTTTGTATTCGCCCATTCAGCAGTGCCAAGCCGTGTCGCCGCGGGAGGTGAATCTTCAGGACCAATATACCGGCTAAGCCGGTCCACCTGATGAATAGGAACATAAAGCTGATCGCCGTCCTCATACTCAATACATAAAAATTCGCGTGTCACACCATCCAAAACCCGATTCACTAGCCCAACAAAACGACCAATGCCATAATCTATGTGAACCACCCAATCGCCCGAACGAAGGTCTGCAAAGCTGGTTTCGGGTGCTTCGACAGCAGGACGATGCAATTGTCGCGGTTTAGGACGCTCCCAGCCAAAGATCTCACTATCAGTCAGGAGACAAACACAACGATCATCATCTAACTTTAGCTCCCATCCCTCGCTTAACGTCCCATCAAGAAATTCTGGCAATCTTACATTTGCGCCACAACTTTGATCTGACCATAGCTCCTTCAGGCGTGAACTTTGTCGAGAAACAACGCGAACCAAATCACCAGCTTCGCACCGCTGGCGAATATATTCCATCAGTACTTTAAGACGACCTCCAAACCGCGGTCCTGGTGAGAAAGCAGAAGCCAAGGACGACAACTCGGGCGCGGAAAACCGTCCAAATTCCACCCAGTTATTACGTCCAAGTTGATCAATCAACTCAGAAAAAGTGAGATATGGAACTGGAAAATCATCGGGTATTATCCCCTCTCTTATACTTTCGTGCCGAAGCTTAACCGCTTGTTCCTCTACCTCCATTGCTAATAACTGAACATGATCCAGATCATCAATCACAACCAGGGATTGCTGGGGAAGATATTCTAAAAGAGACGCTGGCTGAGGATGCAGAAGTGGTAGAAAAAATTCGTCTACATTTTGCAAAGAGAGGTTTAGTTCCTCAGCTCTGCCAGGCAAAAACTCGCGCGCTGGCGTAACTAAAACCTGGTCTAAGTTCTGAACTGTGCGTTGGGTTGCAGGATCAAAGCGACGCAAGGTTTCGATTTCATCACCAAAGAAATCTAGTCGCACTGGTAATTGCTCGCCCGGCGGCCAGATGTCTAATATTCCTCCCCGATGTGCAAATTGTCCAGGTTCCAGCACCGTCTCAGTCAGCTCATAACCAATAGAAACCCATGAACGCTTTAGAGCTTCAAGTTGGTAATGTTGACCGAGACGAAAAATTCGGCAATACTTAAGAAAATCGCGGCGCGGCAAGGTACGTGCCATCAATGCGCGCACCGGTGCGACCCAAATAGCAGGTTGTGCTAAGCCGGAAACACCAGGAATATGATAAACGGCAAACTTTGTTAAAGCCAGAAGACGGTCACGCCGGGTGGTAGATCCCCATGCAGCCTGCTCATAGAATAGAGGCGTTGGCTCAGGAAAGTATAAGCGATCAGCAGAAGATGCCCAAAAAGCCAGCTCATCCAAATAAAGTAACGCTCTGTCAGCACGATCCGTCACAAATAATATTGGCCAGTTTAAATCAGCGTGAAGGGCAGCCAGAACAGGTAATCGAGCCGCACGTGGCAATCTCAGCCCGGGCAGTCTTACACCATCTCTCAAGTCTGCAACAATTTGTTGATAAGCAGTAAGGGAACGTAATAAATCCAACACAGCCCTATTCCAAAACGTTACCATTAAACCGGGACATTGCCATTTCGAGACCATAGCTAAGGTAAGTCTCTACAGCCTCAACCGCATTTTTTAAAAAAATTGACAGAATTTTTTGTTCAGTTTGAGAAAATGATTGGAGAACATACTCCGCGGGGTCCATTCCTTTTGGTGGGCGACCAATCCCAAGACGCATACGCGGAAAAGCTTCTGTCCCAAGTTCTTGAATAATTGACGCCAATCCTTTCTGTCCACCAGAGCCCCCAGAAGGTCTAATACGCAATGTGCCAAACGGCAAATCCATATCATCATGAATGACAAGCAACTGATCCAGTAAAATTTTATAAAAACGCACCAACCCAGCCACTGCTTGACCAGAAAGGTTCATATATGTTTGAGGTTTGGCTAAAATCACTCGTTTCCCCTCGCAAATACCCATACCAACCAGTGAACGAGACTGCACGCGTGTCAGCGCAATACCAAATCTAGCAGAAAGTTCATCCACCACCATAAACCCAATATTATGACGGTTATCCCGATAGTCCCGCCCTGGATTACCTAAACCTACAATGAGATGAGTTATTAGATTAGGAGAAAATAACCTGGACTTCAAATTATTCAACATCGCAATTATCGTATTAGCCTGGTTTTTTACCTGTGCTTTGCAGCTCCCAGCCATACATACAATCCAATTAGTAAAAACAAAACGGTTACAACCAACGCTCCCGCAACCACACTCGCGAGCAATCTGTCTCCCCCAATGTGCGCAGGATTAGGACTTTTTCTAAACTCAAGTGTAGGGCTCACGCTGGCTGTGTCTTTCACCTCTACAGTGGACGTTATTGGCGCTGATAATGATGATAAAGAAATAGCTGTATTGGTCTCAACTGCTGTATAGTTTCGGACCCGCAACCCCTTGATCCTCACTTCTTCCTTTTGTCCATTGATTAAGTTCACAATGACTCGTAACTGATAATCCCCATCCGAAATCACGGTCGTATCCCATTGAGCGAGCACCCCATCCTGCACGGGTTCAGTGCTCTGCTGAATCAAGAACCAGGTCATAGGTTCAGATCCCTGAAACGCGAACACAATTTCAGAGGATTGAAAGCCATTAGCGGTTGTACTCCCGATAATCTCCACTATTCCTTGTAATACATCCCCTTCTTTAGGGGAATCGACACGTAACCTTAACAATGGGTAATGCACCATTCCTAAAATGAAACAGCACCCAACCAGGATAAAGAATAATAATCTGTATCGCATCGTAACAGGTAAGTTTAACACGATGATAAAAAATATGCAAACTTTTTGCCAGAAAAGGCGTTGAAAAACAAAATACACCCCCTATATATGGCAGTAAAGTAACCTGTTTTTCGCATAGATATGCACTGAATATGATTTTTTTCAACATCCTCTTTGCCAGAATAAATATTAGACCCTCTAGTTCTTACAACTAGAGGGACCTTTTGTTGTCCGCTGTTCTAATCCTGCTCTAATCACTGGTTGGCAAATTTGATACCGACACCAAATGTGTTCCCTTATCATTCACTTCCTCAGTGAAACGCCCATGAACAAAACCTGTACCAGCTGGTATCAACTTGCCAATAATGACATTCTCTTTAAGCCCATATAAGGGATCTTTGCTGGAAGCAATAGCCGCACCGGCAAGTACTTTAATAGTATGTTGGAACGAGGAAGCCGACAGGAACGAGTCAGTGCTCAAAGACGCTTTCGTCACACCAAGAAGGATTTCTACGTACTTCGCAGGCTGTTTGCCCTGAGCCGTCAGTTCCTCATTCACCTTACGAATTTCAAGCCGGTCAACCAGGTCCATTGGTAAATAAGGCGAATCGCCCGGGCGAATAACCTGAACCTTGCCAGTCATCTTTCGAATGATAACCTCAAAGTGTTTGTCATTGATATTCTGACCTTGCGCACGGTAGACACGCTGGATTTCACTCAAAAGATACATCTGACAAGCTTCACGACCTTTGATCCTTAGAATCGTGTGAGGGTTAAGCGAGCCTTCAGTAAGCGGCTGTCCAGCTTCTACATGATCGCCGTCCTTTACCAGTAAGCGTGATGTAGTTGGGATTTCATATTCCTCGCTATCGCGTTGCTCATACGAGATGATCACTTTTCTTTGCTCAAGACGCACCCGTCCCGCTCGCTGGGCAACGATAGATGCTTCATCAAGTTCGGCTATACAATCGCCAGACGAAACCTGCTGTTCATCAGAGACCTTAATAGTCCAACCTTCAGGGATATCGTATTCGTCACTAAGCATCTCGCTTTTTTCCACGCGAACAACCCGTTGCTCGCTGTAACGATCGCTTTGCAAAATTTTGACAACGCCCTCAATCTGTGTAATAACAGCTTCACCCTTTGGTGTGCGTCGAGCTTCAAATAACTCCTCTACGCGCGGCAGACCAGTTGTGATATCGCCGCCTGCTGCTACACCACCGGTATGAAAAGTGCGCAATGTGAGCTGAGTACCAGGCTCACCAATAGACTGAGCTGCTACGATACCAACTGCTGCTCCAAGCTCAACTTCCTTGCCCCGACCCAAATCCATGCCATAGCACTTAGCACACACGCCATGCAACAGTTCGCAAGTTAAGGGTGAGCGTACCTTGACCTCATTTACACCAGCAGAAACAATCCGGCGGACCAAATCGTGATCCAACATCTCATTACGCTCACCAAGCACCTCGCCTGTCTGTGGATGGACTACCCTTTCTGCTAACAGGCGGCCAAACAGACGCACAGACATAGACTGGCCAGCAATATCATCAGTTTTGCGGATCCAAATTCCATCAGAAGTTCCACAGTCCTCTTCATTGACAATAACATCTTGTGCAATATCTACTAAACGACGTGTCAGATAGCCAGCATCGGCAGTGCGCAATGCAGTGTCAGCCAGGCCCTTTCGAGCGCCATGGGTCGAAATAAAGTACTCCAGAGCAGTTAAACCTTCTCGAAAGTTAGATTGGATAGGCAAGCGAATAATACGACCAGCAGGATCAGCCATAAGCCCGCGCATTCCCGCCAGTTGAGCAATTGGACCAAAACCGCCTTTGGTTGCTCCAGAATTCGCCATGGTTGCCAGATTACCATTTGGGTCCATGTAGTCACGGACCTTTTCTGCAACATCTTTGGTTGTTTTTTGCCAGATTTCAATGATGCGCTCGTTGCGCTCCTGTTCGGTCAACAAACCTCGTCGCCAAGCTCGATTGACATTTTCAACTTCCTGTTGAGCCTCAGCGATGATCTCACTTTTTTCCGGTGGTATGGTGATGTCTGCCACAGCAATTGTTGCCCCAGAACGCATTGCGTATTCAAAACCAATATCCTTGATGGCATCCGCAACCTCAGTGGTCACATCCTGACCGCAAATTTCATATACCTGAGCAATCAAATCTTTGACACCACCCTTATCCAATACTTCGTTGACAAATTGAAGCTCTTTGGGCAATATCCTGTTAAATAGAACGCGTCCAACCGTTGTATCAATCAATACTTTCCGGGATTTTGGTAAACGATTTCCCTTATCATCATACCATGTATCAACTAACAATTTGATTTTTGCATGAATATCAGCCTGATCAAGCTGATATGCCAATTCAACCTCATCAGCATCAGCAAAGAAACGTCCATCGCCCTTGTGTTCGCGCTGATCTTCCATGGTCAGATAATACACCCCAAGCACCATGTCTTTTGAAGGGCTGATAATTGGCTCACCATCCGCGGGCTTCAACAAGTTACGCGAAGAAAGCATCAAATTGCGCGCTTCCCACACCGCTTTGTCAGAAAGTGGAACATGAACAGCCATCTGGTCGCCGTCAAAGTCCGCATTAAATGCAGTGGTAACCAAAGGATGAAGTTGGATAGCGCTACCCTCAATAAGCACCGGCTCAAAAGCCTGGATACCCAAACGGTGAAGTGTAGGAGCACGGTTCAAGAGTACTGGCCGCTCTTTGATTACTTCTTCCAAGACTTCCCACACCTCAGGGCGATTACGATCAATGAAACGGCGAGCACCCTTAACATTCGCGGCATAATTATGCGTCACCAAACGCGCGATGACAAACGGGCGATACAACTCAAGCGCCATATTCTTTGGCAAGCCGCATTGATAAAGTTTCAGTTTTGGTCCAACCACAATAACTGAGCGGCCAGAATAGTCAACACGTTTACCTAGCAAATTGCGACGGAAACGCCCCTTCTTTCCCTTGAGCATGTCGGATAGCGACTTAAGCTCACGACGTCCACGGCGGGACAAAGCCTTGCCCCGTTGGGAATTATCAATCAAGGAGTCAACAGCCTCCTGAAGCATACGTTTCTCATTACGCACAATCACGTCGGGCGCACCAAGCTCAAGTAACCGCTTGAGGCGATTATTACGATTAATGACGCGACGATACAAATCATTCAGGTCTGAGGTCGCAAAACGTCCTCCATCCAACTGTACCATGGGCCGTAAATCAGGTGGGATAACTGGTAAAACCGTCAGGATCATCCATTCAGGACGATTGCCTGAGCGACGGAATGCTTCAACCACTTTTAATCGCGTAGTTGCCTTTTTGCGTTTTTGTTTGCTTTTAGAAGTTCTCACCTCATTCCAAAGCTCTTCTGCTAACTTATCAAGGTCAAGCCGACGTAAGATATCATAGAAGGCTTCAGCGCCCATATCGGCGCGGAAAGTCTGCCCCCAACGCGATTTTAACTCCCGGTAGCGACTCTCACTCAGGAAAGTGAAAGGACTTAACTCTAAGAGTTCATCGCGCAAGCGCGAGTTCTGACTATGTGATTCCGTCGATTGATCCTCAAGCTGGTTACGTAAAGCTTCCATTTGCTCATTAGCTTCAGCTTTGATTTGCGCTATTGTTGTCTCTAATTGAGCCAAATCTCGTTGGAGCTGCTCTCGAAACTCAGCTTCAATTTCATCCAGTCGTTCTTTGACAACTTTTTGAACTTTTGAAATATGCTGTGGGGTGATAACTTCGCCAATCTCAGCAATCGTTGTATTTGCACCCTCGAAAACCAGTGCGGCTTTAAGAGCTTGTCCAACATTCTCTTGTAAGGCGCGCTCAATGCGCTGACCTTCTTTCATGATCGGTTCTAACCGACTAGCAATTTGTTCATCTGCACGTGCTTGAAGATCGGTTTTCTGTTGATTTAACTCGCTAATTTTACGATCCCGGGCCGTTTTCACCTCCAATATGCGAGCGTTAATCTGTGCCGCAACCTCGCGTTCAGAAACGCTCATCTCATCTTCAAGACGACGAAGCGCTTTTTGACGAGCCTCCTCATCTACATAAGTAACGATATATTGCGCAAAATACAAGACTCGATCAAGATTCCGCCGCGATATATCCAGCAATAGCCCAAGATAAGAAGGTATTCGCCGGGTGTACCAGATGTGTGCAACTGGCGTAGCCAACTCAATATGCCCCATCCGCTCTCGTCGAACTGACGACCGCGTTACCTCAACGCCACATTTGTCGCAAACAATCCCTTTGTAACGGGGATTTTTATACTTGCCACAATAGCACTGCCAATCGCGAGTAGGACCAAAAATTGCTTCACAAAAGAGTCCATCTTTTTCAGGCCGCAAGCGCCGGTAGTTAATCGTCTCGGGCTTGAGCACTTCACCATAAGACCAGCTTCTTATTGTCTCGGGCGAAGCTAAACTAATCCGCAGTGCAACCAAACCTTTTGTTTCCACTAAACGCCTCCTGAAGAAATCTCTACAAAACGAAACAAAGCGTTATGGAAATTCCAAACGCTAATCCGAAATCACAAAACAAGTTGAGCATCATGCAAACTAAAATTATATCATAATTTCTTGTCTTCAATACACATCCTTCTGGCTTTTGTGAGCAATAACCAGATTCTCTCACTTTTTTCTAATGCGGATTGCCCTATGATTGTTCTTGTTCGCCTTTGCCACTCCCACGTTCGGGCTATAATTAAGCAAAACACACCTAAAGAAATATGCAATGAAAGCCTCAAGATTAGAGCGAGCAACAGAATTTTTTATTAATCCAACACTTCCGCCACGCTTTCAATGGTTGAGCAAAGTCTGGTTGGCTATCCTGTATATGCTCGGAATCTTTCTGTGGGGTTACTTCCTGAATTGGGGACGTGGCCCTTTTAATTATCATGACTGGGCTGATATTAACGCCCCGCGTTTGGCGTTTCTCAAAGACGCCGTCAGTCAGGGTGTTCTCCCACTCCACATTTCCGATATTGCGCCACTGGCTTATGTGACCGACCGCTTTATGGTTGTCCCCGATGCCATTCTATCCCCACAGATCTGGCTATTGAAATACATGGATATCGGCATTTTCGTTATGGTGAATAATTGGTTATTATACAGCGTCGGATTTTGGGGATTAGTCACCCTGAAAAAAAGATTCCAACTTTCTTTGTTTACCTTTTCAATCCTCTTTTTGTTGTTCAATTTCAATGGTCACATCCTGGCTCACATCAGTGTTGGGCATATCACATGGTGGGGCAGCTTTTTATTCTCATGGTTTGCCATATTCGTGTTTGACCTCATCGAAAACAAAACCGGTTGGATATGGGTTGCAAAAATATCAGTACTGCTTTTCGCTTTGTATTTACAAGGAGCATATCACCAGTTTATCTGGAGCATTCTGTTTCTCGGTTTACTGGTGATTGCCATTCCTGCAAAAACCCTTGATATCCTCAAAGCGATTGGCTTTTCGCTTTCCCTAAGCATGGTACGAATTCTTCCCCCGACCCTGCATCTGGGAGAATTTGACAACAAGTTTATCGGTGGATATCCTCTATTTGTTTCTCTGTGGAATGCGCTGGTAAAAATTGAAATCCCTAATGACATCACCATCAACACCGGGCTGACCAAACCCATTGGTTTGTGGGAATATACCCTGTATGTTGGATTGCTTGCAGGAGCATTTCTTGTTGTCTTTGGTATCATTCGTCCCTTGAGCAACACTTCTGTACACTCCGCATACCGTGCCTTACTCATACCTTCCTTGATCCTTATGGTAATGTCGCTGGGCAAAATCTATCAGTACCTCCGTCTAGCATTCCCTATCCCGCTGTTCACCGGCGAGCGAATTGCATCCCGCTTTATTGGTTTATCATTTGTCTTTGTCCTAACATTGGCAGTGATTGAGCTACAGCATTGGCTGAACAGTACGCAACTTTCGGGATTGACCCGTCTCTTTCTTATACTTTCATCAGTTTTTTCAGTGCATGATATGTGGATGAATTATCGCCTCTGGAGAATTGCAGACGCTTCTCAAAAATTCGAAGCCAAGCCGTTCAATCCTTTAAATTGGTCTGTGGCTAACCGATATAATGATTTGGAGTACATTCAAATCTTGTGGCTGGGGCTGGGCATATCCCTTATCAGTCTGGGATTGCTTATCTATTTCATATTCCAGGAAAAGAAAAAAATCTCTTGAAGAACATAGCATAGACCCTTAGGGTAGAAAAAATACATATAATGCTACCAACCGCTCGTTATTCACATTTAGTAAACCTGCTAAAATCAAGTGAGTTTTCAGTTGCCGCTCTTAACCCCAGCCCAACCCTGACCTATCTCACTGGGCTTTCGTTCCATCTCATGGAACGTCCGGTGGTATTACTGATCACCCCAGATGAAACACCTGCTCTTATCCTGCCCGAATTGGAAACCTCCCGTCTGGACAAAGCTTTCATCCCCCTTCAAGTTTTTCCATACAGCGATAACCCAACAACATGGATGGAAGCATTTAAGAAAGCCTCAAAGGCAGTCCCATTAAACAAGAAAAAAGTTGCTATAGAGGCAAGCCGTTTCAGATTTCTGGAATTGAATTTCTTGAAAGCGGCAAATCCGGAGATTGAATTGGCTGCTGGAGATGATATCTTCGCCCGATTGCGCTTGATCAAAGACGAGAATGAAATTAATCTAATGCGCAAGGCTGTTCAGGTAGCTCAGCGGGCGCTGGAGGGAACCCTCCCTTTTATCAAAACGGGTGTATGCGAGAAAGACATTGCTGCCGAGTTAACCATCCAGTTGCTGCGTGCCGGTTCAGAGCCCGAGCTGCCTTTTCCACCCATTGTCTCTAGTGGTCCAAACAGCGCCGATCCTCACGGCACACCTACCGAGCGAAAACTACAGGCAGGCGATCTGCTGGTCATTGACTGGGGAGCAACTGTTGGCGGATATTGCTCTGACCTGACACGTACCTTTGCAATTGGCTGCCTTGACAATGAACTGGAAAAAATTTATCGAACTGTTCAACAGGCAAACGCCGCCGGGCGCGCCGCCGGAAAACCCGGAAAACCAGCCGGAGAAGTTGACCGGAGCACCCGCTCTGTTATTGAAATTGCGGGATATGGAAAATATTTCACTCATCGCACCGGTCATGGTTTGGGTATGGAAGCCCATGAACAGCCATACATATATACCAAAAACTCGCTGACGCTGGCTCCAGGCATGGTCTTTACCATTGAACCGGGAATTTACCTCCCTAAACAAGGCGGCGTCAGAATAGAAGATGATGTAGTGATCACTGCCACAGGCTGCGAAAGCCTGAGCGACTTTCCCCGGGATCTGGTTATCTTCTGATAAAACAAAAGGGAGTGACATCATGGAAAAACCAATCATTATTCAAAGTGCAGAACCGTTTCTCTTTCCAGGCAATCGAACTGGTTGTCTTGTGATCCATGGCTTCACTGGAACCCCCAAAGAGATGCGCCCACTGGGTGAATATCTGGCAAGCAAAGGCTTTACGGTGCTGGGACCTCGTCTGACAGGTCACGCCATGTGTCCCCCGGATATGATCCGTAGCCGCTGGCAGGACTGGCTGGCATCTGTTGAGGATGGCTTGCATCTTCTCTCAGGAATGACAGATCGCATTTATGTTCTTGGACTTTCTATGGGGGGAGTTCTAGCGCTGATTTCTGCTTCTCGCTATCCAGTTCAGGGTGCCGTTGCTATGTCCACCCCCTATCGTTTCCCTGACGACTGGCGGGTAAACTTCTTAAGACCGCTTAGCCTGTTCATGCCTTATGTAAATAAGGGGCCTTCCGACTGGCAAGACCCAGAAAATCTCAAAACACACGTCTCCTACCCCAAATATCCCACGCGTTCACTTGCCGAATTAAAATTGCTCTTCGAACAGCTACAAAACGCCTTACCGCAGATCAGGGTTCCCGTGCTGCTAATGCAATCGCGTGATGACACCAGCATTCTACCGGACAGTATGGAGCACATTTTTGATCGATTAGGGACTTCCAGTAAGAAAATGCTCTGGTTGGAAGGAGGTGGGCACGTGATAACTCGTGAACCCTGTAAGGAAACTGTGTTCCAGACAGCGCATGAATTTATTCTTGAGATTGAGAAACAATTGGAGAAATAAACCCTTATGACACTCCACATAACCACTTTCATCCTCGGACCCCTTGAAAACAATACCTATTTACTCGCTGACCTAGACACAAGAAAAGCCGTGCTGATTGATCCATCATTTGAGAGCGAGCGGGCGCTTGAAACAATTGAGCGATTGAAACTTGAACTTACAGAAATCTGGCTGACACATGCACACTTTGACCATATTGCCGGAGCTTCGGTTGCCCGACGATTTAATCCCACCCCCAAAACCGGTCTTCATGCAGAAGACTTGCCATTATGGAGACAAGCGGGCGGAGCTTTTGACTGGGGTCTTCAAATTGATCCGGGCCCTGAACCTGAAATTTTCTTTTCGCATGGACAACAATTAAAGCTGGGTAATTCTACCATCGAGGTCAGACATGTTCCCGGTCACACACCAGGGCATGTGATGTTTTACATTGCGGAGGAAAGGCTGGCTTTTGTTGGTGATGTCATCTTTTACCACGGTATTGGACGCACCGATTTACCCGGCAGCGATTTCAGGCAACTGATCAACAGCATCCAGACGCAAGTCCTTACCTTGCCGCCTGAAACAACTCTTCTCAGCGGGCATGGTCCGGAGACCACCGTCGCTGAGGAGAGGACAAACAATCCCTTCCTGCGCTAATCGCTACAAGAAAAGGGAAGCTTATCTCTTACACTCACTTGGCATACTCAGTTGTGCGCGTCTCGCGAATCACGGTCACCTTGATTTGACCTGGATATTGCATGGTTTCTTCTATCTTCTTGGCAATATCACGAGCCAAGCGAATGGCAGCCAGATCATCAATTTCTTCCGGCTTGACAATAATCCGCACTTCACGACCAGCCTGAATGGCGTAACTTTGCTGCACACCTTTGTGTGAATTCGCCACTTCCTCCAGAGCGCGTAATCGTTTGATATACTGCTCCAGGTCTTCACGCCGTGCGCCAGGCCGCGCGCCAGAAATTGCATCAGCAGCTTCAACAATCACCGCTTCCACACTTTCCTGTTCAACCTCGTGGTGATGAGACGCAATGATATTGACCACCTTGGGGTGGGCACCGTGACGGGCGGCAAATTCAGCCCCAATTGCAGCATGGGTGCCTTCCGTGTTATGATCCATCGCCTTGCCAAGATCGTGAAGCAACGCGCCTGCCCGTGCAATTTCAGCATCTGCGCCCAATTCTGAGGCAATAATCGAAGCCAGCTTTGCCACCTCAACCGCATGAGCAAGCTGATTTTGTCCATATGAGGTGCGGTACTTCAACCGTCCCAACATCTTGATTACTTCGGGATGCAACCCAACGACCCCTGCGTCAAAAGCCGCCTCATCACCGGCTTCGATAATTGCGCGTTCAACTTCGCGCTGCTCTTCTGCCAGAACCTTCTCAATATGTGCCGGGTGGATACGACCGTCCAGAATAAGGCGCTCCAGCGCACGGCGCGCAATTTCACGCCGTACGGGGTCAAAACAAGAAATGGTCACTGACTCCGGTGTATCATCCACAATCACATCAACCCCAGCCGCCTGTTCAAAAGCGCGGATGTTCCGTCCATTCCGCCCGACGATTCTGCCTTTCATTTCTTCATTGGGCAAGGTCACAATTGAGGAACACACCTCGGCAACATGATCCGAAGCCACCCGTTGAATAGCATCAGCGATGATCTCTCGGGCGCGTTTTTCGCCTTCCGAGCGCGCCTCTGTTTCGATCTGGCGGATAATGCGCGCCATATCGTTTCGCGCCTCTTTCTCCGTCATTGCCAGCAATTCATTGCGCGCCTCTTCCAGAGACATTTGCCCAACTCGCTGCAATTCCTCAATCCGTTGAGCGACGAGTTTCTCCACTTCATTGGCGCGTTTATCCAGGGCGCTTTGACGTTTGTTGAGTGCCTGTTCACGCTGCTCAAGCCGTTCAACACGGAAATCCAGCTCTGCGCGCCGCTTTTGCAGACGGTCTTCCTCGCGGGATAACTCTGCTCGCCTGCGCGCAATCTCATTTTCAGCTTCGCGCAGAATCTTCAGCGCATTATCTTTTGCTTCCAGCACGATTTGCTGAGCTTTCTCTTTGCTGGTTTGCAAAATATTTTCTACTTGGAATTGCTGTGCCTGCCGATACCGTTCAGCCATTAAACGACTGACGAAGTAAGCGATTACCGCAACCAGCAGTACATCACCTAATGCCAGCAAGATAACAAAACCGATCCCTATACCGTTCATATTCTTTTTTCCTAATTTTCCAAGTGATTCCCTGTCGGATTGGCCTCTTTCCATGCTCGACGCACCACAGAGGATATTGTTCCGTAACCAAAACCGCGACGAGCGAGAAAACCACTCAGTCGGGTGCGAAAGGTCTCCCAATCCAGCCCCTCCAGGCGTCTCGCATAGCGGCTGGCTGCCCGATAAGCCAGTGCTTCTTCATCGGGATTCTCCGACAGAGTATGTTGTATGATTTCCTCTGCCACACCTTTTTGCCGCAGCTCCATTGCCAAAACACGGCGGCTGCGCGGGCGATAATCATTGCGATTCTCGACCCACAGCTTAGAAAATTGCTGGTCATCCAGATAGCCGCTGTTTTTCAACCGCTCAATGACTGTCCGAACCACATTCGGTTCAAAGCCTGCCATCTGCAGTTTTTGCTCCATTTCATGTTTAGAGCGCGGGCGATGAGCCAGAAAACGCAGCGCCCGCTGAAACGCTACTTCAGCCACGTCTTCTTCCTGAAGCTGTTTGATTTTCTCATCACTGAGCATTTGTCCGACATGCAACCAAGCTGCAACGATGCGTGATAACCCAAAAGCAAACTCACCCTCCAGATATACATTGATCCGGTCAGGATTCCTTTTCTGAGCTTTGAGAGCAGTAATTTTTCTCTCCATCGTTAAAATACAAAGCCGTAGCCCTGACTCAACAGCCTACGGCGGTCAACGTAAAAATTGAAAGCTCCAGATAAGAATGGCCCGGCTCTGCCAAAAAACTTACCAGCGTTAGCAGAAAAACCGTATCATCACTATCACAAGACTATCCTCTGATCTGCAACAATTCGATCGCTTAGTCTCCTGATCTTCTAGGCCATTTTGTTCATTTTGTTGTGACAGGTTCAAAATAACAAGTTAAAATTTGAACCTCTCAAAAAACCGGTGTCTGAACATCAGCGTACCTTCTTCAGAAACCGCTCATCCCTGCAGGGGTGCAAGATTTATCCGGGCTTTAATAATCAATATCTCAAGTCAAAACCGCCGTCTGGCAATTCTCTCAAATTTCTTAATCCAAATTTTACAATATTATAACATTAAGAAGAGTCTTTTCCTCTGATCTTCGGACATAAATTCGGACAGGTTGGTGAAATTCTCAAAGCAAAAGGCAACATAGATTATTTTCTGGCATTGGAGAAATACTTTCAACACGCTCTCACTTATAGATGCCCCAAAGAAATCAAGGAGGTTGCAATATTCGCGTCTAAATTTTTGTTCTTCATTCGTTGCGCTGACAAGCGAATGCGCGTGTTGGTAGTACAATTACTATCTTGAGACAACCATGACTAACCGTTGGCTTAACCTTTTGGCTGTTTTTGCCCACCCCGATGATGAGACATTCCGACCGGGTGGGACGCTGGCATTGCTTGCTTTAAGCGGAGTGCATGTCCACCTGCTGACGGCCACACGCGGACAAGCCGGGTCAAGTGGTGATCCGCCGCTGTGTTTGCCGGAAGAATTGCCGGCAATGCGCGAGCGAGAATTACGCTGTGCCTGCGCTACACTGGGCATTCAGCCGCCTCGCCTGCTGGATTACGAGGACAGTAAACTGGCAGAAGCCAACACTGAACAGGTTACCGCGGAAATTCTGGAGAGCATCCACGAGATCCAACCCCAAGTCTTGCTTACTTTCGGTCCGGATGGACTTTCTGGTCATCCGGACCATATCGCTGTCGGTTAGTGGACTGCCGAATCTTACCGGCGTAGCCCAGAGATTGTTGCTCTGTACACCGTTGCTGTACCACAGTCACTGGCCCGAACTCTAGACATGCGCCAGGTTCATCCTGTCGCCGATAAAACGATTGCGCTTGCGGTGGATGTGTCGTCTGTCTGGGAGATCAAACTGGCTGCCATACGCTGTCATGCCACGCAATTGAGTTCATCGCCCATGATGAGCGCACCTGCAGAACGCCAGCGCTTGTTCTTTGGAAGGGAATATTTTGTGCGCGCTGCTTTGCGCCACCCTGCTGATGATTTCCTACCAAATACTCTAAAAGGATATCTACAATGACCTACGCCATTCAAGTTGAAGGATTGACAAAAATTTTCACCATTGGCAAAGGCCTGCCGCTTTTGCGCGCTGTGGATGGGATAGATTTCACCGTTCACGAAGGCGAAGTCTTTGGCTTTCTAGGACCCAACGGTGCGGGGAAAACCTCTACCATCCGCATGTTGACTGGGCTTTCCACTCCCACAGCAGGAAGGGTCCAGATACTCGGTCTGGACCGTGAGAAAGATTTACCGCGGATTAAGAAGCGCATTGGCGTTGTGCCGGAAGCATCCAATTTGTATGACGAACTTACTGCATTTGACAACCTGGTCTTTGCTATGCAATTGTACGGCGTACCGCGGTCGGAACGCAAGGCGCGTGCCGAGTCCCTGTTGATACGCTTCCACTTGAGTGAGAAACGGGACACGCCATTCGCCAAGCTCTCACGCGGCATGAGGCGCGCCTTGACAATTGCCGCCGCGTTGGTGCACCACCCACCGCTGATTTTTCTAGATGAACCAACCACTGGTCTGGATGTGATGAGTGCCCGCAATCTGCGGGGGATGATTACCAGCCTGCGCGACGAGGGAGTGACTGTTTTTTTAACCACGCACTACCTGGAAGAGGCTGAGCGTCTGTGCGACCGGGTGGCAGTCATTGTGAAGGGACAAATCGTTGCGCTCGATACAATTGACAGATTGAAATCTGGTGTACAACAAAAAACAATCGTCGAGATAACGCTGGCAGGAGCGGACGGTCAACCTGAAAAGAGACGGATTGAATGTAACGATGGCGTTGAAGCCGCCATCCAAAGCCTTTTGAGCGAAAGCAGCGGGCAGCGTATCCTGGCGGTGGATACCCTGCGCCCTTCACTGGAGGATGTGTTCGTCCGGCTGACGGGTCTGAGCGCAGAGGTGATGCTGTCTGAGAAAAGCGGGAAGGGAGGCGGAAATGCTGTCGGATGACCTGCGCGGTATGTATTACATTGCCTTGAAAGACCTGAAAGCCTATTATTTCAAGGCGCCCAACATCAGTTGGGGTATCCTGTTCCCATTTGCCTTCATCCTGGCATTTGCCATTCGCAATCCGGGCGATTTGCGCGCCCTGGTGCCCGGCTTGCTGGCGCTGACGATCTTGTTTGGTACGAGTTCGATGGAGGCCATCGTCATCGTCTTCGAGCGGCGGATCGGCTCACTGGAACGATTACTGCTTGCACCGGTACGCCTGCCCGCATTGCTGGCAGGAAAATTATTGGGCGGCATGGCTTTTGGCCTGACGGTCACGCTGGTGGTGCTGGTAATTTCCTTGCTAACATTCGGCTCAAGCGGGGTGAATTGGCTCATACTGATCCTGGCGCTTTTGCTCTCGGCCACCGCTTTTTCCGCGATGGGAGCGTTTGTCTCAGTGGCAGTCAAGGAAGTGTTTGAGGCACAAACGCTGGCAAATTTCATTCGCTTTCCGATGATGTTCCTGGGCGGCGTGTTCGTACCCCTGGATTCCATGCCGTTCTGGCTGCAAGTTCTTGCCCGACTGTTTCCCCTTACTTATTCCGTCGAGGCCTTACGCGCTGCGCTTTCTGGCGGAACATGGGCAATTGCAACCCTTGACCTGGGAGCGCTGGCAGCTTTTAGCCTGGTGCTCTTCTTATCAGCCGTGTTCACTTTAGCACAGCGAATAGAATGACAGGATGAAAATGTCAATGGGTAAATGTTTCAGGTAGTGTTCCATCAGCAGGCGAACTTGGGTTTCAAAATCCAACTGCCCATTGCCGCAGCCCAACGGTGGAAAAGCAATGCTGTGAATACCCATTTCGCTGTAAACTTGCACAAACTTCTTTAGCCCGGCCTCTACATACTCCAATCTCGATGGGGCGCGCCAGTATTCTTTGGCGGCAAAGTTCAGCACCCACTTTTGCGGGGTTTTGTACAGCCAGAGTTGTCCCACTTTGAATTGACCGCTCTCACACAAGGCGCGATATTGCACATACATTTCAGGGAAAAGCCGCTTGAATTCCAAGGCTACCCCTTTGCCCGAGATCTTCCAACGAATCTTTTGAATGCTCCCCGAACCGGGAATTACTTCGCCGGCTTTCGGGTATGGAAGACGGAGTTTTTATAATACTAACAGGTCTGGCACTTTTATCACACCATGTGATGTCGTAATAGTAACTGATGTTACGCAGCCTTGAGAGCTTGTAGTTCGTCAAAAGCGGTGCGGGTCGCCTTGAGATACAAATGTGCCCGCAAGGCAAAATGGTTGAGGTGTCGCTTGATTTTCAGACACTCCAATTTGAAAATCGCATACAGCACGGCAAAGACATGATTGTTCTGTGTGGCGACACGCCGCACGGGCGCTTTCCCCAACGCGGCATTCTGTTTGAGCGATTTATGGAAGACTTCCACCGGCCATCGTTTTTGATAGGTCGCCAGAATCAGTTTCCGCGTGACCGTTGTGTCACTGCAAGCCAGATAGAGAATTCCCGTGCTGCCATCTTTGTTGGTAAAGACCTGGCGCACGAACAGTACAGGAAAAGGCACGTCTTTGAGCCAGCCTGTAAACAGCGTCTCTTCTTGCCAAGGCAGTTCTTCAATCGGCGTAAAGCGGTTGGCTTGATAATCTTCTTCGCTTACAGCCGCCAAACGATTGGATTTCAGCGCACACACAAAGTCTTTTTCGAGTGTTTGTTTGATGTGGCACATATTTTCCTTCGAGGCAAACCAAGTGTCGAACAAAACAAAGCGAAACTTCAACTTGTTCTGCGCACACACATCCAGCATAGTTCAACTCGTTTTTGGTTACCAGACTGGCTCGTTTGCGCTTGCGCGTTTTGAGGTCGCAGTATTCGGCAGGCTTCTTGATCAACTCAAATGCGACCGGAATGGAGATATCTTCCACATGATACAAGCAGTTGAGTAGATTGAAACCCTGGACCGCCCGACCTTTGCTATGGTCATAATGCCAGCACATCACTTCGTTCTCGTCTGTGTATGGCTTTTCCTGAACGGTATCGTCAAAAATCAAGACCGCATCTTCCCGCTCCACCTTGCGTACCGTGGTCTTGACTTCCAGCCACAAGTCTTTCGAGGTGTACTCGCCACCTGACAGAAAACGTGTAATCTGGTCGTGGCTGACTTGTCCATTCACCAGCGCCGATAACCCTGTCGCTGTGGCGTGTCCAAACGTGCTGAGCAAATAATCGGTGTAGAGTTCCAGGTATTCTTTGTTCATGTCCGAATCTTACTCGATTTTTGCCGCACTCAGTGCGTAACATCAGATAGTAAGTTGTGGCCAGGCTTTACCCATTGAAGCAAGTTCAACGCCAGTTTCGGTAAGCAGTGTCAGCTCCTCAGGCATTACCCCCGGTAGAGTTATGAACCGGTCGTAAGCTTGACCAGTTTTAACACGCATGTTGGTAAAGCAGCGCAAAAGGGCAATCCGGGTTTAAGTATGTCTAAAATGCGCCCTTGATTGGTTTTTCCGCTTTGCGGCCACCCCCCCTGGGCAGCCAGAATTGCAACGCGGCGGGCCTGTTTGAGCGGTCGCAGCCGACCTGCCCGATCGCCCTGCAGGCCGTTCGTCTCGACCATCACCGTCAGCCAAATCCCATCCACCCGCACCGCCGGCGGTACTTCCCCTGCCTGCCATGGCTTGCTGAAAGCGGCTTGTTGACCCAACGGCAGGACTTGACGATGGAGCGTACGCAAGCCAACCGAACCCTGCAAGCGCTCGTCCAGGCTCGCTTTGATTTGCCGGTAA